>NZ_JAUBUY010000060.1:0-35845 GCF_036705565.1 Microcoleus sp. AT8-B5
GGGTCATTTTTTAACGTTATATGCTTGCTATGTAAGCATTATAACCTATTTTTATCGTATTTTATGTTTAAGTCCCGATAAGGAATTCCTTCCGGCGTCATTCCGTCCGCATCCAACAGTCGCACCGTTGGGTCGCTAATATTGTTTATCCCTACCAAAAGCGTACCCCGCACCGGATA
The DNA here is from genome assembly GCF_036705565.1 of Microcoleus sp. AT8-B5. Taxonomy (NCBI): domain Bacteria; kingdom Bacillati; phylum Cyanobacteriota; class Cyanophyceae; order Oscillatoriales; family Microcoleaceae; genus Microcoleus; species Microcoleus sp. AT8-B5. Next base: position 180 of record NZ_JAUBUY010000060.1, read on the forward strand.
CTGACCCGCATTTTTTACAGCTAAATCGGCGTAAAGAATTTTGCTGCTTGAATTGAATGAAGTCTGTTTGTATTCTGCTTCCAGACTGCTCGAAACGTCCTGCAAGCGATTGAAATTGACTGGTACGTTAGGGGATACATCCTCGGAGGGCGATGCTGTTACAGGAGCTGTTGGAACCGCTAAAGGTTGAATGGCAATTGAGGTGATGCCGACTTGCGTTGCTGTATCGCTGTCGTTGTTGACCAACCGTATTTGCAGTGTAGCAGCCGTACCATCCGCTATTTGCGATAAATTTACACTGATATTAGAGCCGTTGAAAGTAACGCCTGCTGCTAGTTGGGGAGGCTGTCCTTCGGTGAAATTGAAGAAGCTGTTGAGTCCCGTTCCTACAGTGTGAACTAAAGAGCGACCGCTGGCATCGACTAAGGCTATTTCAAAAGCATCCTTGATGGAGTCGGAGTCTGCCCTGTCGAAGTTGAGACCGGCGATATTCACAGTAAGCGTTGACGGCACTGCTGGAATTGTAATGGGCCGTTCTAACTTTTCTGTGAAGGATGTTCCTTCAGCCAGCCATATAACGCCTGAGTCAGTAGCTTCGGTGCGGGTAAAAGTTCTGCTGGCGGTACTCTCGTTGCCGGCCTTGTCTGTGGCAGTGGCGGTGAAACTGTTGCTGCCAATAGCTAATGTTACTCCTGCAAACTCAAAGCGTCCTGTAGAGTCAGCAGTAGTTATAGCTCCTGTTTCAGCTAGAATAACGGTAATTCCGGGGTCGGTTTGCCCGGTTAAGGTGACGGTGGAGTCTAGGGTTTGCCCGTCTGCAACGGGGGGAGTGTCGAAAGCTGGGTTTAAGCCAAATGTTAGTTCTGGCGGTGTCGTGTCGAGGGTGAAGGGGAGTTCAAAGGTGTTGGTGTTGCCTTCCGAGTCGGTTGCAAGCAGGTATAGGGTATACGTGCCGTCTGTTAAGGTGTTGCCGTTTACTGTGGAGAGTGTGTTGGGGGTGAGTGCAAAGCTGCCGTCGGAGGTTAGCAAGTCTTTAAGTTCAATGCCGGTAGACTCTCTCGAAAAGCTGGCGCGGAAGCTAGCAATGTCGCTGGCATCGGTAATTGTTCCGCTGATGGCGGGGTTATTGGTGATGCCGTCGGTACTGTTAGAACCGGTGTCGTTAACTAGCGCTGCTGCAATTGCGGGGGGCGCTGTGTCTGATGGCACTTGGCTGTTGGCGTATTCTATCAGTTGCTGTCCGAGAGTCGTATTGCGCCATTCTCTGTCAGGATTGATAACTGCAGAAAGCAGCGGTGCGTTTCCTGTTGCCCCAAGCACTGTGAAGATAAGGTCATTGTAGTCGCTGTCAGAGTTAGCGGCTGACATATCTTCCATCGCAAAAGTGTTCCCCGTACCTGTTGCGTCGGCGATCGGCAACACGTAAGATGTATCGTTGGGATTGGCATTCGCAATACTGAATAAGGGGCGGTTTCCGGAGTACCAATTTCCCCAATATGAGGATTCGAGCGATGACTGCACTGTATCGTTGGGGACTAACATGACGGCAAAGGTGTCACCTGGGGTCATATTGAAAGTTTTGATACCCTGATATTCGCCGCTGTTCCACTCCCCGTCGAACGGCATCGCACCGGTGAATTTTGCTCCTTCTATCGAGTCGCTGATGACAATGTGGCCGTCGGTGGAATTGCTTAAAACTCTACGCAATGCTTCGGCAATGAATTCTGGAGTTCCTGGTGTAAATGCGGACATTCCTGCCAGGCTGAAAATTCCGACTTCGCCTTCAAAGGAACCGCCGTCAAATACATAGTCAAATCTGACTTCTCCTTGATTATCTACAAGAAAAGTACCGGGGATTGGCGGTAAATTGGCTGTAGTTGTTATTGATAAATTTGTTGGGGGATTTGTATTGCTTTGGAAGTCGCCAGTACGCTGTGTTGAATTGGGTTGAATGTTGGCAATACAGTCCGAAAATTGAGCCGGTTCTTCTGCCTCTAACGGCAACAAACCGCTTGTTATATCTGCGGCTTGGGGCGCAATTTCGGTATCGGAATACGCAGGTTGAGCGGCGGCGGTTTCTGTTTGAGTTGAATTGCTATTATAAGTGTTTGAATTTGGTTCGGGTGGGGATTTAAGAGTTGAGGGTGAAACGCTAGTTTCGACTGAGGCTATCTGTGCCGTACCTGCTGCTGTTTCTGATGGAGTTGAGAAAAGTGTCTGTATAGGAGAATCGGTTTGTACGCTAGAGTTTGAGTGGGAAATTAGCGGGTCGGGTTCGAGAGAATTAACGACAGTTGCCGGGGAGTTTTCAGTCTCTAATTCTGCTGCTGTGAAGGTGACAGCGATGTCCGTATCAATTGTATCCGCAGTGAATTCAGCAAGAGCGAAATCGTCTGTTTTTGGTGGCAATTGTTGGCTTTCAAATTCGGCTGTTATTTCAGCAACAGGGAGTTCGCGTTCAACCGTATCATCCGCTTCGGGTGCGGCAACAATTGATTCGGTTTTTGTCACCAATTGTTCTGTTTCAAATTCGCCTGTTATTTCAGGGAAGGTGGTGTCATCTTCAATTAAATCGGCAACGTTTTCTATTTTTGTAGCAATAATCTCAGCGGTTGTTGTGGGAAATTGTTCTGTTTCAAATTCGGCTGCGTTTTCGGTAACATCCCGGTCAATTTCTTGGATATCAACAGCTTTAGATGCGGGAATAACCTCAGTAATTTGGATCGGCAATTGTGAGGCAGCATTAGGAAGATTGTCATCGGTTTCTCTTGGCAATTCTTCGCCAAAATTATCGGCAATCTCAGATGTTTTTGCAGGAGGCTGTGACGCGATGGGAGTGGGAATCAGCAGAGTTTCAGCGGTTGGTGGAGAAGCAGCATTATTTACAGCATAGTCGGCTTCAGCCGGCAATTGAGGAATGCGATTAGTTGCAGTTGTGTCGGTTTTAATTGATTCAGTATCTGCTGACTGGCTGACAATAAATTCTGCTGATACTGGCAGTTCACTTTCTGAATTTAATTCATTAGGGATAACACTGGGTGTCTCTGGGGGAGAGGCTGTTTGTTCTATTTGTTGCGATTCTTGATTATCAGATTTGCCAACTGTTGATGTTTCTGTTGGCTGCGATTCTTGACTATCAGATTTGCCAACTGTTGATGTTTCTGTGGCTGGTGATTCTTGACTATCAGATTTATCAACTGTTGATGTTGCTGTTGGTAGTGATTCTTGAGTATTGGATTTGTCAACTATTGATGTTGCTGTTGGTAGTGATTCTTGAGTATTGGATTTGTCAACTATTGATGTTTCTGTTGGTTGCGCTTCAGGGCTGTCTGAGTTAGCAACTGTTGCTGCTGTTGGCTGAAGTTTTTGTTGGTCGTTATCAGCAGTTATCGATGGTGTTTCTCCCTGGGATTGATCGCCGGAATTAGTAACAGTTGATTCTTGGGTAAATTTCGGCTCTGATTTATCCGATTCACCCTTCAGTTTTTGAACTAACTGGGAGTGAATTGATGCAGAGAAGGAGTCAACTAATTCGCTGAGGGGAACTATTTTGGATGTAGCGCCCGTGACACGGAATGTGATATCATCGTAATCGATATCGCTTCCTTGAATTAGCCCCATGTCTTCCATGGCGAAGAGTTGGCCTTCGCCTGTAATGTCGGCAATTTGACCGATACTGAAGGTGTCGCTGGGATTGTCTGTAGCTATTGAAAATAGGGGTTTTTTGTCGTCGCCGATTGCGGGGTTGTCGTATACTTGCTGTACGGTGCCGTTGGGGACTAGCATGAAGAAGAATTTGTCCCCAGGCGTCATGGCAAATGTTTTTGTGCCGAGATATTGCCCGGAATTGAGGTTTTCTGAGCTGTTAGGATCGGTGTAATATGCTCCTTCTAAATCGTCAGAAATTGCGATGTAGCCCTTTGTCGAGTTGCTTAAAGCTCGACTTGCTGCTTCTTTGATAAATGCTTCGGAACCGGGAACGAATTTTTCCATTCCGAGTAGGCTGACGATGGCTAGTTGTCCGCTATACCAGCCGCCGTCGGATGTGAATTGTATGCCGACTATTCCTTTTTCATCGACAGTGAATGCGTTTGAGTCAAAGTTAACGTTGGTTGGGGGAGTTGAGGTTCGATCTGGTTCTGGGGTTGAGGTTTTATTTGGTTCTAGATTAGTGGCGGTCTCTAAGTTGTTGGTGGATATTTCGGTAGGTGAGGTTTGGTTGGATTCTGATAAATCAGAAGCTGACGCAGTTGCAGGTGATGTTTTGTTGGATTCTGATAAATCAGAAGCTGACGCAGTTGCAGGTGATGTTCGATCTGGTTCAGATTTATCAGTCGTTGATGTAGTTGCAGGTAATGTTCGATCTGGTTCAGAGTTTTCAGCGGCTGATGCAGTTGCGGGTAATGTCTGATCTGGTTCAGATTTATCAGTCGTTGATGCAGTTGCAGGTAATGTTCGATCTGGTTCAGAGTTTTCAGCGGCTGATGCAGTTGCGGGTGATGTTCGATCTGGTTCAGATTTATCAGTCGTTGATGCAGTTGCAGGTAATGTTCGATCTGGTTCAGGGTTTTCAGTGGCTGAGGCAGTTGCGGGTGATGTTGTATTTTCTCCTGAATTGTCAGACGTTGATGCAGTTGCCGGTGATATTTTGTTTGGTGATGACTCGCTTTTGAGTGTAGTCTCTGATGATAAGGGCGTTTGGTGTTCTTCGGGTTTTGAAGTCGTTTCAGCGGTAGCGGGTAATGGCGTTTTGTCCGAATCTTTTTCGCTCGTGGTAGATGCAGTTACAACGGGTAATGTTTTGTCCGAATCTTGTTCTGATTTTGTGGAGGCGGTTGGCGATAATTGTGTTTTATTTTCCAGCAATTCATCGGGAACAGCGGTTGTAGCTGCTGTGGTTTTATTTAGTTCTGAGCTGCTGATTGACGAGTTGACTGGAGGTATGTCAGTCGCAGATTTATTAGAATCAGAAGAAACGTTATTTGATGCAATTCGATTCGGGTTGATTAGGGGGTCTCCTAAGTCGGAGTCGAGTTTACCAATTAGGGGGTCAACTTCAGAATTTGTTGTATCCCTGAGAGTGCTGTTAGTTATCAGAGGGCTGGTGTTGGCAGAAGGTATGCTGTTAATATCGGAGGCTTTATTAATAATAAAAGCATCAGTTTCTGTTAGACTGAATTCGGATGCGGGTTCGCTTGCTGGTTCTATTAAGTTTAAGTTAAGTTGTTCGGATTCGGATGATTCTGCCGAAGCTTGATATAATAAAGGTTTTGAGGTTTGAATTCCCGGCAGCAGAGGGGGCTTTGTCGGGGCAAGTCCGGGAATTAAGGATTCCTGTTTTTCTATTAAATGTTCTCCAATCGGGTCTGTTAAAGGCACTCGCTTGCACTCCTGATTTGAGGGTTAAATAATAGTTTTGGTAAGCTTGGATGCGTCACTTATCTTTTTGAGGAGATGCGAGTTGCAATTATGTTACCCGCTTTGGTCGAGACGCCTGTTTGAATGGAGTTATAAGGCTCTTCCGTACTCCTTAAACGACTGTAGCCCGCCTTCGCTATTGTTACTCGCTTTCGCTATTTATTGAGTCCTAGACTCAATTTATTCAGTCCTAGGCTCAATTTATTCAGTCCTCGATTCAACGGGTCAATTTTGACACTATCTGTAGTGGTAAGGCAGGGAGCGGCGTATCATACAAGTAGAGTCTATGCGTCCAGGACTATTATTATTGATTGTTTTGCTTGATGTTCGAGCTCTCAAACTGTCTGTTGTAGGATTAACAGTCAAGGTAGGGGTTGCAAAATTTGTGCTTTTGCTACTTTTTTGGGGAAAACGCAATCGAAACGGCTTTGTTAAAGTCATGGCTGCACCCTGGATTTTTAATTGATTGATTTGGCGTTGAGCAAATTCGAGGAATCTTTACTTACGCTTACTCCTACGACTGCGCTCAACTTGTTGCTCATCCTTATTATCGGCTAGACTAGATTATAAATATATTAGTTACAATACTGAACTTTATAGTTTTTGCTGCTGCGAGTCAGAAAATAATTCTGTATATTTACTGAGAGTTGTATAACTTATGTTAAGTCTTTATAAAAGTAACTGTTTTCATGCGAGAAAATACTTAAATCAGGCAGGAAAATACTTAAATTAACGAATCCACTCCAAGCTTCCTAAGCGCCCGTTTCTTCTTGCTCGGCTGCACCGCTTGGAAAGTCATTCACTGCTCGGACACCCGACCCACTTCGGGCAAATCCAGCAGTGGCGGCGGTGTCAGCAACCTGACTCTCAACTAGAGCGAATTTTCGGGTCTTCCGTACTTAGTGTGCCAAAATATTAGTTTAAGTAGTGAGAAAGCCTGATGAACCGAAGCGTCAATAAAAGTTTCGACGCATATACAAAACTATTAAGCAGTTCTCGAAGAACGCTGTCAAATTTTATCGGCAACTATGACAGAACCCATCAAAAATCTTACCAATTATTATTGGTGGCCACAAAACTGTTCGCCTTCAGAAGGATAACCGCTCGTTGCGCGGCAAATTTCTCTCAATAATCATCAACGAGCGCTCGCCTTGCGAGGGTGAATATATTCACTTGTTTACTAATTGTTAAAGTAGCTAAATTTACCGAAATTGGTGACAGCTTTCCTGCCCAACTTCTCCAGAGGTTGGGGTTTTTAAAATAACACAAGCAAATGAAGTTTTTTTTCGCCATCATCACGGGGGTAACCAACCCGGATTTGGTATCACATAAGTTTGTGTCACTTGAACCATAACTTGGCAGTAGCCACGCAGAATTATGCGATCGCTTCCTCTATAGGGGTACGAAGTTCTAACCATTGCAGGCATTGTTAGTGCCATTTTATAGTTCCATCTAGCGTGCCAAGATATGGGTGAAGTGGCAGTTCGGTAATGTCCGATTAATTTTTGATTAACCTCCGCGCCTACCGCCCTTTGAGCGGCTAAAAAAGTCAGCTACTGAAACCACTCTCCGCAGAGAGTGCTAATTGTGACGACTGAATGCTCATCCGCCAATGTCCCGTTCGCATTGGCGCCCGTCACGCGCGAGGCGATCGCAAAGAAAGAAAACACAACTTTTCGCTTTCCTGAAACCGCTTAGATCCTCGTACAGCAGGCCGGGACCGTGGAATAAATTATCAGATTAGGTGGATTTCTCCTCAGTTAATCATCCAAAAGGATGAAGTTAATTCTCCGGTTCTTCAGCCCATATAGCCATGCTGCACCATGTTGTCAACTGTTGCAATCTAACAAAGGTTAGCAATGCTTACCGCAAAAATTTGATTGGGAGTTTTTTGTTCAGATGACTATCGCAACTATCAACGATGTACTATTTCCGCCTTTCCTTTTTACCACCCTATGAATGCTTAGCCTCAGCATTCCTGCACGAGCCTGAAGCAGCCCAATTGGAAGAACTCACAAACAATCGAACCGAAGTAAATGTGGCAACAGCCGCAGCGCAATCCGACGGTGCCGGCAGCGAGGTAAATGGAGCAACAATTGAAATTGAGAACCCAGCCAGCACCCATCGCTTTCGCCATCGGTGTACAGGCAAACAAACACCGAACGAACCTGCAAAACCTATTGATTTTGCCGCACATTCAGGCGCAAGCACGACCTCAATTCCTGCCGTTAATACTTCGCTGATTTCACTCTTAGCTTGCTCGCATTCATTGCCAGCGCCATTAAAGCTGCTGCACCGTCCCTGGGCTTGCTCGCATTCATGTCAATGGTTCTGATTCCTCTGTTGAATGGTTGCAGGCTCAAATCAAAAATAGGCTGGAAGATTCTCCAGAATTTGTGATGCTTCTCATCCTCAAGCTTGCTCCCAAAGCGGTTATTGCAGACAAGGAGGGCCTTCGCTACTTCTGACAGAGGTAAAGGTGCGCGTTCGGCGTCAAGACGGTGAACCAAAAGTTTCGATCGCCAACCAATTAACCAGCGCGCTTGTTTACCCTCCAAAACTTATAACAATGCTTTTGCTCGCCGACTGCAATGGCATTTTTTTTTGCATAAGTGAGGGAAGCTCTTTTCCGAAACATTCATAACTTTTTATTAAGGAGGAACGAAAATATCACAAAAAATTGCAAGTTGAATCAAAAAATAGTATAATCAAATTATATAAGCGCCAGTTTTATTTGCTCGTGCCGTTATGGCAGCCCTTGAACCTGTTACCTTCCGAGAACTCATAGACGCGATCGCCACCTTGCCAATTATCAATTTGCCTGAGAATTTAAGTCAGTTGAGTAGCAATAAAAGCCATCTAACTGCAATAAAGGGCGCGGGCTCCGGCATCGGAGGCGCGGCGCCCCGCAAGTGTCCCATCAAGCGATAAAAGCTTGGAGGCAGACTTGACGTAATGTCCCTTTCGTCCAATAATCAAGGAATTTACTCTAAGAGGCTGCGCCGTGAAGGTTCTTGGGAATGGGCGCGCTAAGATTTTGACGCCCGCAGAAATTGACCGACTGTTTGACCGGGGTTTTATTACAGCAAGGGACAGGCTTTTGTTTGCTGTAACTTTTTACTGCGCCTGCCGCATTTCAGAGGCGTTAGCTTTAACAACTCACGACATTGTTGGGGGGTCAGTCACGTTGCGGAAAGCGACGACAAAGGGGAAATCAGCAACGCGAACGCTGCCGCTCCATCCTATACTGGCTAAGTATTTAAAGGCTTACAATCCAAATGTGGGTTTTTTGTTTCCGGGGCGAGACAATACGAAGCCTTTGACTCGCGCTCAGGCGGATGTGATTTTTAAAGAAGCTTGCAAGCGGGTAAGAATTAAGGGAGCTTCAACGCATTCCATGAGGCGGACAGCACTCACGAACTTGAGCAATGCTGGGGTGCCGCTGCGGGTGATTATGGAGATTTCGGGACACAAAAATTTGTCGAGTCTCCAGCGCTATTTGGAGGTACAGCCGGAACAGCTTGTCAAGGCGATCGGGCTCTTGAAGTAAGGCGACAGAGCTCAATATTTTCCTGTCCTTTAATATTACGGCAGTTTATAGATATTCCGAAACCGACAGCATTCAGCATCAAACAGCAACTTAACCGTTCCCGTTCCGCTATTGCGGCCTTTCAATCCAATAATTTCAGCGATTCCCCGATCGGGAGAATCAGGATTGTAATAATCGTCCCTGTAAACTCCAAGCACAACATCCGCATCCTGTTCAATTCCACCAGAGCCACGCAAATCTGATAAACTCGGACGTTTATTTGTGCGAGTCTCTACCCCCCGATTGAGCTGGGAAAGCAGCACAACTGGCGCGTCAACCTCGCGAGCCAAAATCTTCATCTGCCGCGTAATTTCGCTAATTTTATTGACAACATTTTCATCCGCCGAATTCACCATTAATTGCAAGTAATCAAGAATTACCAAACCCAAGGGGCCGCGCTCACAAACAAACTCCCTAATTCTGGAACGAATCTCCAAGGGAGACGGTTCCAAACTTTCGTCTATCCAAAAATCAGCATCGCTAACTTTCCCTAAAGCCGAAGCTAGCACTTCGTACTTACCAGCTAGGTTAACTTTCCTGATATCTTTCACCGACACCCCACTCTCAAGTGCCATTAGTCGCGCTGCCAAGTCCCGACCTGGCATTTCCATCGAAAACATCAAAACTCGACCGTTCGTGGGAAGGGAAGCAATGTTGTAGCCAAGGGCACAAGCCAAAGCTGTTTTGCCGCTGCCGGGGCGACCTCCTATGACAATCAATTCACCTCGGTAAAATCCCCCTCCCAATAGGTCGTCGAGGTCGTAAAACCCCGTGCTGATTCCAGGAAAGTAGTTAGCAGTCTCCAAGCGCTCTTCCTCAATTTCATCTAGATATCGCCAAAGCTCTCCGCAGTATTCGGAGAGAGGTCGAATAGCTTTTTGTCGCTCTTCTCTGTACTTATTGAGGGCAAAAATCTTTTCCTCGGCTTTATTTAGTATCGCATCCAATTCGGTGGAAGTCTCGTAGCCAAGCTGCACGATGTCATTGCCAACTTTGATGAGTTCGCGCCGGACAAACTTGTCCATGACTAGCAAGGCATACTGGTCGATATTGACGGCTGAAACAGTTCGGTCTACCAGCATTACCAGTTTGATTTGACCTCCTACTACTTCCAGCAGGTTGTGGTTGTCGAGGAAGGTGGTGATGTTCATCAAATCTGTGGGCTGTTCTAGAGAATGCAGCACCAAAGCGGCCCGATAAATATGTTGGTGGACTGTAATTGCCAATGCTTCGGGACGCAGAATATTTGCGATTCTTTTAATGGCTATTGGATCGATAAGAATTCCACCTAAAATTGCTTCCTCTGCATCAATATTGCTCGGAATAATTTTGTCAACAAAACTGACTGCCATGTCGGGTATTCTCCTTTGATATTGTTGCTAATTCAACTGTGCGAAAAGTTGTCTAAAAGATTAAAAGCTGTCTAAATGGGTTGGATGATCACTGTTTTCACAGAAGAGCTAAATAGCTAAGTAGTAGACAATTTGTTCACAATTTGTTTTGCTTGCTGAGGAAATCGCTGTATCCACTGCAAGTAAATTTGCTGCTGAATACCTAGCGCTGCGAAAGCTTCTTCGCCTAGTTCTTGGAACTGTTCGGATAACTTTCGGTGAGTTGTTAATGGCATATACTGAGGGTCAATATAATCCTCAGTTATTCTTGTTGTCTGTGCAGAAGGAGAATTTTTTGGAGTTGGAGAAGAGCCTGCTGAAGCTGGAGACGAAACAACATTTGTTGGGTTCGAGTTTGGAAAACCATTAGTTTTTCCCCACCAACGACCGCGCAAACAGTCAACAATCCATCCTGAAGGGTTAGATATTGGCTTTGTTTGGCTTCTGATTTGCAGCAGGTTTATGGCTGCTTGAATTTCTTCTAAGTTGTACTGGAGGACGCAAACTCTCAATTCGGGATTCATCCCTCCTGTGGCTTGCATAACTATCTCGACAATCTGAGTCGCATCGGGGTTTGTAATTGCAATCGCTTCAGAGTTATGAATTGCATTAGGGTTGGCAATTTCAGTCGTTTCGGAATTGACAATTGCAACCACTTTGATAATTTCAGTTACATCAAGGCTGGAAATTACAACCGCTTCAGAATTGGAAATTGCAACCCCTTCAGAATTGGAAATTGCAACCCCTTCAGAATTGGAAATTGCAACCACTTCAGAATTAGAAATTGCAACCACTTCGACAATTTCAGTTGCTTCGGAGTTAGCAATCGCAACCGTTTCGGCAATTTCAGTTACATCAGGGTTGGCAATTGCAATTAGTTCGACAGTTTCAGTTGCATCAGGGTTGGCAATTGCAACCGCTTTGAGAATCTCAGTCGCATCAGGATTAGTAATTGGAACGGCTTTGACAGTTTCAGTCGCATCGGGGTTGGCAATTGCAACCGCTTCGACAATTTCAGGAACTTGGGGAGTAACGGGCGAAGATATTTCAGGACTTAACGGGACAGCTTTATTGGTAAGTATTGGTGATTTGGCGGCAGAGATTGTTGGATTGTCGAGGCTGTTGAGTTCTGTCAGCAGTTTTTGCGGGGGTTTGGAGGTCAAACCTATTTGTTCAGAAGTGTAAGGCATTGCCACATCGACTGCCTGACTGTTATCTGAATTAATTCTCAGACATTCAGCGGTTGGGGCGGAACATTTATTTTCAGTACAGGTTTTTTGTTCTTGTTCTGAATTTTTATTTAATTCAGTGCTTTTAGATTTGATTTCAGTTACAAGCTGTGGTTTTTTATCTGGTGATGTTAAATTTTCTTCCTCTTTAGAAAAATTTAAAAAAACAGCAGCAATGTTTTCAGTGCTTTGCTGTCCTTTTTTATCCTTTGTAAAGAGTACGGCACCATCAGGGTTTGAACCCCCTGTTTGCTCAATTTTTGGCTGGTTCAGTCGATTTTTTGACTGCTTACTCAGTTTTTGGAATTTTGAATTGGTGTGAGTGAAGGGGCGAACGTCGCCCAGGTGCTGCACTGCTATGCGAAAAATGCCACGCCCGTAGTTTTTGAGAATTTTGACCAAGCCGAGTTTTTCGAGCTGTCTGAGCGCTGCCCGCCTGGTGTTGGGGCTGTAGGGCTTGCCGTTTCGGACTCTTGTGGCTCGTTTTTCGCCCAAGGGGATGTCATAGATGTCGATTTCCTCTGGTTTGCCGCCGATGCAGGTTCTGTACAGGTAGAGGGCGAGTTTGATGGCGCTGGGGGTAGCGCCTTCGAGTACGTCGGCCAGGGCTTCGTAAATTGAGGCATATCTGGTGAGTGGTGGTTTGTGCCAGGTAGTTGTATCTGCAACCATTTTTTGTTCGCGGGAAAAATGAGCGTGTCACTTTTAGCGGCTGTGGTAGCTACTAGAAGCGTGCGAGAGGGGTTGTTATGGATTTGGTCGGATTTGGTCGCGGGGTATCCGCTCGTGCTTGCAGCAGGAAGGCGAGATGCGCTCCATCGCGCTGCATTGGCGATCGATCGTCGAGCCCGTGCGATTATTTTTTCCATCCTGCCAGGTCGATCGTCGCGGGATGTGGTGGCGGATCAGTCTTATCAGACTTATAAAAGTTGTAATCAAAAGCTGAAATTTATATATAGCAAGAGTTTCAAAAAATCATAATCCTGGGATGTGGATAAGATTATCCTGGGATGTGGATAAAATTGTCCTGGGATGTGGATGTTTTTGTAATCAAGCTTAAACCCATATACTGTAAGGGTTTAAGCTCGATTTTTTAAGTTTTTTTTATGATTACACGGCTGCTGTCAGCTTGATTACGGCAACTAGCCCTTTAGGCTCGCTGGATCTCGCTAATTCTGAAAATAGGAGTATTTGAATGCGTTCACCTGCATAGCTATCCGCGAGATACCGGACAAAACTGGACAACCAGCTCAAACCAGTAAAGATACAGCCCGGTAAAGTCTGGACTGAGGTTGCGTTAAGAAAGTCATGGCACCCGCAAGATACGCAGCCAGCCCCAGGCTCTGTCGCTGCGATCGCTCAAATTGAATAACAACTTGAATAACCAATCTTTTATTGATCGGGCGTAAAAAATTTTTGCTTGCTGTTGATTAGTAAGGCTTTTGCTGGGTAACATCAAAATTCTCTAACGTGCCTAAAATCGACACAGCGCAAGGTCAAAGTTTTTTATCTGCTTGAAGTCACGATCGTAGGATAAAAAACACTAACCCAATCTATGAGCAGCTTTGGGTAATACAATTTCTCTAAAATGCTGCTACAATGCGGGTCGAGTACCCAATACAATTAGATTCGAGCGGTACAAACTACTGTTGCATTATTTTGGAGAAGTGGTATAAGTTTTCCGAAGCAGCGACCAGTGAGGCGACGAGTCAGTTTGGTACGAGTACCGCGCCCCAAAACTGAATTCAACAGCCGACAAGTTTCAAACCCCCATCGATCTAAAATCTCCAATCTCAAATGCGATCGACTTCACTCAGCGATATCCAATAGAGCGAGCAATTTAGTCTCTATTTCCGGGCTGACAGTCCGCTGACCGCGCTCTATCTGAGCAATCAGCGACTGTGAAACCCCCAACCAACCAGCTAATTTTCTCTGAGTCCACCCCTTACCTTCACGGGCTTTTCGCACGGAAGCACCTGCTATCGAGAGTGGTTTTGCCGAAGCGCGCTTTAATTGTTTGGGTTGGGTCTTCTTTGAGATTAAAAGTGGGATGGGTTCTGGCTGAAGGATGGTAATTTTGGCCGCCAGCCAGCATTCCAGGTAGCCTTTTGGGTTTCTTTCCTTGTTCTCAGGCTGAAGTTTATCTGGATAAGTTTCCGGGTCAAATTCTATTTGCCACTCCAGATTTATTAATAGTTTTAAGGCACTATCCCAGCTCTGCTTTAATTTGTAGGCTTTGCGATTATCGCTGCGAGCTGAGTCAATTTGTGGAGATGGTAAAATCGCTTTTAGTAGCGTTAAGACTCGGTATTCACCACTGGCGTGAAATCGGCTTTCTATGGTGACATGAATTGCTAGTCTTAAGGCAAATTCGTTATGGTACGGATCGATTCTCAGCACTTGCTGGGAAAGATAGCCAAACTGATATAACGCTTCTCTCGACTTGGCTCCAGCTCGGTTCAAAAAATCCTGAGTCCACAATCCGGGTTGGACTGTGATGTAGATTTCATGGGGGTTGTCTATCTTACCTTCAAAATTTAACTGACCTTGGGGTTTGATGTAGACATTCCACATTCTCCCTACAGGAGCACTAGCTATAATTTGCCCTTTCTTGTTCATTCCCTCAATCCAAACAGCTTTGACCAACAAACAATCAAGGGCAAATGCTGTATTAGCAATCTCTAGCAGTTTTTCTATTTGAGTTTTTTTGTGATTTTTATCCCATCCCATTTCCTTAACAATATCGCTGGCTTTTAGTGTAAAGCTGCTGTGCCAAGGAGTTTCTTGTTTCATGGTATGAGCTGCAAAAATAATGTGCAATTTTGCGCTGGTAAACCCAAACTTATCAATGATTTGCTGGGCTTCGTTCCAAGGCAGCAGGGTAATGTCACCTGGGCTGGAAATGTAATGCTCGATATAATTGTTTGAGTTACCCTTTGCTTCATGTTGAAAAACAGCAATACTGCTGGCAGCTTCATACCACAAATCAGGTCGGATCTGCGCGCGGAGACTGGAAGCCATCAGAGCTGCTGTTGGAACAGCTTCTACAGATTTATTCTTGAATAATGGGGGTTCGGTTACTGGAATTGGAAGGGGTGCAAGTTCTAAGATTTTTGCCAACTGAGCTGCTGATAGATTTTGTATATTTATTTGTTGTAGTAATTCATCGGCAGCATGATATCCACACGCACTAATTATCTGAGATTCTGTCCGGGATTCGGATTTGGGTAAGGATGCGTCAGGGTGAAAAGCGATCGTTCCAGGCAGAATATCCGATAGGTTTTCTCCTCGATTCCAGAGTTCTAATTGATTCAGTATCCACTCTGCATTCTTTTCCAAAAAATCTGATGTCAAGTATTTCTCGAATGTTTTTTCAATAGTTCCTAATAATTGTGGGGTGATTTTTAAATCGCGATACGGTAAGTGTTTTATTCCACTGTTTTGAGATATAATTGTTTTCAAAGCGTGATGCAATCGGGTAGCAATATTCACTAATATTGAATATAGGAGTTTACCTTCTCTACCTAGTTTGAGAGCGTATTGTTGGATGCGATCGCGGTCTCTCATAAGGACAATGTGTTTTCAGGTTGCCACATATATCGAATCAAGCAAGATTTAACCCGCCGACTATTAATGGTAAACTCCTCAAGGCGATCGGTGCTTGCTACAACCAACAAAAAGCTGTTTTGCGATCGAAATTACCGTCAGACAGAACAACTTATCAAAAAATTCACAAACTGACTCACAAGCTTGCATTGCCTCATGGATAACTACCTCCACAATGCAATTCGTTTATTATAGATTGTCTGGCAGCTAATCAGATCGAAGGTGATCGATAAAAACGATGGGTAGAAACAGTCGATCGATTTCAGCAGACAGCCCGATCGAAACTTTGTTGTTATACCAAATTCATAAAATATCGCTAAATATCTACCCCCTCAACTCCCCCGTTCGAGGGGAGGAGTTAGAACTGCCTCTGTAGCAGAAATTTATGAAATTGGTATTATTCCCCACCATTTTGTTTCAAAACCGCCTCAATTTCCGCCAGCTTTTGGCGCAAAACCTCCTGCAACTCCACCAGTTGTTCAACCTCAGCTTGCTCCAACACTTGCGGTGACAGCTTTTTCAAATTCCCGGCTGCCAACTTTACCTGCTTGAACGGGCGGGCTGCTCCTGGGAAATCATCCAGAGTAGAACTGATAATTTCTTGCACCAATTTACGAGTTTGGGTCACTGACAATTTATCGGCAATAACTTGATTAGTTGTTTTAACTCTAATCGGCAGCGCTTCTTCCTCTGGCAACACCAAATTTTTCGCAGAGAGTTTAGAAAGAACCATTGCATGAACCCCTTTAAGACCTGATTGCCTGATAGCAATTTTCAGGTCATCAGCCAAAGACAGCATCGGGAAAATGTTGGCATCTACGGAAGCGGGATTGAGCTGCAAATCCAACAGCGTCCCCAAGACGGCAAACTCTGCTTCATCCAAAGCTAAAGCAGTTAAACCCTGTTGCTGCTCGTCAGGTGTCGCCGTTACCAACTCAGAAACCGAGTTCATCCGCTTTTGCGCGTTCAAGCGCCGCACGACTGTTGAGAGAGTGCGGGGGATGTTTGCAGCTTCCAAACCAGTATTTTCAGACAACTCCCGCACGATAGCTTCCGCTTTGTCGAGAGGGTTGAGGTCTTCCCGGTGCAGGGAAGTCAGCAGTGCTTTGCGGTGCAAAGCGGCCGGTTCTGGAACGATCACAGCTTGCAAAGTTTCCCAGCCCAGATTTTTAGCGCTGCGCCAGCGCCGTTCTCCATCGAATATCACCAAATCCCCCCGTTGAATCAAGATAATGGGTTGCAGTTGTCCGTCACTAGCGAGGGAACGGGACATGGACTCAATACTTTCTGGCAAAAAAGTCTGTCTGGGTTGTTCAGGATTAGGCTGAATTTGGTCTAGTGAAATGGAGAGGATACCGCTGGCGGATTCTAGTTGTTCTCGCAGTGCAGTCAATTGAGATTCCAATTCCGTTGAACCCGATTTTCGCAGTTCTTCAATTTCTGCTTTGAGTTCCTGAATCTCGGATTCAGCTTCAGAGAGGTGCATTGACTGCTTGGCGGATGAAAAATAATTTCCCAAGTCGGGAGCTTTACGGGTGGCCATAGCGATTTTAGATTTTAAATTGGGGATTGGAAGAAGTCAGTTCATGGCTATAAGCCAAAAACGAAGGATTCGTTTTCGCCGGCGCAAGTTGTGACTGTGAATCAAACACTATTTCTTTTTTTTTCCTTTTTTGGCAATAGCCGGAGCAACTCCATTTCCCATTAAAGTAGCCAGGTGCTTAACAATTTCTTTGAAGTCGCCTAAAGCTGGGTGAAGCGGGCGATAAAGGTGTAATGGCAACCCTTGACCGCTGGCATTGACAAATTCTGCACTGTCCCGAATAGGTGGAAAAACGCGGATATTCATCTGCTCTAGCTGGGCTGGCAATGACTCTAAAAGTTGTCGGTGGACGGCTCGTTTCGTATCGTATTGGTTGGGTACAAACCCTAAGATTTCTGGTTGCGGCTTGAGGCGTAATTGTTTGCAATGGTGGTAGTACCACTCCAGCAGGTGAGCTGCTCCTTGAATTGATTTTGGTTCGAGCTGTACGGGCACTATTATATGAGTGCAAGCAGTTAGTGCCATCAAGGGCAAGGGGCCGAGGGTAGCGGGGCAGTCGAAGATAATTAGGTCGTGATCCATTGGATAGTCGCTCAGGCAATCGCCTAGAAGATAAGCGCCACGCTTGTGCAGAACTAACTCGTCTGCTGTTTGCGTCAGCGTCATTCCGCCTTGACAAACGGTTATATTATTGGTGTGGGAACTCCAGCTAGGAGTAAGAGGCCAAGAACCATTGAAGCTTTCTCGCATTATGGCGGACAGTGTGTGTTCTGGCTCAGGCGGATTTAGGCCGCAAAAAAGGGTCAGGGAGCCTTGGGGGTCGAGATCCATAATGGCTATTTTCAAACCCCTTAACGCCAGTTCGTAGGCGAGGTGAACTGAAAGTGTGGTTTTGCCAGTGCCGCCAGCATTGCTGATGACTGCTAGTCGAATTTGCATGGTTTTGAATTAAGTAGATGATTAAAGTATGATATATCGAGAGCAGGCATCAGATATCGATATATGAGAGGGCATCGCCGCTAACCACCGTTCTGCCTTACGTTGATCCAGCAAGTTAATATTTAGTCTGACGAGTAGATTATCGTCAAGTTTAGTACGGGGAAAATTGTTGAAAAGAATTTAAGTTCGATCGCTAGACTGAAACACGGAACGTCATATATCGATATCTGAGGTATGGATCTAACTGCCGAGTTATAGTCATTTCAAATAAGTATGAGACACTCTTTCTGCACAATAAGCACGAATAATTTCATCAAGAGATGTGCCAGGAGACGCATACATTTTAGCTCTCTTTAATCCACTAAAATCATGCTCAATATCATTTAAGTCAGGAGAGTATTTTGGTAAAAATATTATCTGATGACCCGCATCCTCAACCAATATTCTAATGACCGTCTTACGATGAATGGGTGCATTATCCATAATTAATATAGATGGACTTGTTAACTCGGGTAACAAATATAAAGATAACCATCCTTCAAATCCTTCTGCATTCAAACTACCCATAAAGAGCATTGGTGCAATTAAGTCCTTCTTTCCTTTTCTTCTTGCTGCTACTAAATTTTCTCTTTTCCCCCGTTTTCCGGGTCTTTCACCAAAGACTTTTTTTCCGATTTTCGCCCAGGCAAAAACACAACCTTCAAATTCCTCAAAGCCAGATTCATCAATAAATACAATGCTTTTACTGCCATAAATTTTAATTAATTCTCTCAGCTCTCGCTCCATATTTTATTCTGGCTTCTCGATTTCTTTCTTGATAGCGGAATTGTTTTTTTTTCTGGTAATTTTCAGTTTTTTTAAGGCATAGCAGATGGCACTCGGTCTGACGCCTAAAAGTCCTTGCTCTTTCTACTAATCTTGCTTCGGGATTTTTTTCAACATCTTTTTTGAGGGCTTCCCAATCTAGCTTTCGTTGACGGTGCAAGACCATAGTTGGTCGAAGGTCTTCCCTACCTAACCATCTATAAATTGTTGCTCTTCCTACCTTAAATATGGCGGCAGCTTTCGTTATACTCCCTCCATTTTCCACATAATTAACTACTTTTTGTCGATAGTCTAGACTGTAAGCCATTTTTTTCTAATTAACTATTTTTAGCGATTTTATCATGATCTGACCTCTGTCTCACATTTATTTGAAATGACTATAACTTCGATCGCAGTCTTGGGACGGTGCGATCGTACAATGTACTAGGGAACTTCAAAGGCACGGAAGGGTTGGGCGAGTCAACTGAACAATTTGCCTTAAAATACCTAGAATTAGTTGAATGTTTTCAATAAAATGCTCTGTTGTTTCAATATAAACCGTCCTATCTTCTAGTTTCATGAACCTCCAGATACTGCCTGTTGTCACTGCACCATAAACACAGGAAATGCTGTTATCTTTTTGAATATTAAAAATCTGGGCTGCCAACATTTCTGCAATGCACGGGGCAATTCCCGATTTGATATTGTCATTCTTGGCTTCGACAAGTGTAAACACGGGAGCATTTAAAGATAATTGTTCTGGTGAATGACTAATCATAAAGTCACAAATGCCATTCAGTCCTTTGACTCGATCAATATTAAATTCCGTACCGGAAAAGAGGCTGATTTGACGATCGCACCGCCTGCGGAGTTCAATCAATACCGGAGCGACTATCATCTCCGATCGCGCTTTTTCCGTGTCAATTCCCAAGGCTAAGGGAATATTTTCGGCTAAGGTTTCCTTTAAAAGCTGACTGGGTGCGATCGGTTCTACAGCCGTAAAGACTTCAGATACTTCTCTAATTGTTAAGCCGAGTTTATGCTTAATATCATCTAGGGAAAATTCGCTATAAGACATAATAGTTGCACCTTTCACTCCGTCGCTCTAATTTTATATTTAGATCGCGTTCGTTAAGCCAGGAAGCTATTCATAGCTTTGTCCCGATTTTGGTAGGTTTTTACGAACGGATGTTCCCAACAGATATGACCAATAATAACCTTTGTTCCCGATAAGAGCTCGCTCTGAATCTCCAACTGAGCGCTAATCTGCTCGACCCGCTGCCACATTCCACCCAGACCAAATCCGCTGACTTGCTACTGCGGATCGAACCCGCATCTGTCGTTACGTACAGACAGGTACAGCCGATAGCAGGGAGTAAACAATCAAGTGAGCGTGAGTTGTTAGCAGATTATCGGCTGTACCTCTGCTCGGCATTGCTCTGTCAAATCGTGCTGCTCTGAACAAAATCGTCCTAATGCTTTGCGATCTACTGAACGTCATATATCAATATCTGAGGTACGAACTCTAAAAACCGAGTTAACTTTGCTCGCAGTCTTGGGATTTGGTGATCGTACAATCTGCCGAACGTCATATATCGATATCTGAGGTACACACTCTCACCGCAGAGTTGATTTTGCTCGCAGTCTTGGGATTTGGTGATCGTACAATCTGCCGAACGTCATATATCGATATCTGAGGTACGGGTTGTAAACACAGAGTTAACTTTGAGCGCAATCGTGGGATGGTGAGCTCGCCTAATCTACCGAAATGCACTCGGTGAACGTCATATATCGATATATGAGGTACGATTCTCAAAACCGAGTTAACTTTGAGAATAGTCTTGGGATTTGGCGATAGACTAAGGTTGAACTTCATATATTGATATATGAGGTACGAATCTAAAAACCGAGTTAACTTTGATCGCAGTCTTGGGATTTTGCGATAGTACAATCGGCCGAAATGCAATTTTGAGTCAAATCGCTGATAATATCTAAACTCATATTTTCCACTAACTTGGTCAAAGCCCCAGCAATTTGTTTCTGGGAGCGAGGAATTCGCTCAATTAACTGCCTTACCGCTTGCTCGTCTCCACAAGCGGCGGCTTTATAAAGCTTCTTAATCGACTCCCTCGGCAACACAGATAGCGACTCAGGAGTCAGTTGCATAACAGGCTCATCCCGTTCGGACTTCCTCGGCGACTCCTCTTCATAGATATAGCGAACACCCAAATGAAGCGCCATCTTCTCAAAAATTACTGTTTCTCGGAACGGTTTGGCAACAAAGTCATCGAAGCCATTCGACAAAGCGAGTTTCTTGGTTTCAACAAACGCATTAGCGCTCAAAGCAATAATTTTTGTATGGGAGCCGTCAGGCAGAGAACGAATTTTTCGAGCAGCTTGAAAGCCGTCTAAAAGCGGCATTTTCAAATCCATCCAAATTAAATCCGGCTTGTACTTTTGCCACAATTTAACAGCCTCAGTTCCGTTATCCGCAAACCACAAAAGAAAGCCGGCTGACTTCAATATCTGAGTTAGTAGCAACCGATTTGCAGACTCATCGTCCGCTACCAGAATGCGATAATTTTGTTGGTTGGGTGCCAGTCCATTCACTTGTTTTTGAGGCTGGATGTCACGGACTTCGCTCTGTGTTGCACGACTCACTTTAATGTAAAAACTGAAAACCGTTCCTTTCCCCACAGAACTTTTGACCTTGATATCGCCACCCATCAGCTTGACGAAAGAGCGGCTGATGGGCAATCCCAAGCCCGTTCCCGTTTGTGATTTCCTGCCAGTTGCTGTTTGCACGAACGGCTTGAACAAACTGCTAAGCTCGTCAGGCGCAATACCAGGACCTGTATCCTTCACTGAGAACTGGAGAAAGAATTTGGGTAACGGTTTTTTTGCCAGCGGCTGAAGGCATTTTACAGTCAGCTTCACCCTACCCGCCTCAGTAAATTTAACAGCATTACCTAACAAATTAATCAAAACTTGACGCAGCTTGCTTTCATCAGTTCGGATGTATTGCGGCACATCAGAACTGCGTTCAAAAACAAGTTGCAAGCCCGACGACTGAGTTTTGAGCTGAAATAAAAGTTTTAAGTCATCGAGCAAACTGTACAAGTCAACAGCAGTTTCTTCGAGGGTGATTTGACCTGCTTCAATTTTGGACAGCGACAAAATATCGTTGATTAGTTTCAACAAATGCTCGCCGTTGCGATTGATAATATTTAAACTCGGCTGCTGTTCCGGGGCAGTTTGTTTGGAGCGGACAAGAAGGTGGGCAAAGCCGATAATCGCATTCAGAGGCGTTCTCAATTCGTGGCTCATATTGGCCAGAAAGGTACTTTTAGCGCGATTGGCACTTTCGGCTGCAATTTTAGCTTGTTTTAGTTCCTTTGTTTTCTGTGCAACTTGCCGCTTTAAATCGCCAGAATATTCTTCTAACCGCTGGCGAGATGCTTTTAACTGGCAATTCATGCGCTCGAAA
Source organism: Microcoleus sp. AT8-B5 (assembly GCF_036705565.1). Lineage (NCBI taxonomy): Bacteria > Bacillati > Cyanobacteriota > Cyanophyceae > Oscillatoriales > Microcoleaceae > Microcoleus > Microcoleus sp. AT8-B5. The sequence continues at coordinate 22,186 of NZ_JAUBUY010000060.1, forward strand.
GCACAGGCTAGGGCTTCGAGTTCGGCAACACCGCTACCTAAAACTGTTGAGTCGAAGTCGCCACCAGCTATCGCCTCTGTTGCCGAAATTAACCGCAGCAGCCGCTGTTCTATTCTTAGGGAAATGGACAGCAAAAGGCAGATAGAAAGAACCAAAGCCAGCAGCACGAGCAAAATAGTGTTGCGGGTGTTGGCCTGAACTTTTTGGGTGAAGTCGGTTTCGGGTACAACTGCCACAATCAGCCAATTTAAGCCTTTCGGGTTTTTAAAAGGTCTGACTTGTAGCAAGTATAGTGAGTTGCTGGCAGTAAAGTTAAGATTTTGGCTGCTGTTAATAGCAGCGAGGCTGCCATAATGTTTAAGCAAATACTCTGTTGAAAGCTGGATTACTTTTTGTTGCAGAGCTTGGGCGCTTTCTCGCTGCTGGGTGTCAGCAGAAATAGACGGTTTTGGTTCAGTTACCTCGTTCCGAGCAATTAAATGCCCCGAACGGTCTAAGATAAAGGCTTGACTGTTAGGGCTAATGAGGAAATCGTGCAAGTTGAATGTTGAGGTTGGGGTGGGAAAAGCAGAATTTGTTTTTTGTTGAGGCAATATTGTTTTTGGAGAGTCTGACCCATTTCTTTCCCCATTTGGTTTGATTGTGACTCCGGCTGTTTGACTTGGGGAAAGTTGGTTTACCGAACCAATTGGAATTTGATTGTAAGTCCCTTCTCCTTTCACAACCCCTTCTTTTAAGTAGTTGTCAAGGCGGTCCCAGATGCGACTCGTTGCTTCTCCCAATAGGTGTGCAACTACGTCATTCATTGTCTGTCGCCCTGTTTGAAAAGAAAGCCACCCCGTTAGAGCTAGTAAGATTGAAATCAAAAGAGCGTTGGGGACTGTAAGCACAACGCGCAGCGGGAGGGCAGACTTTTTTTGAACAGAGCTTTTTGGGCGGAACATTGGTTGAACAAAGGAGTGGAGAATGAGGAAAAAAACGTTCTTCTTCAGAGGGGAGTAACACCATCCGTAGAAGAGTTCTCCTCTTCTGGGTCACCATCCCCGCTCACTCTCGTTATGCTGCTTGACTAATCCCTATTAGTAGCGCAGTTTCAAACGAATCTGAATCAGTCAAAAGCCATAAATTCTCAGAGCGAGCGGTTAGGAAAACTGGTTCCTGCCTGACTCAGCGCGGGCAGTATTAAGGAGATGATTGGCATCTCAACTAACCCAAGTTGCGTGCTTAAAACCACTCTTGACTGGTAATGGGTAATGGGTAATTGGAACAATTTGAGATTTGAGATTTGAGATTTTAAATTGATGGCTCGCCGTTTATCCCGCTCTGTGCTTGACCCCGGAACGAATGCACTTGCCTAACTCTGTCTAACATGAGTTAGATATGAGTAGGTTTGTGTGAGCGCTAGTTTGGTTCTTCAAAAACTATTTTGGCTAGTTCGACAATCACAGACAAGTCTACTCCGGCTCGTGCAGCAGCATCGGCCGCCGATAGATTGTGGTTTCTTACTAGAGCTAAAAATTGTCGCACGCTGTAGACTACTGGGTCGTTGGCTGCTGTGTAGCCTTTTTGAATGGCAATCAGCAATCCTTTTTCGACATCTGATGCTGTGGGTGCGCGACCTCTATCAACGTTCACAGTCGGTGACATTCTTGGGGTGACGGGAGCGATGCGAATTCCTAAGTGTTCTGGTTCTTTGTTGGTAGGAACGATGTTGAAGTTGTAAAGTCGCTGTTTCCCTTTTGAATCTACAGTTTTGATTGAAAGGTTAGTGATGGTAGCTGTGGTAGCTCCCGGAAAATTGAGCGCTTGAATGGGACGCAAGAAAACAGTTTTGGCTTGGCCGCTTGCCAACTGTGCATCGGTGCTGAAAACTATTTTTGAGGGGTCGGCAATTAAAACGTAGGCGAGAGCTTCATCGGTTGAGCTGAAGTCGATCGCACTTGCGCGGCCGGGATAGACTAAAATATCGATCGCACTATTGACGGCAATATCTCGACCCACAGTTTGATAGCCTGTTACTCTTGATTGAGCAAAAGCACAGTCTGGGTAGCTCGCAGCAGCGAACACTGCTGTGAACAAAAGCCCTCCGAGGGAAAGCATTCTTGGAGATTGGATGCGATTCGTCATGGCAGTTATCGGTTGATGTTGAGAAAATTGTTGACACTAGAAACGGGGATTTTATTTACTAATCGCCGCAGTCGCGTTGGGGCGACTTAACCGTTTACCAACGCCTCGGTCAACGGTAAATGTTGAGAAAGCTGTTAACAGTAATAGAAACCGGGGTTCCTTTATTAACCACAGCTACATTGGGGCGATTTAAAAGTTCTTCAGTTGCTCTATCTGAGCGGCTTTCCATCCGTTTTGCCAGGGGGCTGAAAAAGCCATCGAGGACGGCTGACCAAATTTGGGGGTCTCGACTTTCAACGGTGGTTGTACTGCCCCCAAACCTACCGCTAATACTGCTAGAGCTCCTGACTTTAGGCTCTGCGAACACTTGACCGACTCGTCCAACTCCCGACAGCACTGCGGTGAGGATATCCTGTCCGGCAATATCGTTCCCTGGGTCGAAGTAGCCTGAAGCAATCAGCGGCCCTCCGCCCTCTCCTGCAATCAAAATTGCGCCTTCTGGAATGGGCTGTTGTTTAATCTGACCGTTTCTATCAGAGTAGACGAGCGCCACAGCAGTAGCTTGTACCATGCGATTGGTTTTGCTGACGGTGCTGGCTTTGGCAATGACAACCGTGCCCTTCCGAAAAGCAATAGAGCCGTCAGTTGCCGTTACGTTGTCTGTGAGGGTGACGGCAAATTTGTCGTAAAGCTGTTTGCCTGAGCCTTCATCCCACAACAGGGGAACCGAAACTACGCCGTTGGCTGTGGTTCCAAGGGGAACCTGAGCTGTTTGGGAGGTTGAGGAACTTTGGGGCGTGCGGTTGAGAATGCCTTTTGCCCCTGGGGAATTTACTTGTTCTAGGGTTGGGGAGTTTGTTAAGGCAGAAGCCTCTGGAGCAGTTTCTGGGGAAAGGGTTTGAAATTCTGTATCGGCGGGCAAGGAAGTTGGACGAGCGCTCAGTCGAGCCTCCGTCTCGATTGGGTTATCGGTAGAATCGGAACTTATTTGGGGGGAAAGGGGAGCCGGAGTTAATTGGTTAGTGGGGTTTTGGGAGTTGTCGGTGGTTTCGAGGCTGTCCCCTCCATAAGGAAACTCCGGGTGTAGCCTTTCCCCGCTGGCGTTATTTGGGTGGCTATATAGTTTTTCTGGGATTTGCTCGAAAGAAACGTATGAGGGTGGCGACTTTTGGTTGCCGATATTGACTGTTAGGAATTCAGTTGTGGGAGCTGGCTTTGTCAGAGCGGCGGCGGTAGCACTTGTTGTCGCTGGAGTGCTTGGTGTTGCACTCACGGCATTCGCTATTCGGTTAGGGTCAAAATTTCCCCTAATTTGTCCGAGTTGGGCGAGTTGGTTCCACCGCTCAAACGGGTCGATTTTTTCTTCGGTTGGAGTTGGAATTAAAGGTGGTGGTACTAACGGTTTGGGTATGGGGGCTGGTGGGGGTGCGGGTGTTCTTGAGGGTACTCTTTGAGGTATGGGTGCGGGTACTGTTACCGTCCGCACTACTGTTCGGGGTGCGGGTAGGGGTTCGCGTAGAGGAGTAGGTGGCGGTGCAGCGCTCCGGGTAGCGACTAGACGCGGAGTTCGCGGAGTTCGTGGGGTTCTTGACGGTTTGGGCGACGGTTCTGTTTTGGGTTTTGCGGTTTTTTGCGGTTTTTCGGCTAACAGTTTTTGTTGGTCTTGGTAAGCTAATTTAGCCAGCAACTCCGGTTTTTCATCTTTAATGGTGCCAGAAGAGCTTTCTTTTGGTGTTGATTGTGCGATAGCTTCGCGAGGTGATTTAGGCTTGATAAATTGCCAAATCAGCAGTCCTAGCAATAGTATTCCACCAGTCAATAGCAGTATTGTCACTGCTCTAGGAACGCCTCTTTCGGAAACAGGCGGGGGCAGTGGGCTTTCCTCATCTTGAGCGAGTTGATATTGAGTTTCAAGTGTTAGGGGTGCATTGGGGTCGAAATTAGCAATGAAGTTTTCATCAATATCATCGTCAGAAGGGGAAGGGTTTGGAGAAGGGGAAATAGGGGAATTGATGTTATCGTCATCATTATTAGGGGTATATTCACTTGATGCAGTTGTATGATTCATATTGGCTGTAGTGGTACTATTATCAGGAGTGGTATTAATTTGATTTTCGGTTAATCCATTTCTTTTGTTAGTCATGGCTTTAGAGTTGAATGTGTTGTGTTTAACTGTACATAAAAAAGCAAAGAGAGAAGACTTCAAGCAAAGGGATGAAACATACTAAATGTTTAAATTATTTAGTTGTTACGGTAGGTTTTTAAATTTACCCACTTGCCGGTTCGTCCCCTTTCCATGTCTCTTTCCTCTTCTATGGTTTGAATTCGACAATTCGGGAAATTTCTAATCCGGCTGCTCTCAAAGAGTGAATAGTCTTCTCTAATTCATTAGCGTTTTCTTTGAGAGGCGATTTTGGAATTTCTACCCCTTTGACGGTGAAGGTTCGATTAAACTGTTCTCGGCTTTCTCCAATGCCTTGCTCTAGCACTACGCGAGTAGCAATTACATCTATTTCCCAAACTCCTCTTTTTATTTCTCTGGGTTCTGAGATGTGAGAGATATAGACTCCTGATCGGGTTTTTCCTGAATAGATGGTGTTGGGAACGAGTTTGGCAAGTTCGACCAAGGAAGCTTTACCAAACTCTGATTCCATCATCAAGGAGCCCATCCAAGCAGTTGTAGGAACTTTGGCACTGCCTTTAACTTTAATGCCGGGGTCGGGGTCATTTGTGCCGGGAATTTTGCCTGACCAAGCCCAGGTTAAATTTACCCAACTGGATACAAAATTTTGGATAGTTTTAGGCTCTCTGTAAAATTCATCTTGTTCTGCAATTCGGGCTGCGGTTCCGTCTTTGAGCTGGACAAAGGTAACTTTTCTTTGAGATAAAGCTCTCAAACTGACTGTATTCACTAAAACAGCAATTGTCAGGAGGAAAACAAAGCTTGTTAGCAGGACAAAGCACAAGGCTAAGGTGTTTTTAGATTCAGGGAGTAAGGGTTGGGATTGTGGAAATTTCATAGTTTTATTGGAGGGTATGAGGGATGGAAAGGTGGGGATATAGGGAGTGGATTGGGAAACTGGGTTTGAGTAGTGAGTAATAACTCGGTTCGGCGAAGAAAAAGCTACCGGAATTTTCTTCCCCTAGATCAGTTTTCCAGCAATAACGCCGATCGCGTTACTGGCAATATCTGTAAGCTGTTTGGTGCTATTGGCGATCGCACTGTACAAAGCAGTTCCTCCACCCTTGGCTATTAACACGGCTAGAACGGGAGAAAACACAGCTAAAAAGAATAAAAAGGCGATATCTGTAACTAACTCTGCATCGGACTTGACAATCACTACAGCGACTAATCCAACGACGATGTTGTACCCCAATTGCACTCCAAATAACGACATAAATCCTATTAGCCAAGCCCAGATTGGTTTTCCTTGCAGCGGCAGCAGCGACAAGCCCATTGCCAGAGGCCCGAATAAAGCTGTTAGCAACAAGGCTGCTTCTAAAATGTTGACAAATGCCCACTGTACTGATCTAAGAATTAAGCGAATGATGGGCAAGACAGTAGACCTAAAAACTTGTCCTGCAAAATCGCCATTTCCTATATCCTGAAGATTGGCAACATTGCCTAAATTTTCGACAAATCGCTGCAAGCTTTTGAGAGGTCCTCCATTTTGCTGTTCGGCTGCCTGAAGGATTTGTTGAGCTGGCTGTTTTTTGCTGTTCCAGCATTCCACTAAAGCTGAGCCAACTTTGCCCTGACATTCGCTGTAGAGTTTTTCAATTTCTTCTTTGCCAGCACTGGTAAGGTTAACGTCGCTCAGGGCAGTTCTGAAGGTCATTTCTCCGACTTGAATTTTCATAATTTCTTGCACTTGAGTGCTGCCTACAGCTTTGATGAATTTGACACTTTCAGCTAAGACTTTACCGTTGTTGCTGAGAAATACTACAATTACGAGTGGCCAGATAAACATGGCTACTAGCTCTGACCAAGACTGTTTTTCGATGATTTCTTTGCCACTGGTGATAGCGAGGTAAGTAACAGATATTCCCGCCAGAATTAGTCCTAGTTTGACTAAGGCAATCCAGAGAGAGGATTCTTGAGTGTTGAAGGTGTTAAACCAAACTAAATTCCAGGATTCGACGGTTTTTTGAGAGACTTCTATGGCATCAGAGAGAGTGTCCAGGGCTTGTCCTGCTGTGCTAGTTTGGGCGATTAGTTGTGTCAGCATCTTTGGAAGGGGAGGGGGAAGGGGAAGGGGAAGGAGAGGGGGAGAGTGGGAGAGGGGGAGAAAGAGGGAGAGGGGGAGAGTGGGAGAGTGGGAGAGTGGGAGAGTGGGAGAGAACAAGCGGGACAAGCGGAAACAGGAAACCCTTATCCCCTCACCCTCTCACCCCACTCCCCACTCCCCTTATTCACCCAGGGTGATGCCTCCCGGCATTTGAAACAGTCCGGCTTGAGTAGAAGAAGCGGTAGCCGCGGCAGCATCCTGCCGTCTCTGGGCTGTGTTAATTTCGTTGAGTTCTTCAGCTTGTTGAGCATTGAGAATGTTGGCAAAACTGCGATCGATTTGAGCTTGCTGGCCCTGCATGACTAAAGCACTTTGATTTTCTGCTGATAAGGCTGCTTGCTTAGCTGCGATCGCACTTTGTTGAGATATGTTTCTCATAATGTTCTGTGTGACATCTTGACCTTCTGAATCAGCACCCAATTCGATTGAATTTTGGCTCTCGCGATTAGTTTGCTCTACGTTCTGCTGGACAATTTCTTTCATCTGAGCTTGCTTTTGTTGAGCTTCTTTACTTAGAGTGGCTTTATTGGCTTCACTGACAGCACTTTCTCTTTCTGCGAGTTCTGCGGTATTCTCTTTGAGGCTGTAAGAATCTTGCGGTCTTTTCTCTAAAGCAGCGGAAAGTTTTGTCCCTTCGCTTTCGGAGGTGTTGCCGTCCATTATGCTTTTAACTGCTTCTTTTAGGTCTGGAACTTTCAATTCTCCCAGGAATGAAGATAGGGTTGATTCTATTTCACTGCTAAATTTTTCGACTTTGTTTAACAAATTGTCCCAGATGCCTGAGATGCTGTCGGAGATGGTGGAGATGGTATCTGAAATTTCGCCTGTTATGTCGCTAATTGTGTTTTCTATACCTCCTATTTCTTTCGGGTTGCTCAAGAAGTTATTAGCTGATTGTTGGATTTGGCTTTCTATTTGTTGATTGGGAACTGTGAAGCTGGAGCGGTGGAAAGTGCTGTTGTTAGGATTGTTTGAGGTGGGAAGCTGTGTTGTAGTCGGATTGCTGTCAGAGGTTTGAGCTTTTGCTTCAACAGAATTTAGTATTAAGCTCAGCCCAATTGCAGGAATGCCGAGGGCAAGTTTGACAAGAAATTTCGGTGATTTCATCGGTTTTTCTCCGTCTAGCTAGCAATAAGGTCTTGAGGGGATTTGTGTCCATTGATATCAGTGACTCCATTCTTGCCAATATTAGCTAATGAACGCCCTTCTTTAACGGCTTGTACATATTCAGAGGCAAATTGTTTGAGTGCTAGCAGTTGCCCTTTTAACGTATTGGGATATTGAGCCATCACTCGGGCGCGGGCTATCAATTCAGCTTGATTGTTAGCCACACTTGCTAATATCATTTCGCCTGGATAGTATCGGCTTTGCCAGAAACGACCTCCTTTTTCAATTAGCCAATTGGAATAAAGGTCGGCAGCTCTGGGAAGGAAAGCTTCTGTGGCATTCTGGCTAATAATTTCAGCCGGATACCCCAATTTTTTGATCCAAGAAGTGGCTCCGTTTGATGTCAATCTTCCGGTAATTCGATACACCATGTTTTGCATAATCATAGTTCCCGCACTACAATCACAAATACTGTCGATATCTTGGGCTAGCAAGAGCACTGAAATGCCATTTTTTCTACCCACTGCACAGAGTTCGCCTACTACTTCAGCAAATCCATCTTTTTTAAACAAAATCGAAAGTTCGTCTCCGATAAATAGGCTTTTAGGGTGAGAAAGTGCGTTGCGGATGCAAGCAGCGTGGGCGTTAATGGCCATTAAATACTGGTCTTGTTCGTTGCCCAGACCGCTAAGGGCAAAAAACTTAACAGCGGGTTCTGGTGAAAATGTACTCGGTCTGCCAATTGCTTTCCCTAAAGGTGACGCTAGTAAGGCGTTACATTGAGTGGTAATTTGGTTGATGGCAATGCGGTCGAAGTCGGTAAAGTTTGGCAGATTTAGTTGCTCTTTCGTGCAGAATTTTAGGAGGTTTTTGAGGGTTGGCATTTCTTGCCACGCGGTCGATTTCCAGCCTTTTTCAAAAGCCGTATTGTAGCGCTCGATAATGTCGGGGTCTTCCAGAAATTTTTTCAGAGTTAGCAGCAAAATAGCATCGACTCGCTGCGCTAATTTTGGGTCGCGGACTTTGCCCATGCTGATAATAGTCAGCGCTTTTCTGATAAACTCTTTCCATTGGTCTAGTCGGCGCGATCGCTCTTCTCTGTCGAAACGCCTCAAATCGGGTATTTCGAGTAGATTCGAGCTGCCAGAAGTGATGTCGTAGTACGCACCATCGTCGCCTAACAGTTTCACTGCTGTCTCAAAGGTACTGCCGCTTCCTGCTGAGATATCCATACCGACTACTGGGATATTAGCGGCTATTGCATCTGCTGCAAATCGCCATCCCAAAACACTTTTACCGGAACCAGACTCGCCTGTTATGACAGCGCGGCTGGTTTGGTTGTGCATGAGGTCAACGTACACGGGTTTGCCGCCTTTGGTGATGAATTCAACTCCTTTTGAGTCGATGTCCCTTACAGCAGTTAAGGGCAAAATACCGGGGACAGTTTCGGTGTCTAAGGTGAGGCGGCGTTCGTTAATTAGCGAACTGCTGTGCAACAGCCAGCTTACAGTAATGGGCAAAGTTTCTAGCCACAGTTGCCAAGCAATGTTGCGCTCTCTTAATACCTTGGCAGAGCCGAAGCTGTGGGAGAGCATTTGGCAAGCGTGTGTTAGTTGCTCCGGTGTTGGTCGGTAGACTAAGAAGGTGACAGCAGCGTGAATTGCTCTTGCACCTTTGTACATTTTTTTCTGGGCTTCAAAGGATTCTTCCTGTTTGACTTCTGCTCCTACATCGCGACCTTGACCTTTTTCTAAAGCGCGTTTTTTGGCACTTTTTGATTGTTTAGCTTGCCTTGCTAAGTTGTCTTGAATAATAAAGTTGGGAGCGGCGCTAATTTCGACAACGGCTTCAGTATCGCGGACATAGCTGTTGCTCATAATTTTCCAGAGCCATTGCAGTTGCTCTCTAGTATTGAGCCAGCCGCCGGGGCCCTCTTCCATTGTTAGCACGCCGCATTCTACGTTTCTGCCGGGAAGCAAAATGCGTGAGCTAGCTTTTCTGTGTTCCGGGCAGCTCGAACGACCGCTCATACCTTCAATTAAAATGGTGCAGGCGTGTTTGTGACTGTTGAGAGTTTCGGTTAGTTTGTAGTCGGACGCGGTTTCTTTTAAGGTGAGAAGTTGGGGAATAGGGGGTACGGGTGCGCTGTTGAATTTTTGCCACAGCCATCCCCACAATGCTTGGGCATTCATGGGTTGAATTTCCAGTCCAATTTTGGTGTTTAGCAAGAGTTCCCACCGGATATAGCCTTGCTCGAAAGCGTCGAGCAGCAGTTGTTTGTAAAAGCGTTCAGAGTAGATGCGCTGGTTGCCTGTAAATTGTGCAGCAATGCTGTTGGCTGTGTTGATAATTCCATTGATGAATTTACTCAGAGGGTCGTTGGATTTGGAGCCAGATTGAGCGTTGAATGTCCAAGTGCAGAAAATAGTTTGGTTCCACAGTTGTCTGGTGCCTGCTAAGTTGAGTTCTTGAATGCGTTTCTGTTCGTTACGAACGAGTACAGAAATGGGTTTGAGGTGACAGTTGTCAGCCAATTCAGTTAACTGTTGTTGGCGAACGCAATCGCTGCTGTAGCAGCCGGTGTGAAAGGTCATTTTTTCGCCTGGGGGAATATCTTTTAGCCCTTCTTCTAAGGCGGTGGCTGCATTGTTTACTTCATGGCGGTAGAGGATGTTGTGAAAGCCAGCCGTCTCGAATCCGAATACAATTTGGTATTGACTGCCTTCATTCAGTAAGTAACCAGAAACTTCTCGACCATCCTTTTTGATAGTGACTAAACACAGGAGGTTTTGGTAGTTTTGGAAGGGCATAAGTCGGCTGTTACCTCCTTGTTGAGTGGGAGCAACTTTGGGTTTAAGTTTGACTCGGACTTGTGAATCGCTGATTCGGTGGCGAATCGGGTTTGGTCGGTGTTGGGGAACGGGAGAAAGGTATAAAAGATTACCGTTGTACCACTCATTCCCCGGCGGAGGTCTAAACCTGTCTACAAAAAGGTGAGGTTTGTTACCTGTCAGGAGCCACCAGCTTACAATTAGCCAGAAAGTAGTGGTGAAAAACCAAGGCATTCCTAAGCTGAATAGACCGTTGGTGAGGATGTAGGAAATTACAGTAATTAGCATCCAGGGAATTAGCTGTTCCGCTGGAATGATGCCGATGCTGGCTTGTTTGCCGAGAATTTTGTTGACGGAAATAAAGTCTTTATCTGGGTCTTTAAGCATGGTAATAGGGGAAGGGAAAGAGGAGGGGGAGAGGGGGGGAGGGGGAGAGGGGGAGAGGGGGTGATTCGGAGAGGGGGAGAGGGGGTGATTCGGAGAGGGGATAATAGAAAGTGGAGTTAAGAAATTAGAGTTTGAAATGAACAGAAAACCAATTCAATCCCACCGAGATTTAGAAGTGTATCAACTTGCATTAGATGTGGCTATGCAGATTTTTGAACTCTCTAAAAAGTTTCCTATTGAGGAACGATATTCATTGACAGATCAAATTCGTCGGTCTTCGCGTTCTGTTTGTGCCAATTTGTCTGAGGCATGGCGTAAACGGCGTTATGAAGGAGCTTTGTATCCAAATTAAGTGATTCTGAAGCTGAAGCTGATGTTGAAGCCCTCTAGTTTTTATCGGGTTGTTGCAAGTTTTCAAACTTCTCCCCCTCTCCTCCTCTCCCCCTCTCCCACTCTTCCCTAAGCTCCACCTCCGCCACCGCCATTGCCAACGAAGAGGAAAGTTATTACATCAATGGCAATTACAATGGCAAAAGCTAAGGCGACTTGGGTGACAATTGGTCGCCAGTCATTGCCTTGTTGCGCTTGGTTGTAAGCAAAAAGAGACGCGGATGCTACTAATAAAAGAAATGCTCCGCGAATGAGGTTAAAAATCAGTTCGATGACCTCGGCATCAATGGCTTCGCCTCCCGCTGAAGAGGCTCCTTCTGCTAGCTCTGTCATAAATTCTTCTAAGCCGGAGAGGAAGATGGCGTTGGCGGGGGAATCGAGCACGGAGCACAGTGCAGTGGAGGTGATGATGGCAGTGGTAATGTGCCAAAATCGAATTTTGCAGCCGATATATCGCTCTACAATTGGGATTGCTTTAGCGGTGTGCCACAAACTCAAAAAGACTATGCTGGAGCAGCCTAAAGTTGTTATTAGGAGCGGGTCGTGAAGGCTGAAGTAGATGAGTGAGGCTAGGCAAATGCCGAGGAAGGGAATGTCGCCCACTTGAATTTTCTGTTGTTTTAACCAGCGTAATAATGAGTTGCGATTTCGTTCAGTTCTTGTCTGCTCTAAGTAAGTAGCCATGTCACTATCTCGATTAAATTAGTGCTTTAATGCCAATTTTAGTTGCATCTAATTCCCGCAAAATCACCAATTACGGTGATTTTTGAGAGTGACAATGACCCCCTCCATTTGGAGGGTGCAAGTGAAATAAGTTATTTCAAATTTCCATCTCGGCCTCAGTTTTTCTCGCTTCCTGCTTGTTGGAGTTCTGGTTTTGAGCAAGTTGCTGTTGGGATAGGAGATTTTCTACTACTTCTGGTGGAATGTCGCACAAAAGTACCTCAACATTACCTTTTTGGAGGCTGGCCTCAAAAACTATCTCGCTGTGAGAATTAAAGCCTTTGACAGTACCCTTCGACTTGGATTTATCGCTGAATTCGACTTCAAAGTCGAGGCGCGAGCCTTGGGAATCGGTAAAGCTCACTTCATCTTGATTGCTTCTCTTTACCATTTCAGCTAAACGTTCTTGGTTGAGAGCTTGTTGAAAAATCTTTAAGCGATCGAGTTCTTCTTTTTCTTCAGGTTTCAAGAAATCGTTTGTCACTTTCCACTCTCCAGTTTTATCCTGTACTGCTGAGAACATTTCCTCGCCTTCCTTAGTTTTTAAGCTGACAGCGGTAGAGGAGTCAAAATTTGTTACATAAAGTTTGGCTTCTCCCAAATCAACCCCATCTTCTAATCCAATGCCTTCCGCATTTGCTTCTTCTTCAGCTAGGCTATAAATTTTTGCCAGTGTTGCTGCAAGTTGAGAGTCCTGAGTAAGATTTTGGGCTGTCAGAGTAATTTTTTTAGCAGTAGCGTTAGCGCTGCTAGCTGGGATTGTTGATTCTAATGAAATTGTTTCACCTATTTCTGTTCCGTTTTGTACGAATTGGTCGCTGAGGGATGGAGTCGAGCTGTCGGGCGGTTCTACTTTTGCATCCGCAGCTTGAACGCCTGTCTCGCTTTGAAGAGAAAGTTTGTTCTCTAAAGCTTCTATTCGCTCTTCTAGGGTATCGAGTCGCTTTTCAAGTCGGTTGAGTGCTTCATTTATTTGTACGAGCTGTTCTTCAAAACTCGCCTCTGTGTCAATCTTAATAGAAGCCGTTTTTTCAGAATTGTTGTCTCTCACACTGCCGGAAATTTTATCAACTTTTCCGTGGACTTTGCTAACCGCTTTAGCTAAGAGCATACCGGGTGTTGAGACAAATTCGGCATCCGGTTCAGGTAAGATGTTTTGTTCCGGTTCTGGCTTCGGTTCAGCTATTGGTAAAGCTTCGGATTCGACCCTTGCATCTGCAACTGAATCCGCTTCAACCAAGTTGGTAACTCGCTGGGAGAGCGAGTCAGCCCGCTGGCTTTGAGCTTGGAGCCTTTTGACAATACCGGCAACTTGGCGCTCTTTTCCAGCCCCAAGAGCAGCTTCTATAATTTGAGAAGCTGCTTTTTTCCCCATCAGAGTAGCGAGAACCGCAACTTGAGTGCTCAGGCCACTGACAGTTGTACCTTCTACCTCACTTCCAGAAATGGCTGTTCTACCACTAACTTGTACAGCAGCATCGAGGATACTATCGATGTTCTGGTCGTTTGATTTTTTGCCTTGAGGTCGCTGTTGGCTAGTTCGGGTTTTTGAGGGTGTGCGTGCTAAGGATTCAGCAACTTCTACCGCTTCATTTGTCTGAAGTTTTCTTTTGGCTTGGGATTTAGTTGATAATTCTTCGTCTTCCAAATCTTCTCGCTCAGAGTTTTGAAGGTGGCTTTTAGTTTGAGGCTTAGCTTTAGGTTGAGGTTCTTTGACTTCAAACTCATCTAACGGGACTTAAACAAATTTTAAGCCCAAACAAAGCCTAAACTGGCTTTATAAGCGGAGAATACGTCCCAATTTTG
>NZ_JAUBUY010000061.1:0-34798 GCF_036705565.1 Microcoleus sp. AT8-B5
TTTTAGATTTTAGATTTTAGATTTTAGATTTTAGATTTTAGATTTTAGATTTTAGATTTTAGATTTTAGATTTTAGAATTGAAGCATGACCCCACGGATAAATTCGGGAGCAAGTTTATCGGATACAGGTTTTTTATTTCTGGACGGATGAATCACGTGGCGGGTATCCTGGATGCTTTCGCTCAGGCATATCTCGATGGGGCGTGGGATCTTGGCATGATCCCTACATTTGGGCGATCGGTCATTCGATTTTAGATTTTAGATTTTAGATTTTAGATTGACTTGCGCGAGATAAATTCGGGGGCTTGAGGATTTTAGATTTTAGATTTTGGATTGATTCCACGGATAAATCACGTGGCGGATACCACATGAAGAAATTCGCTTGTCAACGTATCTAGAAGGCGTATCGTGCTGCCGCGCAAGTTTAGCACCTTAACTCAATCAGAGTATTTATACACTTTACATTTTACCCCGAATCTGAATCCAAAGCACCGACGGAAAAGACTTCAGGATATGCGATCGACCCTGAGTTCCCCCAATTTGTTTTTTTTGTTGCCTTTTGACTCGCTCTTGTCTATAATCGTACTTCACCACCCTAATTACGGTATTCCGACCTAATAACCGTACATTCACTAGAGGAACAAATATAATGAGCCCGTGGCAACGCCTAACTCAACACCTTCACTGGCCAAAACAGCCATCAGCCAGCACAAATCAATCATTTACTGCCATGAAAAGATTTGTATCGCTATTTTTAGTGGGAATAACTTTAAGTCTCGCCGTTGCATCCTGCAGCCAGGGAACCACCAACAACCCCGCAGGCACTCCAGGCGGTGCTACCCCAGCAGCCAACAAAGGCAACGTAGAATTAACCCTAGTATCCTTCGCAGTCACCAAAGTCGCCCACGAAGCCATAATTCCCAAATTCGTAGAACAATGGAAAAAAGAAAAAGGCCAAACCGTCACCTTCAACCAAAGCTATGGCGGTTCCGGTTCCCAAACTCGCGCCGTAATTGACGGTTTAGAAGCAGACATCGTACACCTAGCCCTCGCCTTCGACACTCAAAGAATCGAAAAAGCCGGACTAATTGAGCCTGGATGGGAAAAAGAAGTCCCCAACGAAGGCATAGTCAGCAAATCCGTAGCAGCAATAGTCACCCGCGAAGGCAATCCCAAAGGCGTCAAAACCTGGGAAGATTTAGGCAAAGACGGAGTAAAAGTGATTACTGCCGATCCCAAAACATCAGGCGTTGCCCGCTGGAATTTCCTCGCACTTTGGGGTTCGGTTGTTAAAACCGGAGGAGACGAAACCAAAGCATTAGACTTGACTACTAAAGTCTACAAAAACGTCCCCATCCTGACTAAAGATGCCCGCGAAGCCACCGACGTATTTTTCAAACAAGGCCAAGGCGACGCCTTAATTAATTACGAAAACGAGGTTATTTTGGCTGGTGAGAAAGGCGAAAAACCGACTTACACTATTCCAGACGTGAATGTGTCGATCGACAATCCCATTGCCATTATCGATAAAAACGTTGATAAACACGGTAATCGCGAAGTCGCCGAAGCATTTGTCAAATTTCTGTACAGCCCAGAAGCTCAGCGAGAATTTGCCAAAGCAGGCTTCCGCCCAGTAGATGCGACAGTAGCGGCGGAACCGGAATTTGCCCAAAAATATCCCCCCATCAAAACCCTATTTACAGCTCAAGACTTAGGAGGTTGGGGAGATATTCAGCAGAAATTCTTCGATGACGGAGCTATTTTTGACAAAATTCAAGGTTCAATTAGACAGTAGTGGCCGGGGCGGGTTTACCAGATGATTGGTTTTAGGCAATTATTTTTGGTAAAACCAGCCCCCGATCGCAATTATTCTTTCCAACTCAAAACTATTCACTTATGGCTGAATCATCTGCAATCAGTAACCCTCAATCTCCGATCGAAAATATCAAAAGGGCGATCGGCAAAATCACATTACCTTGGGGAATAACCCTAGGCTACCTCAGCTTAATGCTATTGCTCCCAGTTGCAGCATTGCTGCTGAAAGCCAGCACAGCAAACCCCGCCGAATTTTGGAAAATTGCCACCAGTCCGATCGCCCTTTCCGCCTACGATGTCACCTTCTTTACGGCATTAATTGCGGCATTAATTAACGGAGTCTTCGGCACATTAATTGCCTGGGTATTAGTCCGCTACGACTTTCCCTTAAAACGGATTATAGATGCAATCGTCGATTTACCCTTTGCGCTCCCTACCTCCGTCGCCGGTTTAACCCTCGCCACAGTTTACAGCGATAACGGCTGGATTGGTTGGTTTTTTGCACCTTTGGGAATCAAGATATCGTTTACTCGCTTAGGCGTAGGTATAGCAATGATATTTATTTCCTTGCCATTTATCGTTAGAACCGTACAGCCAGTTTTAAACGAGATGGAAAAAGAGATCGAAGAAGCAGCTTGGTGTTTAGGTGCTTCTCAATTTGAAACCTTCTGGCGAGTAGTTTTACCGCCGTTATTTCCGTCTATTTTAACCGGAGTAGCACTCGGCTTTTCGCGAGCGGTAGGCGAGTACGGCTCTACTGTAATTGTAGCTTCTAACATACCGTTCAAAGATTTAATCGCGCCCGTATTAATTTTTCAAAGATTGGAACAGTACGACTATGCAGGAGCAACAGTTATCGGCACTGTCATGTTAGGTATTTCCCTGGCAATGTTGTTCGCCATTAATCTCTTACAAGCATGGAGAAGACGCTATGACGACTAATATCAATTCACCCGCTGGTTACAAAAGTCCGCCCGCAGGTTCTAGTCGGAGCCAGGAAAAAGCTTGGGTAAAACCAACTTTAATCGGAATTGCGATCGGCTATCTCGCTCTTGTCTTATTTATCCCCACTCTCAACGTTTTTTATCAAGCCTTCAGAAAGGGATTTGAGCCATTTTTTTCTAATTTAACCTCACCAGATTTTCTTCACGCAGCGCAACTAACCCTGATAATTTCTCTGATAGTTGTGCCAATAAATACAGTATTCGGTTTGTGTGCAGCCTGGGTAATTGGCCGCAACAAATTTCGGGGGCGCACGCTATTAATCAGCCTTTTAGACGTGCCTTTTGCCATCTCTCCCGTAGTTGCAGGTTTAATGATTGTACTGCTTTACGGTCGGCTGGGATGGTTCGGGCCGTGGCTGGAGGCGGCAAATATCAGGGTTATTTTTGCCTTCCCTGGAATGGTGCTAGCGACTGCTTTTGTTACCTTGCCTTTTGTGGCCCGCGAAGTAATTCCTGTTTTGGAAGAAGTCGGAACAGATCAAGAAGAGGCGGCGAAAACTTTGGGAGCAAATGACTGGCAAATTTTCTGGAATGTCACGCTTCCCAGTATTCGCTGGGGATTGCTTTACGGAGTAATTTTGACCAATGCTAGAGCAATGGGAGAATTTGGAGCCGTCTCTGTGGTGTCGGGAAATATTGCTAAAAAAACACAAACTTTGCCTTTGTTTGTAGAGGATGCTTACAAGCAGTACGCGACGCAAGCCGCATTTTCGGCTGCGGTAGTTCTCGGTCTTTTAGCAGTTGTTACTCTCGTGCTTAAGGAGATTTTAGAACGAAAAACTAGGATTAAAGAAGTTGAAGAATAGTCATTAGTCATTAGTCATCAGTCATTAGTCATCAGTCATTAGTCATTAGTCATTAGTCAT
Organism: Microcoleus sp. AT8-B5; assembly: GCF_036705565.1. Classification (NCBI taxonomy): domain Bacteria; kingdom Bacillati; phylum Cyanobacteriota; class Cyanophyceae; order Oscillatoriales; family Microcoleaceae; genus Microcoleus; species Microcoleus sp. AT8-B5. The sequence goes on from NZ_JAUBUY010000061.1 coordinate 3,686, forward strand.
TAGGGTGCGCGCTGTGAACCTCATCCCTCAAACCACTCATTAGTAAGGTGCGGCGCTATCGACAATCTAGTGGGAAGCTCGAAAATCTCGCAGCAACGCACCCTACAAGATATTGGTACAAAATGTAAACTGAAACAAAAATTAGGAGTCCCAAATGTTAGCTCACAACACTAGCGAATCTCAATTTGAGCCGATCGACAATTTTCACAAAACCCAAGAATCAGATATTCCCAAATCTGAGATTGGCGACAGCAGACCAACTCAAACCCGCATTCGCATTCGTGTTCCTAAAGAATACCATCAGGAACCTGTAATCTCTAACCTGATTTCTGAATACGGTTTGACGGTAAATTTTAATGCCGCTTTGTTGGGTGTCAAAACTTTAGATGACGGTTGGTTTGATCTGGAACTTAACGGTACAAGTAAACAGATTGAAACGGCTCTGATGTATCTCAATGATTTAGATGTGGAAATCTGGAGCAATTCCAATTATCCCGATGAAGAAACTTGGTAATTAGTGAGTCTGGGACGCACCAACCTGGAAGATCAGCTAAGGATCGCGAATTAAATAATTTACACTCTTGAAAGTGGGATGGGCGTCCCGCCCGCCCTTTCTGGACGGGCGGGACGCCCATCCCACAAGAACCATCACGCATTCTAAGTTATTTAATTCTCATTCCTAATATTCTGGACTGACACGCATATTTTTTTCGACCCGATTTATTGAGCCTAATAGTCTCAAGTAATGTTAGTCATGAGTCAGCCTATCTCTTCCTGTAAAATAACCGTTATCAAGGTTCTAGTGAGGAATGCAAGCCTTCATAAAACTCAGAGGACTTGTTGCATTCCTCCCTACAAAGCAATTTAATGGCGGTTGTTCGTTAGCGAAGCTTGCAGAAGAGGATCGCAGGGAGCATCTCATATTTGTAAAAATACTTCTTCTGGCTCCTTCCTTCTTCCTCTTTCCTTCTGCCTCCTGCCTCCTGCCTCCTGCCTCAAAACTCCAATTTATAGCTGGGCTGCAAAGGTGAGATGCTCCCGGATCGCACATACCGATCATTCAGCAGGGAACAACTACCAAATAACACCAGCTTACAGCTAATAATCGTGATTGATGACTCTTGATTAAAAAATATCGATCGCCATCAATTAACTATTGGATTGACAATTTTTATAAAATCTGGTTTTTTCTCCATCTCTGGCATATCAATAAACAGCGCGCACGTCTTCTCCAACATTGTTGTAACAGCCGGAACAATATCCCCCTATAAAACTTCTAAACAATCAAACTAACTCAGTTATGGCAGGGCAGCATATAAAAAAAATTTTGTCAATATTCAATTTAGGTGAAATTAGGAGCGATCCTCTTCGAGGGCTTCGCCAACAACTCTCATCCGTACCGGAAAAAGCTCGATCGCTGCTGCGGTTGGTTTGTGATATGAATTTGATGTGTGCGTGTACCAGGAGAATTTGAACGTGGAACTCTATAAAGAACGGAAACACCAGATAGTTTTTGCGGATTCACAAGTTAAAAATTGCGAAAGTTTAACAGAAACGGTCAATTCCGATACAGAAATTGTTATTCTCAAAGCCGATCGCGACGGCATTGAGCAAATTGCCGAAACACTTAAACAGCGGAAAAACATTGCAGCCGTCCACATTTTGTCTCACGGCGCAGCAGCCAGCTTGCAACTGGGAGCAACAGAACTAAATCTGTGCAACATTGAAAGCTACCGCAATTATTTAGAAACATGGTTTGCTTTGCCAGCAGTCGAAGCAAACTCGAACTCTTCAATTACAGCTAAACCAGAAATTCTGCTTTACGGTTGCAACGTCGCCGCCACAGAAGCAGGTGTGGCGTTCGTCCAAAGGCTGAGCCAGCTCACGGGGGCAAATATTGCCGCTTCCGATAACTTGACTGGCAATGCTGCGTTGGGGGGAGACTGGGAACTCGAAGTAACTACGGGCAACATAGAAACACCTTTAGCATTTTCGGCTGAGGCGAGGGAAGCTTACAGTGGCGTACTGGCTGACTTGAACCAAAGGACTGGCGACTTTAACGGACTGGTAAATGCCATCAATGTTGCCAACATCAACACTGGCATTGACACGATCACTCTCACTGCCGATATTACCCTCGCAGGGCAATTGCCGAGAATTACCGACACCACCACTATTGTTGGCGGTGGTTTCAAGATCAGCGGCAATAACAACCGTGCCTTCGTAGTTGATAACACAACATTTAACATCTCAAACCTCACCATTGATTCCGCAAAAGCAGTAGGCAACGCAGGAACCATCGGTGGTGGTGGCGCCGCAGGCTTAGGTGGCGCCCTTTTTATCAACAGCGGTACAGTCACAGTTGACAGAGTTACTTTTTCTAATAACTCTGCCGTTGGCGGTGCAGGTGCGGCGGGGAATGGTGGCAAGGGTGGTAGCGCGGATCTGGCTACTGTCTTTGGAGGCACAGCAGGGACAAATGGTAGAAATGGTAGAAATGGTCTACCAAGTAATGGCGCTGCCGGTGGGGTTGGCGAAGATGGCGAGGCTGGCGGTACTGGTAATGCTGGCGGTACTGGCGGTATTGGCGGCACTGGCGGTACTGGTGTTGGCGGCACAAACGGTGGTGCTGGTGGCATTGGTGGTGCTGGTGGTGCTGGTAGTGTTGTCGGTAGTGGCGGCGGTGGTGGTGGTGCCGGTGGCGGTGGCGGTCCTGCTGGTACTGGTATTCCAGGTAATGGTGGCAATGGCGGTGTTGGCGGTGCTGGCGCCTTTGGTGGCGGCGGTGGTGCTGGCGGTACTTCTGGTACAGGTGCGGTGCTTGGTGCTATCGGCGCTGGAGGCATTGGCGGCTTCGGCGGCGGTGGCGGTAGTGGCAATATTGCAAGCGCTGGAGGCACTTTTGGCGGTGCTGGTGCTACTGCTGGCGGCGGCGGTGCAGGTTTAGGTGGCGCGATTTTTGTTGGCGGTGGCACTTTGACCATGACCAACAGCACCTTATATAGCAACACAGTTACGGGTGGCAATGCTGGTAATGTTGCCGCAGGTGCGGGTACAGCCGCAGGTGGTGCAATTTTCGTCAACTTAGGTGCTACAGCTACCCTCACTAACAACACGATCGCTTATAACTCTGCAACAGCCGCCACAGTTGGCACACCGGCTAGTCTGATTGCTAGTGCCGGAGGAATTTACAACAACGGCGGTACAGTTACAGTCAAAAACACGATCGTCGCTGGCAACGTTGCTACTACCGACACTGATGTTACAGGGACATTCACAGGAAATAACAACCTGATTGGGGTTCTCGGCACTAGCACTGGTTTCACAGATCAGGCATTAACGGTTCCTTTGGCAAATGTATTAGCTCCAGCAGCCTCTGCCGGACTCAACGGTGCAACTACCGGCCCGTTCACCCTTGCCCTAGTTGATAACAGCCCGGTCACAACTAGCAGCAACCCTGCAATTGGTGGGGGCGACCCGACAATAACGGCAGTGGGCGCTACAGCTTTTGACCAACGAGGTACTGGCTTTCCTCGAAAAATTGACAATACTCTTGTCAGCAAACCGAATATTGACATCGGTGCTTACGAGTACGGCCCAGTGGTCGTGGGTCAGAAATTCAACGACCTGAACGGGGATAGCCTGCAAGGTGCCGCGGCAACTGAACCAGGTCTAGGTGGCTGGACTATTACCGCAGGTACGAAGACTAATGTAACATCTGCGGTTGCTGCCACTCTCGGCCAATACACTCTCACGGATACTAAGGCCAATACAGCGATCGCAGAAACGTTACAAACCGATTGGGTGCAGACTTTAGCACCAACGGTGACGACTGGTACTGCTGATGTTACGGGTGCTAACTTCGGCAATTTCCAACTGACATCGATCGCGGGCAAAACCTACACCGATCTCGCGGGCAACGCCGTTTTAGATGCCACCGACACCACATTAAACGGCGTCACGGTAACTTTATACAAAGACACCAACAACAACAACACGCTAGAAGTCGGCACAGATACGGTTGTGGGCACTCCACAAACCACTGCGGGAGCCGGAGATTACACATTCGCGGATATAGGCCCCGGCAATTACCTGATACAAGCCACTGCCCCAGCCAACTCCACTATCTCTTTCCCCGCTGCCGCACTTCCCGTTACCGCCCAAAGCGGTACTCCCGTCACCGGTCAAAACTTCGGCATTTTCCAAAACATCACCGTTAGCGGCACCAAATTCACCGACCTCACAGGTAATAGCTTCTCTGCTGACGACACCCCCCTCAACGGCACTACCATTCGCTTGTTCAAAGATACTAACGATAACAGCACTTTAGATAGCGGTGATACGGAAATTGCCTCTCAAGTTACCGGTACAGCGCCAGCGGCGCCTGGGACGTATAGCTTTGCCAACGTCGGCTCCGGTCGGCACTTTGTGAGAGAAGACGTGCCGGATGGTTTCTCACAAACCGCCGGCCCGACTTTTTATCCAATTAACCCGGTCAGCGGCACAAACATTACGGCTCAAAACTTCGGCAATTTCCAACTAGGCAAAATCAGCGGGATCAAATTTAATGACCTCAACAAAAATGGCATCCAAGATGGGCCAGAAGAACCACCGCTAGGAGGCTGGACAATTTACTTGGATGCCAACGACAGCGGCAGCCAAGATGCAATACCAGGCGAAACAGGCACCAACGCCACCGTCACCGATGTCGCCGGTAAGTATCAGTTCACCAACCTGCCAGCCGGCACTTATACAGTGCGGGAAGTGCCACAAACCGGCTGGACGCAAACTGTACCCCCCGTCAACCCAGCTAGGCCTACTGTTCCCGGCGCGTTTACGATCGCCGTCACCAGCGGCACAGACTCCCAAAACAACAACTTCGGCAACTTCAAGCCCAACTCGATTAGCGGTCTGAAGTTCAATGACCTCAACACAAATGGCATCCAAGATGCGCCAGCAGAAACAGGACTACCCAACTGGCAATTCTTCCTCGATACCAACGATAACGGTACTCTCGACACTGGGGAACCGAACACCCTCACCGATGCCACCGGCAACTACAAATTCCTCGATTTGTCAGCCGGAACCTATAAGGTGCGGGAAGTCTTGCAGCCTACTTGGACGCAAACTACCTCCGACCCGGCGGACATCACTGTCACCAGCGGTCAAGATATCGCTAATATCAACTTCGGCAACTTCCAGTCGAGCACTATCAGCGGTCAAAAATTCAATGACCTCAACAACAACGGCGTTAAGGATGCCGGAGAATTGGGGCTAGCTAACTGGCAAATATTCCTCGACAGTATCACTCCCGATGGCATCTTTCAGCAGGGCGAACCGACTACCATCACTGATGCAGCGGGCAACTACACTCTGCGAGATATACCTGCAGGTACTTACCAGGTAAGGGAAGTCCAGCAAAACGGCTGGACGCAGACGACCCCTAACCCCGCTCCCGTTACGGTTAATCCCTCGGATAACATCACAGGCATTGACTTCGGCAACTTCCTGCCCCAACCGGGGGCGATCCGAGGTCTGAAGTTCCAAGACACCAACAACAATGGCACTCAGGATGCTGGAGAACCGGGTTTACCCAATTTCCAAATTCAGTTAACCAATGTCGTAGCTGGAACTGCTCCTGCTCCTGTTACTACTACCACAGACAACAGTGGCAACTACCTGTTCGCGAACCTAACGCCGGGAACCTACCGCGTCAGGGAAGTCAACCAAACTGGGTTTACCCAAAGCACACCCGACCCTGCCGACATCGCCCTAACTTCAGGCGCTATTGTTACGGGCATCAACTTCGGGAACTTCCCAGCGCCGCCGCCGCCGACGCCGACTCCGACGCCGACTCCGACTCCGACGCCGACTCCGCCGCCAGTGCCACTGCCACCTGTACCGACGCCGACGCCTGCACCTGCGCCGACGCCTGCACCTGCGCCGACGCCTGCACCTGCACCTGCGCCGACGCCTGCACCTGCACCTGCGCCGACGCCTGCACCTGCACCTGTAACGACGCCGACGCCTGCACCTGTACCGACGCCGACACCGACACCGGAACCTGTACCGACAGATTTGGTTTGCCCTGAGAACTTCCCCAGGATAGCTACTCCCACTGAACCAGGTACTCCGACCGCGGGTAATGTGATCAATGGCCCTAACGGGGACGATACGATCGTGGGTAGTGCTGGCAGTGACTCTATCTTCGGGTTGAGCGGCAACGATTTGATCTTTGGTCGAGGGGGCGGTGACTATATCAATGGCAATACGGCCAACGATACTGTCTATGGAGGCATCGATAGCGATACTCTCTTTGGTGGCAAAGGGTTTGACCTGATTTTTGGCGATCGCGGTAACGATACGATTTATGGCAATCGTGGCAACGACTCTATTTCTGGCGACGAAGGCAATGACTTATTGTACGGGGGCAAAGCCGATGACGTAATTTTGGGAGGCGCTGGCGACGATGTGCTCTTTGGCGATCAAGGCAATGACACTCTCTGCGGCGACGACGGTAACAATACCTTAATTGGCGGCAGCGGTGATGATTTGCTCTTTGGTGGCACCGGCGATAACTTGCTCTTTGGTGGCATTGGCAGCGATACCCTCGTCGGTGGCAGTGGCAGCGATGGTTTTGTCTTATCAGCGGGGGGAGGAATTGACACGATTTTCAACTTCACTGCAGGAGTTGATTCGATCGAGTTGGTGGGAGGCTTGGACTTCAATCAACTGTCGTTAACCGAAACTAATGGCTCGACGGCGATCGGAATTGCCAACAGCGACCAGATTTTGGCTATACTGACGGGCGTACAGCCGAGCCAGTTATCGGCTCAGAGTTTTAACTTGCTGGTTTAGTCTGCCGATCAAAGTTTCGAGTGTCAGCCAAAGAAGGGGAACGAATTCCGTTCCCCTTCTTTGGTCAAATTTGTTCGAGATACTTCAGCAAGTCGGCCATTTCTTGCGGACTCGGTTGAAACTGCGGCATTGGTGGGGTTTGCCCGCTGGTGACTTGCCGGATCAGATCCAATTCGGATTTGCGCTCGGAAACTCCGTGCAAGTTGGGCCCGACTTGACTGTCTGAAACGGAGATGTGACAACCCGCACAGTTCATTTGAAAGATGGCGGAACCCTGAAACGGGTTGCCCGTGAGGGATAGGACGCTTTTGACGTAAGGATCGGCGACTTGAAATTGACGTATTGTGATAATTGCCAAGATGATGGCAAGCAACACCGCTAGCGCAAATATGGCAAGTCGCTCGATCGGGTTTTTAATTTCATTCCTGGCAAGTTGGTTATTCAAAGGAGTTCAATTAAAAATAGTATCTACAAGAAAATTTATTTCTCATAACATAGCTTAATCGTTCGCAGCGGGGAGAGCAAGGTCTGAGACCCACGGAAGGCTGCTTTTGGGAAAATTCATCTGTGTAAGTGCTGGTAATATTAAAAATAGGTTGTTAAATCTTAACGTTGAGGAGCTCTCATGGTAGAACCGCTACTTTCAGGTATTGTTCTGGGTCTAATCTTTGTTACTCTGGCGGGGCTGTTTTTTGCTGCTTATCAGCAGTACAAGCGCGGCGATCAGTTGGGTATCAATAAGTAAAAGGCTTGTAGGGGCGGTGCCTTGAGTGCCCGCCCTGCCTTGAGTGCCCCCCGACTCATCCGTGTATCCGTGTCCAAATCCGTGTTGGGCTATTCGCCTTTGTTTGTTAAAGATATCGATCGAGAATAGCAGCAGTTTCCAAGCCTGTTTTTTCCCAGCTAAATTGTTTTGCCCTAGCCAAACCGAGCTCCCGCAAGTGCGATCGAACTTTGGCATCGACTGCAAGCTCTTGCATAGCAGAGGCAATTTCCTCGACGCTGTAGGGGTTGACTAATAACGCGCCGTCCCCCGCCACTTCGGGCATTGAAGACAGGTTAGAGGTGATGACAGGAGTGCCGCACCCCATTGCTTCGAGCACGGGGAGCCCGAATCCTTCCCAAAGACTGGGGAAAACCAGGGCGATCGCTTGGTTGATGACTTTGGGTAAGTCTGCCGCGGGGAGGTAATCTAGGAATTTTACTCGATCGGCCAATCCCAATTCTTGAACCTGCGCCTTCAGTAGCGGGGTATAGCGTTTGTCTTCCGAACCTGCTATCCACAATTCGTACTCGGAATTATCATGCAAAGCAGCAAAGGCTGCTACAACTCGCTGCACGTTTTTATACGGATTGTGGCGGCCGATATAAAGAAAATAATTGCTTGTTGGCAAGTCTAAAAAACGGAAAAAACTGGTATCGTATCCGGGGAAAATTGGCGTAATTAAATTAGTAGGAATATTGCAAAAATTAGCGATATCTTTGGCAGTTGATTCAGAGTCACAAATGACGTGTTGAGCCTGCCGCAGCACTTGGGGAATGTAGTAGCGGTGGTAAGGTGTCAGAGGATCGAAGCGGCGGGGAAATCGCAGCGCTATCAAGTCATGTACTGTAATTATATAGCGGCAACCTGCAAATAGAGGAGCTTCGGGAATTGGGGAAAATAACAGGTTAGATTTTAGCTGTTTGTAAATTTTGGGGAGTTGGGTTTGTGTCCACAGCAATCGGTTGATGTGTCCTTTGGTTCCTTGTTCGGGTGTTAGGTTGGCGGGGATTTGGTAGCAGTTGTTATTGGGAATTTTTTCGGCTGTTAGTAATGTTGGGTTGAGGGGTTTTAGGTGGGGAAATAGGTTTTTGGCGTAGATGGCTAAGCCGGTTGGTTTGGAAATTAGGAAGGAGAGGTTGATGAGCAGGTTGGATTGGGGATTGGGCATGGGATAATATGTAGAGTGCGGTTTTTGGGTGGGATTTTTTTTATTTAACCGCAGAGGGCGCAGAGGACGCAGAGAGGAGAAAGGAAGAGAGGGAAGATTTAAAGATATTGTTGTAAGATGTTGGCGGTTGCTTTTCCGGTTTTGTGCCAACTAAACTGAGATGTTCTGGCTAAACTAGCAGTTTTTAAGTTCGATCGCACTTTTGAATCTGTGGCTACTGTTTGCATGGCTTCGGCTATTTCTGGGATGCTGTAAGGATTGACTAATAATCCGGCATCTCCGGCTACTTCTGGCATTGATGACAGGTTGGATGTGATGACTGGTGTGCCGCAAGCCATTGCTTCTAAAATTGGTAAGCCGAATCCTTCCCAAAGTGTAGGGAAAACTAGGGCGATCGCCTGATTCATCAGTACGGGCAATTGAGAATAGGAAACGTAACCGAGAAATTTTACCAAAGATTGTAAACCTAATTCTTCAACTTGTGCTGTCAACTGCGGCGTGTAGGCATTGGGAGGCCCTGCTAGCCACAATTCGTAGTTTGCGCGATCGGGTAAACTCGCAAATGCAGCAATTAATCTCTCCAAGTTTTTGTAAGGATCGTGTCTGCCGGTATAAAGAAAATAATTTTTGGCGGGCAAGTCGAGATATCTAAAATTAATATTATCGCAAGCTAGGGGAATGGCGGTCATTTTCTTAGAGGGAATCTGAAAAAAGTTAGCAACATCTGCCGCCGTTGCTTGAGAATCGCAAATAATGTGTTCTGCTTGTCGCAAAACCTGCGGTATGTAGTAGCGGAAATAAGCTGTTAATCGAGAAAACCGTTGGGGAAATCGCAAAGGAATTAAATCGTGAACTGTGACGATGTAGCGGCAGCCGGAATACAAAGGTGCTTCGGGAATAGGCGAAAATATCAGGCTTGACTGCAATTTTTTGTAAATTTTAGGTAAGTTGAATTGAGTCCACAGCAGCCTGTTAATTTGTCCTTTTGACCCTCGATCCGGTGTCAGAGTTTCTGGGATTTGATAGCAAGTATAATTGTTAATTTGCTGGGAAGTCAGTAATGTTGGTTCTAGCGGTTCCAGTTGCGGGAAAAGATTAGCGGCGTAAGTCCCGATTCCAGTTGGTTCGGGTGTTAAGAAGGACAAATTGATTAACAGTGAATTAGACATGATTTTAGGGAAAGATATCCGGCGACTGGAAGTCGCGACTACACATACAAAGTCCGCCTACGCGGACTAAAGAAAACGCTAATAAAATCGACTTTGATATTAGTCCTATGCAAGAGGACTTTAGCTTTGAGCCCGGGGTTTTAACCCCTGGTGGACTATTTAATTAGCCTTTAAGTTCGATCGAGCATTTGAGCTATATCGGCAGGATTTGGCAGCCGAATTGTAGCATACTCTTGGTGAATAATATCAAAAAAACTATTGACTTTTTTCTCAAAATGTGCAAGTCTAAAGTTCTGACTGCGTTGCTGTGCACCAGCTTGAAGTTCTGCTAGCAAATCGGGATTAACAATTAGTTGATGTGAATGCTGGCACAGTTCCTCAACGGTATTGAACAAAAAGCCCGATCGCCCATGTTCCACAATTTCCGGTTGGCCGCCACCGTTGAAAACAATCGGAGCACAATAGTTGTGCATTGCTTCCACAGTCGCCATCCCGAAATGCTCAAATCTTTGAGGATTGACTTCACCCAAACCGCAGCCGTGCCAAAATATACTTGCTCTAGCATAAAGTGATTTTACCTCATCAAAGTCAGCATTGACTTTTAGCTCGATCGCCCTTGAATCTTGCTTCAATAAGTTCTGAACAGTCTTTAAATAAGGATTTTTCGGAATGCTGCTGCCAACCAAAATTAGTCGCCATCCTTGAAAATCTTCGGGATAATCCGCTAGCAAACTGCGGAAAGCTTTAATTAGTTCAATTTGCTTTTTTGTTCCCCCAGCTTCAAACTGTCCCACAGCCAAAATTATTTTTTCTTTCGGCACTTTAACTGTTGCCATTTCCACGGGCGGATAAAGCAGAAAAGTTGGCTGTAGGTTCCAGCGTTTTTCCAACCACTTGACGGTAAATTGACTGTTGACAATAATGAAAGTGTAATCATCGACAGCAAAGTGACGGTTGCGGAAGGTATTGGGAAAGTGACAGAAAAATACTGAAATTGGCGACAGTGGTTTAACTTTTTCCAGTTGGTTCGCGTTGATGAAAATATCGTAGTTTTTGCTTTCTCTGGCAATTTCATCAAAGGGATTTTCCATATCTTCCACGATGATGCTGGAATCGATGCACTGCATTCCGCGTTTATCGTAAAACGCCAAGGGCATAATTTTAATTTTGCATCCTGAAAGGTTGAGTCCGTACCACGATTCTAAGTCGGAAACAGCAACTGGTTTGTTGGCGATAAAAGTAATGTCAAATTCATTTTGCAGCAGCGAGGCGAGGGTAGCAACGTATTTTTGACCGCCACCAATAAAATGCAGTCCGTGATCGTAAATGGCGATCGACATTTTGCGATCGCCCCGAACCACCTGTAAGCGAGACAAAATGCGATCGATCTTCATCCGACTGTAAATCACCGCCAACTTTTCCGACAACTGTGGCAATACAGTTTCGATGATTTCTGGTTTCTGATAATCTAGCAGTTTTTTAATCGCTACAAATATACTCTCGAACAGCAAATCGTACTGCTTGTTAGTAAAAAAATCCGAAGTATGAATTCCTTTGACTAATTGCAACGGTTCATGTTTTGCCAAATACAAAAACCGATTGCGGTTGCAGAAATACTCGGTAAGTTTGCTACCTTTACTCGAACCCCGATACTCGTGATGGGCGATGGCGGCGGGAGTATAAAGCATTTTCCAACCGCGTTTGTGGCAGCGTTTTGCAAACTCTACATCCTCAAAATACATCACAAAATCTTCATCTATAGGCCCCACATCTTCCAGACATTTCCTGCGGAAAAGCACCGCCGCCCAACAAAGCCCTTCGACTTCCCGTTCTGTATCGTACTGTCCCGCATCTTTTTCGCCAAAACCGACATCTTGCCAATAAAAATTAGGTAATTGCTGAATACCAGCGCTGTTAATTCGCCCGTCTTTAAACAACAATTTGCCGCTAGTCGCACCTACTTCTTTATTAGTTTCTAGCCGTTTTACAAGAATCTCTAACCAGCGACTGTCAAGGGTAGCATCGTTATTTAGAAAGCCGATATATTGCCCTTTTGCTTCGCTGATGCCGAGGTTGAGGGCTTTCGCAAAGTTGTTGGCGGAGTTGACAAAAATCCGAACTTTGGGAAATAGTTCGCGCAGGGAATTAACGGAATCGTCTTGAGAACAATTATCAATTACAATTAAATCAAGTTGCGATTCGGGATACGCAAGTTTTTGTAGAGATTTTAAGCAATCTTTCGTGTGGCGCAGACCGTTATAGTTGACTATAATTAACGAGCATATGGGCAGTGCAGTCATTCGATTTTAGATTTTAGATTTTAGATTTTAGATTGAGGAATTTAAGGATTGAAGAATTTTCGATTTGGGATTAAATCATTGAAAATTTGAATCATTGAAAATTTGAAGGATTGAGGAATTTTCGATTTGGGATTTAGGATTTTAGATTGAGGAATTGAATAATTTTCGATTTTTGATTGAAGCATTGAAGCATTGCTCTCGCGAATAAATCTGGGGCCTTGTGACCAAATTATTTTGGGTCATCTTTGATGCTTTATTTTTGTCGATCGAGCAATTGAGCGGTAATCTTCTCTAAAATAGCAGTATGTTGCTGCTGCACTGCTTTAATTTGCTCTATTTCAGACTGAAAAGTTGCGATCGCTCTTTGTTGAGTCTCAAGCTGTGCTGTAACTTCGGGATATTCGCTGCTGAATTCCGATTCAATTTTTTCAAAGATAGTTTGTTGATTTTCTTGCAATTTTTGCAATTGTGTGCTTAATGTATGCACGACCCGCGTATTAGCAAAATTGTAAATTACTTGTCGTTCGAGTACCGGTCTGAGCAATTTTCGGACTATTTTCCTAACGACGATGACTGCGGAACCGAGTCGCCTTTGGTAAGAGGTAATGGGGATATTATAAATGTCGAAACCTGCTTTTAAAAGGGCGATATCTTCGTCATCTTCATTTTGGGCGATCGCACTATTTTCTGTTCCCAACAGCGACAGCTCAGCAATACCAATTCGCGGCTCCAAAGTTTGTCGCAATTTATCTATTATCTGTTGAGTTGGTATTTCTTCGTACTGCAAACTTTCCTCTCCTTTAGATAACTTAGTATGACTTAATTATGGAACAGGCATCTTTGCTGTTTCAATCATTGTAATTAATTGTGGAACAGGCCGGAAAGCCTGTTCAAGGGCGGGCAGGATGCCCAACCCCTACTCCCCACAAGAAAATTTATCTCTTGCTAAATCAGGATTATTGCTTCCGATATTGGCAATATCTCAATTTAAGCTATAGCAATCCTAAATCATTTGTGAATTTCTTACTCCCTCCCCGAACCCGCGGGGAGGGTTGGGGGGGGGTAAAAAGTTGACGACTCCTGCAAGGATTGCTATAACTCAATTTGACTGTCATCACCAATCATAAACCGCAGAGCTTTTGGACGAGCCGGTGCATTGGTGAGTTGAGCTCGCTGCCCGATCACGCTGTCAACAATTCGCTGGTGAATGCCAACTATTTTCGCCCCTTGCAATATTACACTGTGTTCGATATCAGCATCAATCATCGTCACGCGATCGGCAATACTGCTGTAAGGCCCGATAAAGCAATTTTCTATGCGGCAATTTTCCCCAATTACCACTGGCCCGCGAACTGTAGAATTAATGATTTCCGTTCCTTCTCCTATTTGGACTCGCCCGATAATTTGACTTTTCGCATCTACTTTTAATTCAGTTGAAGCTACGATACAGCTATCTAAAATGATTTGGTTTGCACTTAGCAAATCGTCTTTTTTCCCCGTATCCAGCCACCAACCCTCTAAATTGCAGGCTTCTACCTGTTTTTCCTTATTGATGAGTTGTTGAATGGCATCGGTAATTTCGAGTTCACCCCGGGGCGAAGGTTGAATTTGATCGATCGCCTCGTGGATAGTAGGAGCAAAAAAGTAAATCCCCACCAGTGCTAAATTGGACGGCGGAACCTTGGGCTTTTCTACTAACTGCAAAACTCGGCCTTTCTCATCAACTTTTGCCACACCGAAAGCAGAGGGATTGGAAACGGGACGCAGCATAATCAGAGCGTCTAGTTTCTGCGTGTTAAAAATCTCTAAAAACGGATCTAACTGATTCTGAATTAAGTTATCTCCCAAATACATAATAAATGGAGAATCGCCCAAAAACGGTCTGGCAACTTTTACCGCGTGAGCGAGCCCTGCCGGCTCTGCTTGCAAGATATAAGTAATTTTCGCACCGAAGCGAGATCCATCTCCTGTTTTCGTCTTCACCTCTTCCCCGGTTTCGGGACTAATAATAATCCCAATATCCGTAATCCCAGCCGCCACAATTCCTTCAATTCCGTACCACAGTATCGGCTTATTTGCTACAGGAACCAACTGCTTAGCACCCGTATAGGTGAGGGGACGCAAGCGTGTTCCTTTACCGCCAGAGAGGATGAGTGCTTTCATCAGAAAAATGGGTAGAAACCCCGTCCTTTTAGGACGGCTTTACAATTGAATGGGGGGGGAGGATTAGTCCCCCGTTAAGCTTGCTACCGCCTTGGAACTACTAAATGCCGTGTACTTTTGTGCTGTACTTTCGTCGGGACAATTGCCGGCTGACACTGTTTGTCCTGTACGCATAGCAAGTGGCGGTAAGCCCGTGTGTATATCTCCCTTCGCTACTGACTATTCGAGAGGTTACAGACTAGGGAAGCATCCAGTAACGTCGTTCGGTGTACCACCACCAGATAGTTCAGTTTGGGTTCTTGACCCGCAAGCTAGACACTGTTTTAGTCTCAGATTTAAAAGGTGGTGAGCCTTTCTCTTCTTTGCCCCATGCCTTTAGGCTGGGGTTGGTGACTGGGTGAACTCTGAGTTATCCTTTAGGGTTTGCAGTGCTTGCTTGATTTGCCTGCACTTGTTCGCTCTCGTTGATTTTAAACCACCGCTACCCCGCTGGCAATAGTTGCCGTGTCTTCTGATACAAATGATTTATTTTGCTCAAACTTTTATATTCCTGGAGGCACAGAGTGTCAGAAACCAGGTTTATTGCCACAGGAAGCAGTTAAAATCTGAGGTTTTTTGTCAAGAAACCAGGTTTCTTAAGGTTGCGAGGGCGCGAGTCCCGATTTAATTGCGTACCCTTTTAATAGCGACCGTATCGGGCCAAAAATTGACTACCATTATTGTTTTGATTTGTCAACCAAGCCCACATCTGATCGCCCAGACAAAAATGCCACCATTCGTTAGGATGCTGCTGAAAACCCGCAGCTATCATCGCATTTTTTAATATGTGCCTGTGGCGGTGATATTCCTGTTTGTGCGGCTCCTTGCTATTACCAAAATAATCGGGATAAGAACGTTCTGATATTTCATCAATCGGAGAACCCATATCAATTTGCCGATTATTTTCATCCACTAAAGTTATATCTAAAGCTGCACCTGTACTGTGAGGGGGAGGCGTCGCGCGATCGAGGCTGGGTAGTGCCCAAAATTGATATACGTGTTCTATAATCACTTGGCGTTTGTCTTCGGAAACCGGAAATTCGCAGCCTTGAGCTATGGCAATTTGATTAAAAGTATAATCTACCATAAATTGCTGCACTTCCACGGGTCGATAAGCGTCAAATATCAGAATTTTCCAATTTTGATGATTTTGCTGTAGCTGGGTTTGAGCTGCGATTAAACTATCTACAACTCCTTGCCGCAAATAGTAAGGCGAATCTGCTTTGCTATTGTGATAGGGAGCACCCAACTTTTGATAAGGGTGCGGCATTTCAAAGACAAAATGTTCTGTTGGAATAGGGACTAAAGGTTCGCCACATTCGTCGATCGCTATTTGCTGGTATGGTTTCATATCAAGGTGTTACCCTACTTTATGATTACTGATGAACTACAATACTCAGTATATGCTTTTCACTTGAGTCAGCCGCGCGGCAAATAGCAAAGCAGCTAGAATATCCTCATGTTCTAAATCGTCATAGTCATCTACAATTTCTTTAGCATTCATACGAGAACTGAGTAATTCAAGAATTAACTCTACTGGATATCGGAGACCGCGAATACAGGGTTTTCCGTGGCAGATATTTGGATCGAGTGTGATGCGCTGCAAAAGTTCGTTTTCCATATTTTAGGAGCACATATTAAATATATCCTAACCTAAAGAGCGTAGCTTTGGATCGGTTTGTAGTAAGGACTTTAGTGCTTTCAATCTTCACCTAAAGTCCTAAAGTCCTTACAGCCAAAAAATCCTAACTTTGGCGGTAAGCAACTACCGCATAAAATGGATCGCCGCTTGGTATTCGCAGCATTTGCATAAAACTCGGCAAGTTAGGCTTGCGAGCAATTACTTCCGGCTTGCTAAATCCGGGTATATTCGCTCCTTTGACAGAATCAAAGTAACTCTTGACTAATTCTACCCGATCGCCCTCGGAACCTTCCCGCCAAGCCGCGATCGCCTTTTGATAAAACATCCGGTTGGAAAAGCTCATAATTGCTACGCCACCAGGCTTCAAAATGCGGTGAATCTCGGCAAAAATCGCATCCGGGTGCTGCAAATACTGTACCGAAACACAGTTGACAACGGCGTCAAACTCTGCATCCGGCAGTGGCAATTTGGGATTTGCGTTCAAATTCTGCACGAAATAATGATTCAGTCTGCGATTTTTTGCCAACTCTTCTTCATTCATGCCGTGCCCTTCAACATGGGCAAATTGCATCTCGTCGGGCAAGTGAGAAACCCAACTGCTCATCATATCAAAGACCCGAGTATTCGGTTTCAGCCGTTCCCGATACAAATCGGTTAGTTGCTGAATGAATCCATCGTCTACGTGCGTTACAAACCGAGGATAGGAGTAGAACAAATTGTCGTCGGTGTCATCTAACTTGGTGCGCTGGTCGGCTGGAAGCAACATAAATTCAGATCGCGAACTAGATTTACTCTTTCTAGTTTAAGAACAATTAAGAATTGTTAACATATCCGGCAGAGGGTGGATTCCCGCTTTTAGCGTAGCATTCGATCGCCAAAAAACTGACTTGCACCCTTTGGGGCTTGTGGCAAGAAGACGGTTTGCCGACTTCCAGCATTGGCGACAAACTGCAAGAGGTAGGCCAGACGCTGACAGGCGCGATCGATCGCATGGAAGAAACAGGCCTAGTCCGCCGGGAGAGATCCACGCGCGGCTGACAGATGCAGGTAGGGAACTGCAAAACGTCCTACCGCCGCTAGTAGCTGAAATCCGAGACAAGTCAATGACTGGAATTTCACAGCCCGATCAAGAACGCTTCTGAGAATCGATCGGGCGATCGTCAATCTTTCCTAAACCGACAAATCGCTCTTTTGGATGAAACGCAGGAGCCTCTACCTCTACTAAATTATAAATAACCGCAAAATACTACGCACTCTTAAAAACAGCAGTCTTAATAAATACTTGGACACGGATACACGGATGAATTTATAAGTCGGGGATTTGAGTTGTTTAGGGTTAAGGCCGACTAGCAGCAGAAATCCCGGACTTCTGGGAGTTGGAGAAGTTTGAGAAGTCGGGAATTTGATTATTTTCGGTTAAAGGCGATCGCCCTTGCAATATCATCTTAAAAAGTTAGGTATCTGGTATAGCGATCCTCGCATCATTTCCATAATTCTTGTAGGGGTAGCACTACCCCTACAAATCCTCATGAATGATGCGAGGATTGCTATAGTGAAAACCCAACCGAAATCTCGTTCACCAGCTAGAAAACGTATTGTTGCTTTGTGATGAGTGGCGATCGATTCAAATCGGAAAAATCTAATTGCCAAGAAAACCCTTCTATGGTATACTAGAAGATTGTGAATATTAATCAAAAGTAAAGTAACAAGCCGGGAGAAATCAAAATGACACAGCAAACCCTGCACGGAACCAGCCGCAAAAGAAAAAGAACATCCGGTTTTCGCGCCAGAATGCGTACCGTAACCGGTCGATTGGTAATCAAAGCTCGCCGCAGCAAAGGTCGCCACCGCCTCGCAGTCTAGCACTGCATCAAGGTTGAGAGGCCTCAACGATCGCCCTACGCCATGTTGCCCGATACAAACCGACTTAAGCACCGAAAAGACTTCAGCGCCGTATACCGCAAGGGAATGCGCCGTAACTCGGCCCATTTCAGCTTAAAAGCTCTGCGTAAACCAAAAAGCGCCGACTTTGCGAAACCGACAGCCGAAAAATCCTTGCAGCCAACTCGCACAGGCATTTCCATCAGCCTGAAAGTCAGCAAACGCGCTGTAGTCCGCAATCGGATTAAGCGTCAGATTCGGGCAGCTTTGCGACAGCTATTGCCCCGATTAAAATTCGGGTGGGATTTAGTAATTGTCGTGCGTCCGATCGCACAAGAGTGCAATTATGCAGAAATTCTGCAAGAATTAGAGCAGTTGTTGGTAGAAGCCGAGGTACTAGATGGGAATTCGAGAGGAAGTATATTATGAAGGCGGCCCCGCGCCCGGAGACTTGATCCTCAATTTACTCCTGGGGCTGACTGTGGTGGGAATCCCCCTAGCAGTAGGAGCAATTGTCCGGGCTCTGTGGCTGCGGTATCGGATCACGAGCCGCCGAGTGTCCGTAACTAGCGGTTGGATGGGGGGCGAACAGACAGACGTTATCTACTCAGATATAGTCAAAATCGTCACAGTACCTCGCGGTTTCGGGACTTACGGAGACATGGTGCTCACCATGAAAAATGGCAGCCGCTTGGAACTCAGAGCTATGCCGAAATTTCGAGCAATGTATGACTACATTAACGAAAAACTGCCCGCAGCCGCTCAAAAAGCAAACGCGGCCCAAGCTAAATAACCGAACCGCTTTCACCCAGATTAGAGGCCCAATTCAGTGCGAGTATTGGCAAACTCATTAAAACAAACCCGCAGACCGGGCGGTCGATCGACGGGCAATGTCCTAAGATAGAGACAAAACCCTAAAAATTGAGGCGGCTCGCCTTCAGCGGGTAAAAATAGTTCTCAACAGCAAACATAGAGCACCTAAATTAACTCAAAGCGAATGGATTTCGGTATCTCGTTTCTCTCCAACAACCTCATGCTTCCGATCCTAGATTTTTTCTACGGGATCGTGCCAAGCTACGGTTTAGCGATCGTAGCTCTGACGCTCGTGATTCGCTTTGCTCTTTATCCTCTCAACGCAGGCTCTCTTCGCAATATGCGGCGCATGAAAGTAGCGCAGCCATTGATGAAAGAGCGAGTAGATCAAATTCAAAAACTCTATAAAGACAATCCTGCCAAACAGCAGGAGGAAATGAGCAAAGTATACAAAGAATTTGGTAATCCTCTAGCAGGATGCTTCCCCTTAGTGCTGCAAATGCCAGTGCTGTTTGCACTGTTTGCAACGCTCAGGGGTTCGCCGTTTTCTGACATAAATTACAGCGTTAACGTTCAAGTTTTGCCCAAAGAACAAATCGAAAATGTTCAACCGCAAGCTTTTGCTACACCGCCCCAAAATATTTACGTCACAGGTACTTTTCATGCTCCAGTTGTGGGGGTAATTCCAGGGGGCGACAAAATCGCAGTCGGCGACACAACAAAGATAAATTTTCAAACCCCAGAGGGCAAACCTCTAAAAGTTTTAGCTGCAGAAAATAAGAGCGAAATCGACTTTGAACCCGGCTGGAAAGTCATCAAAGGCGAAGAAACTGTCAAGGTAGATGAACAGGGCAACATCACAGCCTTAGCGCCCGGTGAAGCCACAGTTCAAGGCACAATCCCCGGATTGGCTAGTAACAAAGGATTCCTGTTTATTGAAGCTCTAGGCCGCGTTGGCGCGATCGACTCAGACGGTACACTCCACTGGGATATTTTGGTGATGATCCTGGGCTTCGGCATCAGTTTGTACATCAACCAAACCCTTTCAGGACAAGCACAAGGGCCAAACGACAACCCCCAACAGGCTACAGTTAACAAACTGACGCCAGTCATATTTTCAGGGATGTTTTTGTTCTTCCCGCTGCCCGCCGGCGTGTTGATGTATATGCTGATTGCTAACATCTTCCAAACAGTTCAATCGTTTATTTTGTCGCGAGAACCGCTGCCCGAAAACCTCCAAAAAATAGTGGACGAAGCAGAGGCGAAAACCCAAAAAGAACAAGGATTAGATGCACTTCCCTTTGAGCCCAAGCGTTCTAAGAAAAAGGCTTGATTTTAACAACAATGAAAGACTCTCAAATGCAGCGCGGACAGGCATGGTTAGAAGAATTGCTACAACTGTCCGCAATTCCTTCAAAAGTGGTATGCGAACAACAAAAAGATTGCTATTGGATGACAATAGATGAAAGCAATCTGACTCCCGAACAAGTTGCAATCTTAGTCGGGCCAAACGGTAATGTAATAGATGCCATTCAGTACCTCTGTAACACGGTTCAGAATATAGGTCAGGAAGTAGAGGAGTCAATTCCTTATACAGTTGAACTAAATGGCTATCGCATCCGCCGCCAAGAAGAATTGCGATCGATGGCAGAGTACGCAGCAGATCAAGCCCGATCGACGGGAGTTGAAGTTGAAATAAAATCGCTGTCTTCGGCAGAACGCCGTCAAGTCCACAGCTTTTTGAGCGAATGTGAGGATATAGAAACTTACAGTCAAGGACAAGAACCCGATCGGCGTTTGGTAGTGCGGCTGCGCTGACGCTAAAGAAGGAAGAAGGAAGAAGGAAGAAGGAAGAAGTTAAAAATTAACTATTCCTTTTGACCTTTGAATTCAAGAAGTAGGAAGGCAAAAGATTATGGAGACAATTTATATCCCTCATCTCCTCACAAAAAGTGAGCGGAAAGAGGTCATTGATTTTGAAGAATTTATCCCCGATTTAGAAACTCTTACTCCGGTGCGAGGACGACTGCAAGTGACTCACCAAGGGAATTATCTTGAGGTGAAGGCGAAAGCAGAAACAATAGTTACTCTCACCTGCCACAGATGCTTGAAACAATACAATCATCGTTTGGCACTCAACTCATCGGAACTAATCTGGCTCGAAGAAACAGCAAATCAAACAGATTCCAGTTCAGCAGAAATAGAAGTGGCTTTAGAAGATTTGGTGGAAAATTTGTCCCCAGGTGGCTATTTCTCTCCGGGCGATTGGGTGTACGAGCAAATGTGTTTGGAACTGCCGCACAAACAGATATGCGATATTGAATGTCCGGGAATTTCTTTAACTGATGATGCCAATACAGAAAGCACCGAAACAGTCTCAGACAGTCGCTGGGCGTCTCTGGAAGCACTTAAACGGCAATTGCCTTAGTCAGTTGGCATTGGGCAGTTGGCAGTGGGCAGTTGGCATTAGCTAATAAGAAATAACAAAGAACAAATAACAAATAACCACTGACAACTAACAACTAACCACTGACAACTGACTAATGACTATTTTTAGCGACGAGTTTGAACTACTCCTGCGATCGCGCTACCCCCTAATTTACATTCCCACACGGGAAGAAGAGCGCGTAGAAGCCGCGATCGCCCAAAGTGCCAAAAAACAAGGTTCTCGCGCCGTCTACATCTGGGATTTTGTTGATGGCTACCAAGGCAATCCCAACGATACAGGTTTTGGCAAGCGCAACCCGCTCCAAGCTTTGGAATTTCTCGAAAAATTGCCCGCCAGCGCGCCGGCAATTTTTATTCTGCGCGACTTTCAGCGGTTTTTGGAAGATGTCTCGATTTCCCGCAAGCTGCGGAATTTGGCGAGACTCCTCAAATCAGTACCCAAAAATATTGTCATCATATCTCCTCTAGTTTCGATCCCCGAAGACCTCAGCGAAGTGATGACTGTTTTGGAGTTTCCCCTGCCTGCGGCGGCGGAAATCAAAATTGAGGTAGAAAGGCTATTAGGGGCTACCGGACAAGCCATTGAGGGGCGTTTGCTGGACGAAATAGTACGCTGCTGTCAAGGGCTGTCGATCGAACGAATCCGTCGAGTTTTGGCCAAGGCGATCGCCACCAGAGGCGAACTCCATTCCGACGACGCGGAACTGATTTTAGAAGAAAAGCGCCAAACAATTCGCCAAACTCAAATTCTGGATTTTTACCCTGCCCGCGAAAATATTTCCGATATCGGCGGTTTGGACAATCTCAAAGAATGGCTGCTGCGACGTGGCGGTGCTTTTACCGATCGAGCTCGCCAATACGGTTTGCCCCATCCCAGAGGTTTGTTGTTAGTCGGAATTCAAGGAACCGGAAAATCCTTAACAGCAAAGGCGATCGCCCACCACTGGCATTTGCCTTTACTGCGGTTGGATGTCGGGCGCTTGTTTGCCGGATTAGTCGGAGAATCGGAATCCCGCACCAGGCAAATGATTCAGCTAGCGGAAGCTTTGGCCCCCTGCGTGTTGTGGATTGACGAGATTGACAAAGCTTTTGCCGGATTAGACGGTAAAGGGGATTCCGGGACAACCAGCCGGGTGTTCGGGACATTTATTACTTGGTTGGCAGAAAAAACTTCGCCGGTGTTTGTAGTCGCAACAGCCAACAACATCCAGTCTTTGCCGCCAGAAATGCTGAGAAAAGGCAGGTTTGACGAAATATTTTTTGTGGGTTTGCCCAGCCAGGAGGAACGGCGGGCGATTTTTGAGGTACATTTGTTGCGGTTGCGATCGCACAGCATCAAAAATTACGATGTAGAGCGCTTGGCTTACGAAACTCCCGATTTTTCAGGGGCCGAAATCGAGCAAACTTTGATTGAAGCAATGCACATTGGGTTTAGCCAAAATCGAGACTTTACCACTGATGATATTTTAGAATCAGCTAGTCAGATGGTGCCCTTAGCCAGAACGGCTCAAGAACAAATCCAGTTTCTCCAAGATTGGGCCGCTGCTGGGAAAGCTCGCCTTGCTTCTAGATACGGCAGTCTGAGCCGCCGGATTCAAGGCTAACCTTTTGAAGTCAGTAGTCAGTAGTTCGTAATCACTTGTCAGTGGGCAGTTACCAGATTTTACTCAATATTCAGCAGTCAACACTCAACCTTCTTCCTTCTTCCTTCTTCCTTCTTCCTTCTGCCCTCTGCCTTCTGCCTTCTGCCTGACATCCGTTACATCCGTTACAGCATCCGTTGCCGAACTTCCTTCATTTGCGGTTTTATGAACACTGTATATAGCGTTTTCAAATTTTTAGTGGGTTTTCTGCTCGCGATCGTCCTGATGGCAGGTGCTAGCGTGGCTGCTGCACTTTACTTTGCCGCTAAGCTAACTACTATCCCCGAAAAACCTGTTTTTTCCAACGACAAAACACCAGCTCAGGTTGCGGGCGCTGCGCCGAAGTCAACAGCCCAGGCTAGCCCTGTTTCTACATCTAGCGATGCCCCGTCTCCCAAACCGCTGGAACCGGGAGCTTACCGCGCGATGGTGACTCAGCCGATCGGCTTAATTCTCCGCGATACTGGTAGCCGAGACTCGAACCGCATTGGCGGTGTTGCTTACAAGGAAAGAGTCGTAGTTTTGGAAGAGTCGCCCGACAAAGAGTGGCAGCGAATTCGCATTGAGGATGGCAATCGCGAAGGTTGGGTCAAAGGTGGCAATACTGAAAGAATTGAGGGCGAATAGGAATTAGATAACAAATATACTCATCTCATTGTGAGAGCAGCGAACCAATCGCAGTGTGAAAATTGTTCACCAACGCCGGGTTTTTTCCTGTGTATTGTTGCCAAGGGCTATATACACATTTATTGCAAAAAGTCAAGTTAAATTTATTTTCGATATTTGAGATTGCAGTTTGATGCGCTGAGACTGCGGGTGCGATCGCCCCTGCCAAATCCTGAATTTGACATAAAAGCCCAGCAGACAAAAGGTTTCAAGAGCTCAAAGTCAACATAAAAACTTGAAAAAACATAATTTTAACTTATGTAATTCAGGAGAGTATGTTAAGAAAATTAGCAAAATTTTAAGGTTAGTTGCAAAACCCAGGCTGTTGTCACCGCTGAACAGGTAAGAGTGGTAGCTTGGATTACAAGATGTAAGTTTTCTGCTATTGAGCTAGCAACAATAAAAAATATGTACGACAAACGTCCCGATCGAGATTTGGCGACTGCTGCTGTTACTGCGGCTTTGGGAGCTGGGGTCGTTACCTCTTTTGCCGTGAGCAGAGGCCAAAACCCGCTGGTAGCCCTCGCAATTACTGTTTTTGCAGCAGGAGTAGCTGTAATTTGCGATCGGTTCGGCTTAATTTAAGCGAGCGTCGATTTTTTAATACACAGTCAACTTACGAGATGTTACACCATTCTCAATAAGCTTTTTATGAACAGGCAAGAAGCCTATTCCACAAGAAAATTCACTCTTTGTGGAACAGGCATCTTGCCTGTTCTTAAGAATGATGCAAGATGTGAGCTTATCAAAAAATCCCCGCCCTATTTGCAACTAGCAAAAGTGGGGATTTTTAGTGGCTAGTTTTTTCGTTAATCAGCGGTACTTTCCCAGACGCACTCGCCACATGAAGAAGCCGCGTTTCTTAACAAAAAACCTGCGATTTCAGGCTCTTTACCCGACAACAAATTAAGGTGAGGACAACCTGCGCCCAAGTCTTGTGGGAATTTCTGCGGCAGCCAGATAAAATATTAGCCAGCACTACCCCAGAACTTAATTGTCTTTTGACCTTAAAGGCTAAGACTATGCCTGCAAACTTTTTTGCTGAGTCTCGCGTCTCTAGAAGCAGCAATGCTATCTTGGTTGTTACCTGTAATTATTTTTGACAGTAAATTTTTTAGAAAAACGGGTGCTTCGCGCTTTCCCAGTAGAACTTAGCGTTGATAAAATCCAAGCCAAGCGTGCTAAAAATGATTTTTGGCAGTTTGCTCACACAACCCACCCACAATTTCACACTAAAAAATTATGGAATCTCTTGCTTACCTCGAACTTGCTCTTGTTTGCGAAGCACCCGCCGAGTCGAAAATTTTTGATGAGCCCAAGTGGCAAAACCTATCGAGTCAGACTTACGTCCGTTTGCTGTCTGTGGCTTTGATGCTGTCGGTTTTGAGTGCAGCCGGTTCGGCTTTTGCTCAAATAGATCCGGGATATCCAAATTTGCGCTCTGTTCAAGACAGGTTGCGGGAACTCGGTTATTTTCCCAGATCATCGACAGGTCAACTCGGCCCGGTAACAAAACAGGCGCTGACTAACTTTCAGCGAGACTATCAACTGTCGCTGACTGGTAGGCCCGATCGAGCTACTGTGATCGCACTCAACAGTTTTGCCGGGGACGATCGACCTTTTAATACTATTTATACAAATTATCGGGAGCTGCGTTTTGGAGACGCGGGTGCAGATGTTTCAGCTCTCCAGCGCAGGTTAAAGCAGCTAGGCTACTTCAGCGCCCATCCCACAGGGAGTTTTCGCGAAGTTACTCAAAATGCGGTTAGATACTTCCAGCGAATTAATCGACTGCGGGTGACTGGAATTGCCAATAGGCAAACTTTAGCTTTGCTGTTTGGTTCCACCCGGCCGATTCCCCCCGTTACTCTTCCGGGGGATATTTCGGGAAATGGCGGTTGCAAGGGGCTGCGGTTCGGGGACAGAGGGGCGACGGTAGACTTGATCCAGCGGCAATTAAAAGCTTTGGGCTATTTTGAAGGCGGCGTTGACGGCAAGTTTCGGGAACGCACTCTCTACGCTGTGACTCGTTTTCAGCAAGATTACAATCTCGTTTCTGACGGCTGCGCTGACACTGCTACTTTGACTGCTATAGATGCCCAGATGAGGCAAGCTGAAATTACCTCGTGGACTGAGGAAGATGACCAACAGAGTAATGCCGGAGATTTTCTGGAGTTGGGCGACAGAGGCCGAGAAGTAGAATTTGTGCAGCGGCGGCTGCAAGAATTGGGTTATTACAGGAGCCAGATTCACGGTTGGTTCGATCGACCAACGCAAGCAGCTTTGATCCGTTTTCAGAGAGATAGCGGGATGTTCGGGACTGGAAGGGTCGATCGCAGCACTCGATCGGCTTTGCAGCAAGGCAACAGGCAGGCCTCCGCGCCTGTGCCGCAAATTGCCGCTGGTTTGCGACGGGGCGATACTGGGCCTGCTGTCCGACAACTTCAGTCTGCGCTCAGAAGTCTGGGCAAAAACCCCGGCCCGGTGAACGGAGTATTTGGAGCCGAAACCGAGTTTGCCGTGCTGTCGTTTCAGCAGGAACGCAATTTGTCACCGGCGACGGGTATTGCCACTCCGGCGACTTGGGCTGCGATCCAAAATGGATTAGCTGGGCGGGTAGCTGTTCCTGCTGTTCCAATTAGCAGCAGTTTCAACTCTCGTCGATCGAGCATTCAGCAATTACAAAGGCGGCTGCAAGACCTCGGCTTTTACACAGGCTCGATCAGCGGAGTTTTTGATACTCCCACGAGAGACGCCCTCGATCGAGCTCAGCGCAGTTACGGGGTCAGCAGCGACGATTTGTTGAGCCAAACTTTTTAGCCCCAGCCTTGCGGCTACATCAAGGAAATCGGGTTTCTGCTTTCCGACTCATTCCTGAAATGATGTATTTTTCCTAAGAAACCCGGTTTCCGCGTAACTGCGATCGCACTTGGGCTACCGATTTTTGTTAAAAATTGTAACAAGCCGTACTTAAAATGCGAAAATAGTGTACCGTCACTCGATTGAATCCGGGGCGCTGCTGCCGTTTTGGGCGATCGACCTCGGACAAGACCAATTGCTAGAAACCAAAGACGGCCATCCCATCCGCAAAGCTTCGTGGCACACCGTATGAATGGTTAGCTGGCAGTCTAGCAGGTGCAACCCAGACTTTTCAGCTTGCTTCATGCCAATTTTCAAAATCGAATCGTTGTTAAATTCGATCGTTCTGTTGCACTGAACGCAGACTAGGTGGTGGTGGTGATGCGGGTAAGGCTGGTTTATTTCATAGTGTTTGTGACCTTCTGCTAGTTCGAGTTCGCGGAGGAGGCTCATCCTTGCCATTAACTTTAAAGTTCGGTAAATGGTAGACAAGCTAATGTTTTCGCCGCGATTTTTTAACAAAGTGTACAAATCCTCCGCACTCAGGTGATTGCCTTTGGGGAGGTTCTGAAACACGTGCAAGATGGTTTCCCGTTGGGGAGTCATCCGCCAGCCTTTGTCATTGAGTTCGGATTTGAATGAGGACGCGGTATAAAGTGCCATAGTGACCCTCTCAAGAAAGTCTGCCTATTGACAATAATACACAACGATCGAGATATTTTGCAAATATCGCAGCTTATTGAAAAAAGATTGAGGAAAAAATTTGGTTTATGATATTTATTGACTTTTAACCAGCTTTATGAATGATATCAAATCCGGTAGCATCGGAATTATTCCTCTCTGTATTCTCTCCCTCTGCGTTCTCTGCGCCCTCTGCGGTTAAATCATTCCGATAGAACCGGAAACGATATGAAAGCATCCAGGATACAAGCCCCCGGATTCATCCGTGGGGTCAATTCTTTAATCTAAAATCTAAAATCTAAAATCTAAAATCGATTGACTTGCTGCAGAGGACAGAGAAGCTGTTGAGAAGTAAATATTGTTACTTCTGCCGAATGCCTCATGCCTTCTGCACAAGTGCCAAATGCCTTGATCCCTGATTAATCGCGCTGACTGACCGCCCAAATTTAAGTCAAAGACTCCAGATAGTCGCGGACGCGGTTGCGACGCTTAGGTTGGCGGAGTTTTTGCAAAGCTTTGGCTTCAATTTGACGCACTCGTTCGCGGGACAAGTCGAGGGCGCGACCGATTTCTGCCAGCGAATAGGGGTGTCCGTCACCCAAACCAAAGCGCATCAGAATTACATCTCGCTCGCGGCTGGTCAAATCTGCCAGCAATTGCTGCAAGTCGCGGTGCAGAGCTTCTCGCATCAGCATTTCTTCTGGGGAGATGCTGTCGGTTTCGAGCAAGTCGCCCAACTCTGTATCTTTTTCGTTGCCCACTTTAGTTTCCAAAGAAACAGAACGGGGGACTCGCAGCAAAACTTCTCGGACTTGGGGCGCCGTCATGTCCAACTCAACAGCGATGTCTTCGATCGTCGCTGTCCGACCTTTTTCTTGAGAAATTTTGCGCTGGGCTTTTTTGATTTTGTTCAGTTTTTCGGTGATGTGGACGGGGAGGCGAATGGTGCGGCTTTGAGTGGCGATCGCCCGCGTAATTCCCTGCCGAATCCACCAGTAGGCATAGGTGCTAAACCGATAGCCCCGCGTCGGGTCAAACTTTTCTACAGCTCGCTCCAGTCCGAGAGTACCTTCTTGTATTAAGTCGAGCAATTCTAAACCGCGATTTTGATATTTTTTCGCCACCGAAACCACCAGGCGCAGGTTCGCCTTAATCATGTGGTCTTTCGCTTCGATGCCTTCAGCTTGAACTCTTTCGATCGTCTCAACCGTCATCTCGGCTAACTCGGCCCACTGGCGCTTGCCTTCGGCCATAATTCGCTTGAGTTCTGGCACGTCACCGACGCCGGCAGTTAATGCCCAGCGTTCCAAGGAAGGTTTGTGTCCCAACTGTGCGGACAAGCGATCGCGCACTTCAATTAAATGCACGAAACGCGCAATTAGCCCTTCTTCCTGGGAGGCGACGGTGTTGCGTAATTCCAGCAATTTGATATAGCGCTGAACTTTTTGAGCTTCCGAGACTTCTTCGTCTCTACCCAAGAGACGAACCCGACCTATTTCTTGGAGGTACAGGCGCACTAAATCTGTAGTGCGACGGTTGGCATTTTTTTGCAATTTGGCTGCTGGGTCTGCATCTTCTGTCTCTGCTGGGTCTTGGTCGAGCAGTTCGTCTCCAGCTTCTTCAACATCTTCATCCAACACATCACCTGGCAAGGGATTGACTCGCAGTTGTTCGTCGAATTCAGCTTCAGCGTAAAAAGAGGTGGCTGGCATAGTGATTTTCTCAGTGGCTCCGGTGAAAAGATGCTACGCTTGGCGGTTATTTATAATTAAGATGCCCACTTGGTTAAGACGAAGCATCACCGCTTTGTGTTTCTTTAGTAACTTTCCTGACTTTTTTGCTGTTGGAGAGATCGAACTTTTGCTGCCCCACTTGTTTTACCAAGATTCTGGAAAACGCTAAGAACTTTCTGATGTAACAGGTTGAAGGCCCGAAAAGTGTGTTGTACTTCTTTGTTTATGTAGCTAGTATAGATAGTGACTCGCTATAAACAAGTGACGTTAGTCAGAAGTTAAGTTAATCTTCATCACCGATTACCTGGTTCCCGATCACTTCGGAAAATTAGCCATTTTTTTAATAAAACTTTATATAACTCGGCGCTCTTGATTAAATACGCTGCCGTGAGCGCGGAAGTTTAATCCATTATAGAATATGGGTCTCAGAGTTGCTAGAGTCCCCTGTACCGAGTTATTGGCTGACGCAAAAACCGGGTTTCTCGATGTCTTTTGCGTAAGTCATGAGTTTGAGGGGGCGATCGACCGATAATTGTTTTGCTATGGGCTGCTGCTTCGGGCTTAACATCAGGCCGAGAACCCCAGCATCAGAAACGGGGTTTTTTGCACCATGCCGTCACAGAAAGCGCAGGTTTTTCGTTGCTGTTGACTCGATCGGGTCTTAAAGCCCTGGACGTAGGGGTGCGTCGAAACCGGGTTTTTTCACCAAAATACTTGATTAAAGCCCTAAATCTCGGTTAAAAAACCCGGTTTCTTTGTGGGCGAGTGGCTCAATCCTATCTTACTGAGAATGGTGCGATCCTCTTCGAGGGCTTCGCTAACGGGCGCGAGTCAACTCAAATTAAAATTGCTAGCGTGGGTAAAGTTTCATCAGTTCCCTCACCTGTTCGGCGTGATAGGAACTGCGAGTTAAGGGAGAAGCGACAACTTGCAAGAATCCCAAAGATTCGCCAAACTTTCTCCAAGCATCAAACTGTTCTGGAGGCACAAAGTTTTCTACGTTCAAGTGCTTTTGAGTCGGTTGCAGGTACTGTCCAACTGTTAAAATATCGCAGCCGACAGCCCGTAAGTCCTGCATCGCCTCCCGAATTTCGGCGTCTGTTTCTCCGAGTCCCACCATGATGCCGGATTTGGTGTAAACCCCAGGTGCGAGTTCGCGGCTTCGCTGCAATAGTTCCAAGGTGCGATCGTACTTTCCTTGCGGCCGCACCTTCCGGTAAAGTCGCTTTACGGTTTCGGTATTGTGGTTGAGTACCTCTGGCCCGGCTGCGAGAATAATTTCTAAAGCTTGCCAGTTGCCACACAAGTCGGGAATCAAAACTTCTATAGTTGTATCGGGCATCGCCGATCGCACTGCTTGAATGCACTCGACAAACTGAGACGCGCCCCCATCCGGCAAATCGTCCCGGTTGACAGAGGTAATCACGACGTGGTTGAGTTTAAGCCGCTGCACCGCTTGGGCCAATCTTTGGGGTTCTGTGGGATCTAAAGGTTGGGGCTTTTTCTCAAAATCGATGTCGCAGTAAGGACAGGCGCGGGTACAAGCCGGGCCCATAATCAAAAATGTCGCAGTACCTGCGTTGAAGCATTCGCCGATGTTCGGACACGACGCCTCCTCGCAAACCGTATTCAGGGATAAATCCCGCAAAATTTCTTTGACGTTGCCGACGCGCTCCCACTGGGGGGCTTTAACTCGCAACCACTGGGGCTTAACTGTCACGTCTGTCTCCGCCTGAGTAGTGTTTTACAAATAATTATATACGAGGTTGCTAAATTTTTACTTGAATGTGATAAGCTTAAAATCTAGTGACTAATTTCGGGATGTAGCGCAGCTTGGTAGCGCACCTCGTTCGGGACGAGGGGGTCGCAGGTTCAAATCCTGTCATCCCGATTGCTTTTAACTCTTCACGGGTAACGGGTTTCAGATTTATTACCTTCTTGGACATTTGACTTTCCGCTCATCTTTCGCTCAGTCCGACTCTTCTAAGTAGCTGAGTATCTCCAACAGTGCCTCCATGTCAGCCAAGTCTGCCCTCGACTTTTTGCGCCGCGCTTTCAACTGGTTGAGCAAGTCGGCCGGCTCTGGGAAATCGGGAAAATTTTTCCTGGCTGCATCATTTTTTGATTTTTGTCTCAGGTCGGAGAGTTCTGTCTCAAGTCCCTCCCGATCGCGCCGCACTTCCTTGAGCTCTTGCTCCAACATCTGCACCTTCAGCCCTAAATCGCCGTTGCGCTCGTGTAACTGATTCAGTTCTTTATCCCATTCTGCAAGCTGCTTGTTGGC
>NZ_JAUBUY010000062.1:0-34423 GCF_036705565.1 Microcoleus sp. AT8-B5
TGCTCCTTCTATCAATGGCTAAGTTTTAGTCTGAGATTGACAAAAAGCGCTCCTAGAAATAGGGGCGCTTTTTGTTTTGGGGAATTTTTTTTTAGAGACCTGCTTCAATCCGTTAAATCCCTTAAATCCGTTACCCCCCTTACCTCCGTTGCCTTCCTTCTTGCTTTTTACTTATTGTTTCTTCCTTTATTCTTTAATTTTTTATGATTACTATAGAATATAGCCACTAGGCCGATCGAGATACTGTGACATACTCCACGGCGAAATCTTATATTATGGTCTAGGATTCCAATAGTCGGATTCAGAATATGTTGGGCTTGCTATAAAGTGTTCGCTAGCAGCAATGCAATTGTGTCAATTCCAGAATCTAACCATAGACAAATGTAGCTGATCGGGAGTCGCTCCTCACCGTCCCAAGCGCTCTATTTCTAAAGAGGATTTGTATTATGAAAGATGGACAAGAAGTACGCCGCGCCTCCACAGCCGTCATTGCCGGTGCTTGCGGGTTGGCTTTACTGACGGGAGGGGGCATTGCCTGGTGGACTGCGAACCGTTCGCCAACCCCTGCAGATACGCCGTCTTCTGCTCAGACTACCGCTCCGCCCCTTTCCCCAATTCCTGCGGAATCTCCTGCTGTAGTGATACCCGTACCCCCTCCAAATCCTGTACAAGTGCCACAGGTTCAGACGCCACAGGTTCAGACGCCACAGGTTCAGACGCCTAACGCTCTGTTGCCAAAGTCACCGCAGCCAAAGCCTTTGCCACAGACTGATGTCCAGACTGTGCAAGTCTACTGGGTTAAAGATGCCAGCGGCAAATTTGAGGGAGTTCCTACGAAAGTAGCTGTCAAACAAGCTGACAAGCCTGATGCAGCTTTACAAGCTGCTTTTAACAGTTTGTTAGCTGGGCCGAAGGATGGAACTGTTTCTAGCGAAATTCCTAATGGGACAAAACTCAGGGGTTTGAGTGTTAAGAATGACGGAGTTTATGTCGATTTGTCAGCAGAATTTACTTCGGGGGGAGGGAGCAATTCGATGACTGGCAGGTTGGGGCAGGTTATCTATACGGCTACGAGTTTACAACCGAATACCAAGGTTTGGATTTCGGTGGAAGGCAAGCCTTTAGAACTTTTAGGTGGCGAAGGTTTGGAGGTGGCTCAGCCGAGTACCCGCCAAAGTTTTGACAAAAATTTTCCCCTTTAGTAATTATGAGTCATTAGTTAGGAGTCATTAGTTAGGAGTCATTAGTCATCGGTCTGAAGGCAGAGAGTAGGGATTGATAACTTATGACTCATGGCTGATGACTCATGACCACGAATTTCTTCATGTGGTACCCGCCACGTGATTTATCCGTGGAATCAATCCCAAATCGAAAATCGAAAATCACTTATTGCCCCCGCATTTATCTCGCGCAAGTCAATCGAAAATCTAAAATCTAAAATCTAAAATCGATTGACTGGGGACTGGCAACTAATTTTCAGTGCTTCGTAGTTAGGCTAAATGCCCGAAAGTGTAGGGCTTGCTGTTCGATCCGGCTGGCAAGCCGATCGCACACCATATTACACAGCTCAAAAATTAACTCGTCTTGCACCTTATAATAAGCTGAAGTCCCTTCACTCCGGCGAGTGAGGATACCAGCTTGGAGCATGAGTTTTAGGTGCTTAGAAACATTGGCTTGACTCGTTTGAGTAGCTTCCACCAATTCTTGCACGCATTTTTCGCCGTCGCGAAGCAGGTTCAAAATTCGTAAACGCATGGGTTCGCTCAAAATACTGAAATACTCAGCAACTTGTTGCACAACCTCTTGCGGGACAGGCTGGGATGACTTCATCAAACTCACCGGAGAGAAGTGATCGGGAAATATTAGCATTTATTCTGTCCATAACAATAAAGTAATCCTTCAATCCGGATTAATTCGCATCAACACTTGACCGTATTCGACAGGTTCGCCATTTTGAACTAAAATTTCCATCACTTGACCGGAGACTTCATCAGCATCGATCTCGTTCATCAGCTTCATCGCTTCGATAATACAGACTGTCTGGCCGACCTTGATGCGATCGCCCACATTGACAAAAGGAGGCTCGTCAGGAGCAGCAGCGCGATAAAAGGTTCCTACCATCGGCGAGATAATTGACACCCATTTGGTATCGACAGAAGCAGGTACGGCAGCAGGTACAGCGACAGGGGCGACGGGAACAGGGGCAGGCAGATCCGCTGCTAAATTTTGGTCAACAGCAGGAGGTGACGCTAAGGTGGGGCTAGGAACCGCGCCCAAGGCGATTGGAGCGACAGTCGCCACGGCAGCAGGGAGCGCAGCAGAGGTGGCTGGTGAACTTGCCAGAATGCCTTTGCGTACTGTTAGTTCAATATCCCCACTTTTTAATGTCAGTTCCGAAATGCCAGTTTTGTCTAATACAGTTAGCAGGTCACAAAGCTGGTTTAAGTCTAGTTGCACAGCAGATTCAAGGGTAATTAATAATTGAAAATTGAGAATTGAAAATTGAAGATTCAGAATCCGGCGAAGCTATGAGCATCAACGAATTTGGAGAAAAAAGGGATAGTTTTTAAGCTGTGAGCGATGAGTATTGAATTTATAATTCTTTAACTCATAACTCAGAACTAAAAACTAAAAACTCCCTTTTATTCCCTCGTTTCTATTCTCGGCCGAGGTACTTGTCTTCACGAGTATCAATCCGAATCCGTTCTCCAATGGAAATAAAGAGAGGCACCATAACCTGAGCTCCGGTGGAGACGATCGCGGGTTTGCTGCCACCGGTGGCAGTATCTCCTTTGACTCCGGGATCGGTTTGCAGCACTTCCAAGACGACAGAATTGGGGAGTTCCACTTCCATGATTTGGTCGTTCCAGCGTAGGATGCTGACTTCCATCCCTTCACTGAGGTACTTGACACGATCGCCTATTTGCTTAGCATTGAGGCGACTTTCCTCGTAAGTTTCCATATCCATAAAGACGAACTCGTCGCCCTCTTTATAGGTATGCTGCATCACACTCTTTTCCAGGTTGGCTTGAGGCATAGTCTCGCCCGCCCGGAAGGTTTGTTCTACTACGTTTCCGGTTTGGACGTTTTTTAATTTTGTCCGCACGAAAGCCGAGCCTTTTCCTGGCTTGACGTGGAGGAATTCGATAACCCGCCACACGCCGTTATTCCATTCAATTGAAACACCTGGTCGAAAGTCGTTACTGGAGATCATATAAATTTTTGCGGGCAATCCCGTCGCCTTGCCGGCACGGGGGAAGTACAGTGAGTCGATTTTAGATTTGAGATTTTAGATTTGAGATTTACTCCACAGATGAATTTGGGAGATTGAACCTTGGTCTAAAATTTTGATCTCTCCACGACAGGAGTCTGGGATTGTATCCGTTTTTGAGCGGGTCAGGTTAAAGCCGCAGTCTAGCTGACGGCATCAAAAAGCAATTGGCATTTTATTTTACCGTTCAAAGGGAGCAAGTGCTGTACTGAAATGTTAATGGCAGTGGGCAGTGGGCTGTTGTCAGTTGACAATTCCCGCATCCAGGATACCCGCCACGTGATTCATCCGTCCAGAAATAAAAAACCTGTATCCGATCGACAAGCCCCCGAATTTATCTCGCGCAAGTCAATCTAAAATCTAAAATCTAAAATCTCAAATCTAAAATCGATTGACTGTTGAGTGTTGTTAGTGGGCAACTCCTCCCGGGCCGAACGAACAGACACTTTAGATGGGTAGCAGCAAAGGCGGGCGGGCAGCGCTGTGGGAAGATAATAGAGGCAATAAAAGTTAAAGTTATGTTGCATTGGCCTAATTTCTCGATCGATACGTGCAAGCGCTGGGTCAAAACCGTCGCTTTAGCGCTTCTGCTGTTCACTCTCGGACTGAGTTTCAGTGCAGTCTCCCATGCCAAACGCCCCAGCAGCAGTATGCCTGCAGGGAATGCGATTACGGACGGGCGGGCGCTGCTGCGCTTCGCTTTACCTATTGACAATCAGACTGTACGAGAGTTGCAAATCAGTCTCGAAGACATTGGCAACCACATACGATCTAAACGTTGGGGGCCTATTAGCAGCGATGTCAGCAGGGCTTCCAGGATTCTCAACCTCCGGGAATCTGACATTTTAGAGAGTATTCCCGACGCCAAAAAGCCGGAAGCTGAGGCGCTAGTTGCAGGAGTCAAGGAGAAAGTTGCTCAACTGGAAAAGGCTGTTGAGGCTAAAGACAGGGACAAAGTGATTGACTTGAAAGCCACAATCCTAGGTTCGGTAGGCGAAATCGAAGAGTTGATGGTGACAAAGTTTCCTTTTGAAGTGCCTGCCAAGTATGCTAATCTGCCTCAACTGAAAGGGCGCGCTACTGTGGCTGTACAAACTGAAAAAGGGGAAATTACTGTTGTGGTTGACGGCTACAGCGCCCCGGTTACGGCTGGTAATTTTGTGGATTTAGTCGATCGAGGTTTTTATGACGGTTTGCCGTTTATTCGATCGGAAGAATCCTACGTTTTGCAAACGGGAGATCCCGAAGGCAAGGAAGAGGGTTTTATTGACCCAGCTACTGGCAAATACCGGAATATACCGCTAGAAGTGCTCGTCAGGGAGGAAAAAGAACCTATTTACGGGATTACTCTAGAAGATGCGGGGCGCTATCGCGACGAACCTGTTTTGCCTTTTTCTGCTTTCGGTACTGTGGCTATGGCCCGTACAGAAACTGACCCTGATAGCGCTTCTTCTCAGTTTTTCTTTTTCTTGTTTGAACCTGAACTCACGCCCGCTGGCCTGAATCTGTTGGACGGCCGCTATGCTGTTTTTGGTTACATGATTGAAGGAAAAGAAGTTTTGGAGCAACTGAAGCAGGGAGACAAGATTGTATCTGCTAAGGTAGTTAAAGGAATCGAAAATTTGGTGCGACCTCAAGTTTAATTAATGAGGGCGATTGAAATCGCTTTTACACCAAAGTGACGGCGATTGAAATCGCTTTTACAGAAACAAAGCCCGCCTGCGCGGGCTGAAAAAATCAATAGTGACAGGCATTGAAATCTTTTCTAAATAAAGAAAGGTAACGGCGATTGAAATCACTTTTACACAGACAAAGCCCGCCGGAATCAGGCTGGAAGAAGAGATAATTTTTATAGTTTCGTTATTAAAATTAGGAATTCCATCGAAAATATGGCTATTTTACAATTTTTATTGGTAATGGGTTTGGGCGGATTCGCAGGCTTGTTGATTGTAAAAAATGTGAATGAAAACAAGCAAAAGCAGCGGTTGGATGAGGCTTTTTATCAGTTGTTGGAAACTCAAAACAGTCAAATTTCGCTGATTCAACTGGCGGCTAGTGCTAGGGTTGAGGCTGAAGTTGCTCAGCAGTATTTAACTCGGCAAGTTAAGATTTTTTCGGCGATTTTAGAGGTAGATGATGAAGGAGATACTTTTTATAGGTTTCCTAGGTTGCGCTTGCCGCCAAGTTCGGGTAAGGAATGGTGAAGTGAGAAAGTGCGATCGACTAATTCAAAATTATGCAAGTTAAAGATATCGGTGAACAAGGTCTTTTAAGAATATTGCAAAAATTCTGCCCCGCAGAGATAGTGGGTGATGATTGCGCCGTAGTTCCGACAAATCCCAACCAATCTCTGGCTATCACTACAGATATGTTGGTGGATGGAGTGCATTTTAGCGATCGCACTACGGGGCCTTATTACGCAGGATGGCGCGCCGCAGCGGCAAATTTGTCGGATCTGGCTGCGATGGGAGCAACGCCTCTGGCGGTGACTGTAGCCCTCGCTGTGGCGGCGGATACGGCTGTGGAGTGGGTTGAAGAGTTTTATCGGGGGATGACGGCTTGCTTGCAAGAATATGATACGCCGATCGTCGGTGGCGATGTTGTGCGATCGCCCGTTGTGACTGTGGCGATTACGGCTTTTGGACAAGTTGAGTGCGATCGTACCATTAGTCGGTCAAATGCGCGATCGGGCTGGGCGATTGTCGCCACGGGTGTTCACGGAGCCTCCCGCGCGGGATTAGAATTGCTGTTAAATCCAGAATTCGGGCAAAATCTGGAAAAGGTCGATCGAGCTTCTTTAATTCTCGCTCACCAGCGCCCTAAACCGAGGCTGGATGTTTTGCCGGTTGTTTGGGAAATATTAGGTTCTGCGGGTGAGTTTTCCATCGCCGGAATGGACAGCAGCGACGGTTTAGCAGATGCGATTATTCAAATTTGTCGGGCTAGCGGTGTTGGCGCAAAAGTCGATCGTACAAAACTACCAATTCCCGATATTTTCAGCGAAATAGTATCAACCGAAAAAGCTTTAGATTGGGCCTTATACGGCGGAGAAGACTTCGAGTTAGTGATTTTTTTGCCAATAACAAGCGCTGAGTTATTAGTGGAAAAAATAGGAAACCGAGCCGCAATTGTGGGAATCGCTACCGATAGCACTGATATCTGGTTAACTGATAGCAGTGGCATTTATCCTGATGCTATATTAAAGCTCGATCGAGGATTTCAACACTTCTGAATTATCTCGCTTGTCCGCATAGGCAGACTTGGTTTGTGTAGACGCGGTTTCAACCGCCTGTTTTTTTGCTGTTATTGTAGGCAGTAGCCAGATTATTTTGGGTTTGCGTCCATTTTTCGCTACCGGGTTCCCGATTATTTAAAACTATTTCATAACCCGCAATGGCAATTTGAATATTATTCCCTTTATTCCCACTGGGAAACTCACTAATATGAATACTCAAATTTTCAATAAGACCGATAATTGAGCTAATTGTTTCTGAGTTTTCGCCAGCAATTAACTTTTTCGCCACTTGCTGTAAAGTCTCGGCAAAACTGGCATTAAGGAGATGTTGTCGCCCTTCCAGCATGGGGTAAATTACTGCTATATCCCCGTTGCTATCTTGTTCTGCTTGCAATAATTCTAGGAAAAAATTTGCATAGTCTTGGAATTTTTCACTCTTCGAGTTATTGCTATCTACGTCATCGTTCATATCGATGAGTTGCGCTAGGTAACTAGCTAGATGTCGGAGGAATTTAGCGCCATTTTCCCCTCCTTGTTCTGCCAAGGTTGATGCTACTAACTCACAAGTTTCCAGAAATCCGCGATCGAGTAATTCTGAGTTATCCTGTAATATTTGCGCTTCGTCTCCCTTGGGGGCATTCAGCAGGGTGTGAATTAATTGCAGATAGGCTTGGGCGCGGTTTTCTTCCATTTTGGGGAGTTTTGAATAACACCGGGATTTATTTTATCATGCTTGGTGGGTGGCCAGAAACCGGGTTTTTGCGAGAATATGTGGTTACAGGCGAAGATTCTGGAAAAAACCCGGTTTCTTTGGTTGTGCGTAGAAAGAATGGACTCGGCGGTTTCCACAGCCGAATCATCTATTACAATTGATTTAGATCGATTCCCATTTCTCGCAATCTTGATTCTAAAGCTTGCGATCGCGATCGTTCTTGTTGCAGCAAAGTTTCTGTCTCACTGGCGCGTCGCTCTGCTTGCTGAGCTTGTTGCTCTGCTTGTTGTCGCAGTTGCTCTGCTTGTTGTCGCAGTTGCTCGGCTTGCTGAGCTTGTTGCTCGGCCTCAATAGCCCGCGCTTGAGCCTGTCGTCGCAATTGAGCGAGTTCCACAAAACTCATAAACGCTTCTCCATCAGGGCCGAACATTTCTAGTCCCGTTTCAGATAATTGAAACCGCACGCCCAGTCTGGGGCTGATCCAACCGTCTATTTGTTCGATCGCTTCTAATTGTTCCTCTTGACGTTGCCATCCAGTCAACTCTAATGTTTGTGGGTCGTACAAATAGTATTCTTCCACACCATAACGTTCGTAAAATTTGAACTTTTGAATCATCGGAGCGGGCCGATTTCCCGGCGACCAAATTTCAAACACAACTTGTGGCCCAATATTATCTTCATTCCACTGTTGATAGGAACCACGATATCCTTTTGGTCTACCAAAAACTACCATCACATCTGGTGCTTGGCAAAGTTTATTATTTCCTTCAACGGGATACCAAAGTAAGTCACCGGCGACAAAAACATTCGGGTCATTCGCAAACAATAGTTCAGAATTTTCTTTAATCCAAACGATTAATCGAAACTGCTCGGTATTATCTGACATTGGTTCGCCGTTATCGTCGGGGTAGATGATATTTTGTTTGTCGGGAGATTGCAGTTTTGTAACCATTGCTTTTTCCCCAAAATAGATGGTGAATTTATTTTAGTGTAAATGATATCAAGCGGCTTTTTTGTGGGAAACGTGTTTTCAAGACCGGAATCCTTCCTAACGCCTAGATAATGCTACCTTGGGCATTAATCTATCCAAAATTTGCTCTATCGCCATTACTGTCCAATCAATATCCGCTTCTGTGGTTTCTCGTCCCAAACTCAAGCGAATGCCGCCAACGGCCTTAGTTTTACTATATCCCATTGCCAATAATATCGGACTCGGAGTTAGTTTGCCGCTGTTACAAGCAGAACCGGAACTAATGCCAATTCCTGCTAAGTTTAGCTGTCGCACTAAAGTCTTGCCTGTCACTTTCCCTGTGTCGCCGTCGGGAGAAACAATGCAAAAACTGACGTGGTGCGGCAGCCGACAATATCGATCGCCCGTTGCGACTAAACTGGGTACGTGGGATAATCGGTCAAAAAGTCGATCGCGCAATGCAATTAACCTCGGCGTTTCCACATCTATTTCCTGCAATGCTAACTCCGCCGCCACCCCAAAACCGACGATTGTCGGCAGCGCTTGTGTCCCGGAACGCAGTTTCAATTCTTGGTCACCACCGCCTAACATTGGCACTAATTCTACTCCTGGACGCACGTAAAGCGCCCCCGCACCTTGTGGCCCGTAAAGTTTGTGACTGGAAACCGAAAGCAAGTCTACGGGAAGTTTCTGCACGTCAACTTGCAGCTTGCCGGCAACTTGAACTGCATCGGTATGAAACATGATATTGCGATCGCGCGCAATTTGTCCTAATGCCTCAATTGGTTGCAGCGTGCCAACTTCGCTTTGTCCGTAAATGATGGAAATTAACACTGTATTCGATCGCAGGGACTCTTGCAAATCCAAAGGGTGAATTCGCCCCAATTTATCAACTGGTAGGCGCGTTACCTCCCATCCCAACTGTTCGAGTTGTCGCGCCGGTTCTGCTACAGCGGAGTGCTCTACGCTGGAGATAATAATATGCTGCGGCTTTGTATAAAGACGGGCAATTCCCATAATTGCCAAATTGTCCGCTTCAGTGCCGCCGGAAGTAAAAATCATCGATTCCGGTAGCGCGTTAATCAAGCTAGCAACCTGCATTCTTGCTAATTCTAAAGCTGTCGCCGCCCTTTGTCCCCACTCGTGCAAGCTGGAAGGATTTCCCCACTGCTGAGTAAGGGCTGTTTGCATGGCTTGAATCGCTTCTGGGCGGGCGGGTGTTGTGGCGCTATAGTCGAGGTAAATTTGCATGATAAATAACTAATTAATGACTGTTGACTGTTGACTGTTGACTGTTGACTGTTGTGAGTGGCTACCAATAGCCAATAAAACCAATAACTGATGACTAACTTCCTGGTTTGCAGACGTTGTAGTCTTCATGGGACAAAACTTTTTGGGGAGTTAAGAAAGTGCCGCAATCTTCACAAAGCATTCTGTAGTTGCGAGTTACAGGAATACTGATTATCAAACGGTTGTGACGCAGGCGTTTGCCGCCGAAATCTCTGTAATTCTTATTTTCGCCCAAAGCTGCTATAATTGTTCGGGCTTTAGTGACTACGTGGTCGGGCAGACCTCTGAGATCGATGATATCTCTAGCAAATGATGCTTCCCTCTCTTGTTTTTTGGTTTGTTTTTGTGTCAGGACTTCAACGTAATGCTGCTGCGCCACCAACTCTTGCGTGCAGCGATGGCACGCTTTACCATATCCTTTGTGACCGCACGGAAAAATTCTTTTTCTTTTAGCCATAAAGCAGCGGTATAGGGTTTGACCCACGCCCCTGAATGCTGCTACCTTACCAGTGATGCTTCCGGCATCGAGGCAGTTCTACAAGACGCAAAATCTGTTCCCTTGCATAAATTTAATAGGTTGTAACTTTACTTGATCCAATAGCTTTGAACTGTGAGAAGGCTAATAACCTCTATATTTATTAAAATTTTGTGGCTGTATTGTATTATCATTTACTCGGTTTCTGTTGTGCTGGGCTGGTGGCGATCAATCTGGCGGGCTGCGGACAAACAAAGCAAGACGTGCAGAATTTACCTCTCAGTCTGGCTCCATTGCCTCAAGACCCCTTGTTGCAAGTATACTTCAATCAGTCGATCGCTTCGAGTTATACAGAGCCTTACCGCCAGCAAACTAGACCTGGAGATGATTTAGAAAACTTGATTGCTGTGGCGATCGCCAGTGCTGGATCGACGGTAGATGTTGCGGTTCAGGAGTTTCGCTTGCCCGGTATTGCGAGGGTTTTGGCCGAACGAGGGCGATCGGGAATTAAAGTGAGATTAATTGTCGAACATATCTATAGTCGCCCTTGGAGCGATTTTACAGCCCAGGAGTTGGCGAAATTACCGGAAAGAGAGCGCGATCGTTATAACGAATTTGTGCAACTTGCCGATACCAATAAAGACGGTAAATTAACGGCAGATGAAATCAAGCAAAATGATGCTTTGGTAATTGTCAAAGATGCGGGTATTCCTGTAATTGACGATACTGCTGACGGCAGTAAAGGCAGCGGTTTGATGCACCACAAATTTGTTGTAATTGACGGCAAAACCGTAATCGTAACTTCGGCTAATTTTACCACAAGCGATATACATGGCGATTTCAAGACACCTGCAAGTCGCGGCAATGCGAACAATTTGCTGAAAATTGAAAATGCTCAAATAGCGCAACTATTTACTCAAGAATTTAACATCATGTGGGGCGACGGGCCCGGAGGCAAACCGGACAGCAAGTTTGGCATCAAAAAGCCGTTGCGTCAAGTGCAAAAAGTAAGAGTAGGGAATGCGACAGTGGCGGTGCAATTTTCGCCGATTTCCCAGACTTTGCCTTGGGAAAACAGTGTCAACGGTTTGATAAATCGAACTTTGGGTAGTGCGAAAAAGTCGGTTGATTTGGCATTGTTTGTATTTTCGGCTCAGCGGTTGTCAAATACTTTGGAAATTCAAGCTAGCCGGGGAGTTGCGGTGCGAGCTTTAATTGACTCTAATTTTATTTATCGCTCTTACAGTGAAGGGTTGGATATGATGGGGGCGACTTTGATGCAAGATTGCAAGTTAGAAACTGACAATCGCCCTTGGAGAAAGCCGCTGACTGCGGTGGGAGTGCCGCTGTTACCAATGGGCGATCGCCTGCACCACAAATTCGGCGTTGTGGACGGCAAAACGGTGCTTACAGGTTCTCACAACTGGAGTGAGGCGGCAAATCACGGGAATGACGAGGCGCTGCTGGCGATCGATAATCCGACAGTTGCGGCCCATTTTGAGCGGGAGTTCGATCGGCTTTACAAAGGTGCAACCTTGGGAATTCCCGCCCGCATCAAACAGAGAATTGATGCTAAGAAAAAAGAGTGCGATTCACTACAAGCAGCATCAAAATCTGCGAGTGCTAAACCTCAAATTGCTGCCGGAAAAAAGTTAGTTAATTTAAATGCCGCGACTCAGGAAGAATTAGAAACTTTGCCTGGAGTTGGCCCGAAGTTAGCCGAGAGAATTATTGCAGCGCGACAACAGCAACCTTTTACCTCTTTAGACGACGTGGCACGGGTTCAGGGCATTGGGGACAAGATTTTAGAGAGATGGCGCGATCGAGTAACTTGGTAGTTACGTTCGTAATTCTGTAGGTTGGGTTGAGGAACGAAACCCAACACTCATTAATTGGATGTTGGGTTTCGTTCCTCAACCCAACCTACACTATCTACTTTGACAACACCTCAGCTCTCAAGTTAAAATAACTGCTAAACAAAATGCTATCTATTCACATTAGAGGTAGAGAGAGATGGAACACGCCAGATTTGTTATGGGGAGGCCACAAATCAAATTTTTAGCTATTTTTATGGGGGCAATTTTTTTGACGCTAGCAGCTTTCACAGTCAGCGCCCAGCAGAGTAGCGAAGCACAATTTAGGGTCAAAAACGAAAACGCTTTTAATATTAATTTAATTCAATTTAAGCGCACTGAATATGTAGGCCCCTGTGCCGGTACTGTCTTCTCCCCTGATTCGCAAAGCGCTCGATTTGTCTCCAGCAAAACTCCTCCCGGCCCTAACAGAAGGGTGATGATTAAAAATGTGACTGATGGCATGGAAACTAACCCCTATCCCTACACAGACAGAGGTTACAACAAAGGTGAGTTTTCCGAGGATTTTGGATTTAAGTTGGGTAACAGTCACAAAACAAGAACTTTTTCGGTTTTAGAGGGAGAAAATAAGTTTATCTATGAAATTAAAGAAAATGACCAAGTTATAGAACAGGGTGCGCTTACGGCTGAAGTTTCTATACAAAACTTAGGTACTTTTCCCCGTCAGCAAATTTGTCAAGATCGGGTAGAATGTCGGGATACTGCTGATTGTCGCGATCGTAAAGGCAGAAAAAGAAGTTGCAGACAAGAGTGTTTTCCTGTTCAACAGTGTCGCTGTCCCTAACTACTTTCTGTCCAAAAATTATTTTATTTAATTAAGGCCAGAAGACAAAGAGGAATAACAAACCAGAAACAAGATAAGTTATTTTCCACGGAATAGGGGCAACCACGCAGCGCTGTTTCATTCTCTTGTAGGGGCTGCCCCCCGTGGCTGCCCCCATGTCCCAAACGGCTGTGAAATCGTCTGTGGGGGCTAGGCATTCTTGGCACTACAAGGGTCAAAAGCCTGATTTTCGTGAGAAAGAAACCGCCCTGGGCAACCACGGGCGATTGCCCCTCCAATAAAATTGTTGGTTCAAGTAATTGGGTGAAAGTAAAATGCTGCTCCTAACACGATATATGTTGCTAAAAGCAGCACTCCTTCGAGCCAATTAGAGCGCCCGTCGAGACTAATTAGATTAGCAATTGTTACTGCAATGGCAACTGCAACTACTTCAAACGGATTGAAGTTTAAATCCATCGGCTGATGAATTATTAATCCGATAATTACCAACACCGGCGCTACCAGCAAAGCAACTAGCAAACTCGAACCCATCGCGACAGAAACTGACAAATCCATATTGTTTTTCATCGCCACTCCCACCGCAGTTACATATTCGGCTGCGCCGCCCACAATCGGCAACAGAATTACCCCTGTAAACAGCGGCGTTAATCCCAATCCTTTGGTAGTTTCTTCGACAACACCCACGAAAATTTCTGATTCAAAAGCAACAGCAACAGTTGAGGCAACTAGCACTCCTATCCACAGCCACAAATTCGGTTTGTGCGTAGTAGATTCTTCTTTGGTATTTTGAGGATTTTCTGACTCTAGTTCTACTAAGCCAACATCGTAAAGATAGCTGTGGGTTTTTAATGAAAATAACAGAGTTAGAGCGTAAACTGCAATTAGGACGATCGCAGTTATTAAGGAAAGATTCTGAATGGCTGCGGGTTCGACTCCATTGGAGGTATAAATTACCATTGTCGGCAGCAGGATGGCAATCACTGCTAGAGTCATTGTGGAACCGTTCACCCGCGCGATTATTGGCTTAAATTCCTGTTCTTTGTAGCGGATTCCTCCTAACAGCATGGAAAATCCCATGACTAAAAGCAAGTTGCTGATAATTGTACCGGTTATGCTGGCTTTCACAATGTCAATTAAGCCAGCTTTCAGGGCAACTATGGCAATAATTAATTCCGTAGCATTGCCGAAGACTGCATTTAATAAGCCGCCTATGGAGGGGCCTGTA
This sequence comes from Microcoleus sp. AT8-B5, assembly GCF_036705565.1. Classification (NCBI taxonomy): domain Bacteria; kingdom Bacillati; phylum Cyanobacteriota; class Cyanophyceae; order Oscillatoriales; family Microcoleaceae; genus Microcoleus; species Microcoleus sp. AT8-B5. Next base: position 13,837 of record NZ_JAUBUY010000062.1, read on the forward strand.
ACGATCGCCACTTCTTCTGTTGCTGTGCTCAACCAAATCGCCAGAGGTATAATGCCTAAAGCGGATGTGATGAAAACTGCGAGGGAGCCCCAGTGCAAATACTCAGCGGCGATGGAAATGGGGATGAAAATTAACAGCGCTATGGAAAGAATCTTTTTGATTGACATAGGAACTCGGATGGTGTAAGGAATGGTGATGTCGAGTTGTCGGGGCGATCGCAAAGTTGATTTTACACTATTCAACTATTCTCTGACAATTCTGCTGGCGAGTGCGATCGATAATTGGAAATATTTAACCGCAAATGCACCCAGAGCGAGGCAGATTGAATATAATAGAATGATATCGACATCGGTGAAAAGATATGTCTCAATCTGTAGTGCCAGTTGTTGAATCAAAGCAAATTGATACTTCACCCACCTTGACCTTTGAAGAATACCGATTTTATCAAACTGATTCCTATCTACAATATGAACTGTACAAAGGCAAATTAATTCCGATGCCAACCGCCACAGTTTTACATATCAAAATTTGCGAGTATTTAGTTTACAAATTGCAGCGTTACCTAGCGGAACACAATCTTGACTTAGTAGCAAAAACAGGTTTAGGAGTGAGAACAGAAGAAGATACATCTCGGATTCCTGATGTAGTTGTTTGCACTCAAAGTCTTTTGGAACAAGCTGGTGCTAGACCAGGTGCTGGTATCCTCGATTTTGAGGAAAAGCCGCTGTTAGTGATAGAGGTAGTGAGTCAAAATCGGCGCGCCGATTATGTGATTAAACGAGCTGAGTACGAACTAGGTAACGTGCCCGAATATGTAATTGTTGACCCTACACCTAACAAAGAACTGGTGCGAGTTTTAGCCTTTCCTGAAGGTGAAGACATCTATACACAAACAGATTTTGTGCCGGGGCAACAAATGGTGTCTGTAGTCTTTCCAAATCTGACATTATCAGTGAATGAAATACTGTCTCCGCCATTAGTTGAAGGGTTGATTAAAGCAGAACAAGCTCGGTTCCAGGAACTTGAGCAGCAAGCTGATGAGCAGCGCCAACGGGCGGAAAGATTGGTGGCGAGGTTGCGAGAATTAGGAGTAGATCCCGATCGCATTTAGGAGCTTTCTGTCTGGAGCATCTCAATGAAAGCAGCCAATCTAGAAATTGGAAGGAGCCAGGAGTCAGGAGTCAGGAAGAAAGAGGAAGAAGGAAGCAGGAAGAAGAAGTGTTTTTACAAATATGAGATGCTCCCTTTCTGTCAGATCCCCGAATTCTTAAAAAAGTCGGGGCTCTGGGTATTCTGTTGTTTGAGGTGGGCTTGGTACTGTGCAACTATTCAACCCAACGCACCCGCACAAAATGAGCTTCGCGTCCCCAGAAGTCGTGACTTACAGTAATATCAACAACACTCAAATTAAACGGAATAGCAGTTGTGACGTACCGCTGAGCTAGAGATCCTACATCTGGAGCTAATTGAGCCGCCGCCGCCGCCGCTGCACCCAAACCTAAAAGTTGCAGAATGGGCCCGCGAGGCAGGGCTAAATTAATGCCAACAGCAAGTCCAGCAGTCAGCAGCATTGCCACCGACAAATTCGTGCCACAGCGGGGATGTACAGCTAAATCCCACTCTCCGCTGGCAATCCGCTGCAAAGCCTCGCGCACTGCCTGACGCAACTGTGCAATGTTAACGTGACCATAAAGATAAAACCCTTGGTCTGTGGACATTCCGCCCAATAACTCATTATCGGTTCTTGCTGTCGTCGCACCAAACGATTGACTTAGTACCCAAACAGTAGCGTGTTCCAAAGCATGAACTTGGCGCAAAGTCAAGACTTCCTTCAAACCGGGCACAAAATTGAGTTGTCGCAACAAATCAGCATCTTGAGTCCGCTGCGGGGCAAAGTCGAAGGGAAACTGCCCGGTGCGGCTGGAAGCAGAAGCAGTAGTTGTCATATCAAAACGCCTCCATTAACTCCATTAAGTGGATATTTAAGATTAGCAATTCGGTTGAGAAAAAGCCGATCATACATTATCAATAGTTTTGACTTTAAAACCTAGCAAGGGCAGGTTTTGTGCAAAAAATATTAGCCCTCAACCTGCCCTTACTAATAGTTCGCACTTATTCCCAGTTTATCGTTCGAGCCGCTGGCCGTCGCGGAACACTCCCGGAAACCGCCGGCCACTGGTATCGATAATTGTGCCTTTGCCGTGAGGCAATCCCTTGCGGAACTCTCCCTGATAGCGGATACCGTTAGAAAACGCGCAGCTACCCCTAGCATCAAGTTCTTCATTAAAGAACTGTCCCGAACACCGGGTACCGTCCGCGCGGGTGAAGACTCCCGCACCTAAAGGCTTGCCCCCTAAAAATTGACCGACAAAGCGATCGCCGTTAGCAAAAATGAATTGCCCCTGTCCAGTCGGCGTACCCACTTTCCAATCCAGAGAAAACGGGCCTATATAGCGATCGCCATTAGTAAAAATAGCTGTCCCGGAACTCACTTTGCCATCTCGGAATATGCCCTCGACGCGGGCGTCGTCGTTAAATATAAATTGTCCTCGACCGTTTGGCTGACCGAGACGGAACTGCCCCTCATAGCGATCGCCGTTGGCATATACGTATACCCCCGTGCCACTGGGCAAACCGTTAACGAACTGTCCGATGTAGCTATCGCCATCGTCGTAATCGCACCTAACTCTACCTGTAGGGATAGCTGGCACGCAGCGACCAGTTTTAGCTCCTGTTCCTTGCGCCATTGATGGCAAGGGATAAGTCGCGTAACTACCAATTCCCAACACTGATGTAACTAATAGAGCGATTCCACTGGTTTTAAAACGGGAAATCATTAACAAAGTCTCTCCTATACGCTTCTGGATATTATTTTCCTTCGTCATTTGTCTTTTGTCCGATTTCTTGTCAACAGTGGCCTGAAAAACTGAATTTATCCTTTAGGAAACTCCGGGTTTGCCGTTGCGAAATACCCCCGGAAAGCGCCTGCCGCTAGCATCGATCATCGTCCCGACACCGTGAGGCAGTCCCTTTCGCAATTCTCCTTCATAGCGCGTACCGTTGGGGAAAGTGCAGGTGACACTAGCATCTAGTTCTTGATTAAAAAATCTGCCGGAACAGCGAGTGCCGTCTTTGCGTACTAATACCCCTGGGCCAAAGGGCGAACCTGCAAAGAATTGTCCTTCGTAGCGATCGCCATTCTCGTAAAAAAATTGACCCCGCCCTGCTGGTTGGCTGCTAATAACATCAGTCTGAACGTTCCTGACGACTGCGAACTCTCCGACGTAGCGCTCGCCGTTGGGAAAAACCACCGTCCCAGACCTCATCGTGCCGTCTTGGAACACGCCTGTGTAGCGGGCATCATCTTTAAAAATGAAAGTCCCTCTACCATCCGGCACTCCATTCCGAAATTGTCCTTCGTAGCGATCGCCATTAGCGTACACGTAGACTCCACTGCCGTCGGGGAGGCCGTTGACGAAATTTCCCTCGTAGTTATCGCCTCCCTCGTAATTGCATTTCACTCTTCCCGTCGGAGGATTTCCTTGGCAGAAGGGAGAGCGTTTTTCTTCTTCGGGTTTTGCCTCTGGTGTTGGCTCTGGTGTTGGTTGAGCCATTGATGGCTGGGGATTCAAGAGATTAGTGGCGCTGCCGATACAAGAAGCAACTAATATCACCATCCCTAATTTTTGAATTGAACCGAGCATGGGAAATCTCCTTTGACTTCAATTAGTGATAGAGCTTTTACAAAAGCTAAGACTCGCTGAAAAGTCTTCTATTTTTTAATCCCTAATGTTTCTTCCCAGAAGCGACTAACTCACTCTATATTAATTTTACCTTCAGATTCGAGATCAGCCATAAACGCTAAGGGCAAAAATTAGAGTTTTTGCCCTTAGCATTTTTCATGCTTTAATGTCAATTTTCAGCGCCGCGTTGAGCTATTCGGATTTGGCCGACGGCTAATAACTGCATTGGCGGGTTGTTGGCGAGTGGCGGGTTTTTCGCCAACACCTTTGGCTACCTCAACGCCGTTTTCCTCCAGAATCACGACTGGATCTGCTCCGGGCTTGATCTCCACCCGCTTCACCAACACTTGCCCGTTAGACAACCGCTGCCCTACTTTGACATATCGACTTGTTGGTTCATTCGGTACTTTGACAATCACTTGCGTCTCGTTCCCGACTTTTACCACGCCACTGACTTCAGTGCCTGTAGCGAGGTCAGTAGAAGGCGGTGGCGGTGGTGCAGGAACTGCTGGTATCTGCGGAGGTGGTGGGGGATTGGGGTCTCTCCACTGGGGCGGGCGCTTGTCTACTGGCAGTTCCGGCAGATCCGGCACTCCTATGGGTCTAGCTGCAATTGGCTGGGGCGGGCGCGGGGGTGCAGGGCGGCGCGGATTCGTACCGGTAGTTGGTGGTGAAGTTGGACGGCCGCCCAATTGAGGCGTATTGAGTCCCGGAACTTGGGGCGGCGAGCCTATTTGGGCTCCATCGCCTCCCGGCAGGCCTGGCTGTCCGGGGCGACTGCCCAATTGAGGCGTATTCAGCCCCGGAACTTGGCGCGGCGAGCCTATTTGCGCGCCTTCGCCTCCGGGAAAACCCGGCTGTCCGGGGCGACGGCCCAATTGAGGCGCATTGAGTCCCGGAACTTGGCGCGGGGAGCCAACTTGCGCGCCTTCGCCTCCCGGAAAACCAGGCTCTCCGCCGCGACGGCCCAATTGAGGCGCATTCAGCCCCGGAACTTGGCGGGGCGAGCCAACTTGCGCGCCTTCGCCTCCCGGCAGAGAAGGATCTCCGGGGCCCGCTGCTATTAAGGGAGATCCCGCTGGGCGACGCCCTACTGGCGGGGGGCTTAGCCCAGGCACTTGTGGCAACGAAGCTAATTGCCGACCCAGGGCCCTCTCGCCTTCTGGCTCACGATTTTCCGGGGTTGCGGATAGAACTGGCAGAAGAGGCGCTTTTGCGATTGTTCGAGCCTCATAGTCTTGATCGCGGAGGGCTGCATCAAGTCTGTTCTTGCCCTGCCGCCAAACTGCTTGCAGCAAATTTATTCGCGTCACGCAGGAAAGTTCCCCCCTTCTTACTGTCGGCGGTCGATATACCTCAATTGCCTCGGCAATTTCGGGAACGATGGAACACCGGAGAGCATCAGCAGGCGATTGATCTCCATAAAGGTTCCACAAGTTTGAGGCTGTCACATATTCACCCAGGGCCTTTTCTATTCTTCTGAAGAATGGTCGGTTAGTTAGTAGTAACTCTCGTCTGGTAACACCAAAATTCCTTCCTGGTACTCCGTAAATAGTCTCGACTAATTTACGCACATCAGTACCGTACTCAGAGTTTTGTGTGGTGTCGTCTAGCAAAGCCTGAAGCGTCCTGAATTCACTGACAACGCTTCTTGCTGTCGGGCTGAGATTGATTTGGGGAGCGGCTGGGCCTCTGAGCTTAGTGCCTCCAATTTGGACTGGGCGGGATAGTTCTGGCAGTTTAGGTATCATGGCCACCTGTCGCTGCGGCAGTTTGGGCAAGGGATTGGCTGTCATCGGCCCTGCTGGGACTCCGCCCGGGACATCGCCAACTCCGGGAGGGTTTTGAACTGTGATCGGTGGCAGCGGCCCAAAGGGGTCTAGCTGAGAAGGATTGGCTGTCACAGGGCCTTGTGGCACCGGCTCAAGGGGAAGCGTTGGATTCCTGTTTTTGTTGTCGCCGATTCCTGTTTGAGCCTGTCTTGCTCGTTCGTCTGGGTTGGTCGATCGAATTAACCCAGGAGGCTGGGCGGCTACTATTGGGGACGGGAAAGCTTGAGCTGCTGGGGTAGGGCTGGCAGTGGCTGCCGGAGATGGAGAGGCTGCAATGGGGCTGGGGCTGGGGCTGGCTGTGTTGCTGCCCTCGTCGCCACCGCATCCTCCGATCGAGAACGCTAGTAGTCCTATAGTTGCAAAATATAAAAGTTTGTGCATTGCCGATCGCCACCAAATCCTTAATTTCAAGATTTCCAACAAGGCTCTGCAATTACAGCCTGTTGCCGTTTATCAGTTTATCTGTGTTTCGATGTTATGCGATCGCTTGAAAATTGCCAAGTTTTCCTGATGATTCTGATCTGGGGATCGGGCGATCGGTTTTTGGGAGCGGGTTAGGATATCAGTGGCGGTCGTTGTTCGACATCATTGAATCAATTAAGGTATTTAGATCATGGCAAAAGTGATTCTCAAGCGGATTTGGCGATCGGGCTTGGTTTGTGCGAGCGTTGTGGTTGGTCTGGGATCTGTGGGGGGTGGCGAGGTGCATTCTCATTCACATCAGCCAGAAACTCAGGTGATGACATTGGTGCCCGATGTTAGTTCCCAGCAGCACGCGCGGCGGAGCTATCCCGTTCCCCGTAGGGGTTCCCGAAGGGTAGGGAATCGCACTATAACGGGATCGGGATTCACAACTGGCAAATTGTACTCTCAGTTTTGGAACCCGTCAAATCGTGGTGCCAAACCCCCAGCAAATCAACCGGCTAAGCCACCGGGGAATCCACAGGTATTTCAAGCTAAAATCAAGCGTCGCGCTGGTGGGACGCCGGTGATTGATGTGGTATTTAACGGCAACAAGACTTTTGAGATGATTGTCGATACCGGGGCGAGCGGCACTTTGATTTCTCAGCGGATGGCTACTGCACTGGGAGTGAGGCCGGTGCGTACTATCAGAGCGGGGATCGCTGACGGTAGCGTTGTCGAGTTCCCGATCGGCGTAGTGCGATCGATTCGGGTTGGGGGTGCTGCGATCCAAAATGTCGAAGTGGCGATCGCCAAACAAATGCCAATAGGTCTGCTCGGTCACGATTTCTTTGGCAATTACGATGTCAAAATTAAAAAAGATGTTGTAGAATTTTATGTCCGCTGAAAGTGAGCTGATTCGGAAACGCATTTTTGCTCAACTGGTTTAAAGTTATTCCCAGCCCAGTCAAAGCTGTTTAATCTCTTCCTTGAGGCAGTAGTAAAAGTCCGCCATCTGTGGTATTCTTTTTAGTGTTTCAATAGCAACCTACCGTTGAACAATTCGTAAAAATGCGGCCGCAAAAGCAAGGTCGCTGTTGGTGAGATAGGTAACAGCCTCCGACTGTGCATTCACAGTACAGGGCAAGGCAATCAATTAAACAATTCCCAAAGCAGGTCGAAATTAGTTCCCACAATGCTGTGGCTGAGGGAATTTTGGTTGGCATTGTTCAGCCGGAGTCTAGAAAATATGTAAACTGATTAGCGGCAGATGTTCCGCAAAATCGGAAATCATGACCATCGAGAAATTAACTATTGTAAATAAGGTATTCGCATGGCACAAGCGTCTGTATCTCCTGTAGTGCTGATTATTCTAGACGGCTGGGGTTATCGTGAAGAAAAAGACGGAAATGCGATCGCCGCTGCGAAAACACCCGTGATGGACAGTCTCTGGGCCGCTTATCCCAGAACTCTGATTAAAACATCGGGCCGGGCGGTAGGGCTGCCAGACGGGCAAATGGGTAACTCAGAGGTTGGTCACTTGAATCTGGGCGCGGGCCGCGTCGTTCCTCAAGAGTTGGTGCGGATTTCGGATGCAGTGGAAGATGGTTCTTTGCTGGACAACCGCGCGCTGGTTGGGCTTTGCGAGAAAGTCCGCGCCACGGGCGGCAAGTTGCACCTAACTGGTCTTTGTTCTGAAGGTGGGGTTCATTCCCATCTCAGTCATATTAAGGGTTTGCTGCAATTAGCAAAAGCACAGGGAATTTCTGATGTTTGCATTCACGCGATTACAGACGGCCGTGATACAACTCCGAAAGAAGGTGTCGAAGCTTTAGGCAAGATTGAAAGTTATATCGCAGAAGTAGGGGTCGGTCGGATTGCGACCATTAGCGGCCGCTACTACGCGATGGATAGGGACAAGCGCTGGGATCGGGTGCAGCGCGCTTACGAGGTGATGACGACTGAGGGTGCTCCTGACGGTCGATCGGCTGTGGATGTGTTGCAGGCCTCTTATGCTGAAGGAGTGACCGACGAGTTTGCTGTTCCGACTCGAATTGCGCGGGGGGCCGTGGCATCCGGGGATGGGCTAATTTTCTTCAATTTTCGCCCGGACAGGGCTAGAGAATTGACTCAGGCTTTTGTATCTCCCGATTTTAAGGGGTTTGAACGGCAGTTAATTGAGCCGCTGGCGTTTGCGACTTTTACTCAGTACGACCCGAAACTTTCGGTAATGGTGGCTTTTGAACCGCAGAATTTGAACAATATTCTGGGCGAGGTGATTTCTAAGCACGGTTTGCAGCAGTTGCGGACGGCGGAAACTGAAAAGTACGCTCATGTGACTTATTTTTTTAATGGGGGTCTGGAAGAGCCTTTTATCGGGGAACACCGGGAATTGGTGCAGAGCCCGATGGTGGGGACTTACGATGAGGCACCCCAGATGTCGGCGGAGTTGGTGACGGATGGGGTGGTGACGGCTTTGGAAAAAGGCATCTATTCGTTTGTGGTGATTAACTACGCTAACCCGGATATGGTTGGTCATACGGGGATGATGGATGCGACGATAATTGCGATCGAAACTGTGGATAAATGTTTGGGGCGGCTGTTGAGCGCTATTAGTAAAGCTGGCGGAACGGCAATTATTATTGCTGACCACGGCAATGCTGAGCAGATGTTTGACGAGGACGGGAATCCCTGGACGGCTCACACTACTAATCCGGTGCCGTTTATTCTGGTAGAAGGCGAAGGTCGGAAGATTCCGGGTCACGGAACGGATGTTCCTCTGAGGGCGGATGGTTGTTTGGCGGATATTGCGCCGACGATTCTGGAGCTGTTGAGGTTGCCTCAGCCCCCGGAGATGACCGGACGTTCTATGATTCGATCGGCTGAGTTTGAAGTTCGCGCCAATCGCACTCCGGTGCGAGTCCGATTGTAGTAGGGACGCAGGATTAGGGACAAAGGCGGCGCCGTGCATTGGTGTCAACTTAAGCGGTCATCCGCCCAGTCTTCCCGCCTATCCGATAGTCCGCCAGGGAATGAATTCCCTGTCTAATAGCGAAAGTCCTCTCAAGAGGACTAATGAGTTTAAAAATTCGGCGTTGGTGAATTGGGGTATGAAATTTGTAGGGGCAATCCCCTGTGGTTGCCCCACTGCTGACAGCGTAAGCACTTAGAATTACCCCATCAGGCAAAATCATACTTGGATTCAGCAGTACCAAAATTCTTCTTTTCAGTCCTCATAGCGAGGACTTTCGCTTTGAGGCAGGGAATTCATTCCCTGCCGGACTGGCGGACTAACAGCTTAATTCGACAACAATGGGTACGATGCTGTGTCCCGGAGGAGATTGTGCGCGATCGACCAAATTTGATATCATAATAAATTACCGATTACTAATTACCAATTCCCCCCGATTATGAATATTGTTGCTGTGTTACAAGTTATCTGGTCTTTGTCTGCTTTAGGACTTGTGATTTTTGTGTTGCTGCACAGTCCTAAAGGCGATGGTATTGGAGGGATTGGGGGACAAGCTCAATTGTTTACCAGCGCCAAGAGTGCAGAAACAAGTCTGAACCGGATTACTTGGGGTCTGTCTATTGTTTTTATGGGTTTGACTGTGATTTTGAGTGCTGGTTGGTTGGCGCCTAAGTTATAAGATTTGGATTTTTAACCGCAGATGAACGCAGATAGACGCAGATAATATCAAGTTCATCTGCGTTTATTTTCGTCTATTTTGGTCTATCTGCGGTTGCAAAAATGCGGTTGTGGAAAGTTACGGTAAAACCTCGATTGCTGGCTGGTTTGGGATTGGCTATATGTTGTTTTAGCCTGATAATTTTTAGTCAGGTTAATACTCCGGCGGCGACTCTTTCTTCTCTCCCGAATAGTTTTCCGAATCCACAGGTTCATCCTTTGCCACCAACGCTAGCAAATTGGCAAGATTCCACGGATAGCGGGGATTATTTTGACCAGGTTAAGCCACCGAATTTCGGTCATTTGTTGTGGTCTAAGTTTCCGATTCAGGTTTATGTTGAGCGTCCAGTTGATGCTAATAAGTCTGAAGAATGGGTGGCGGCTGTGTTGGATGTGGTGCGGGAATGGGGGGTTTATTTGCCTTTGGAAGTGGTGGATAGTTCTGAGGTGGCTGATATTAGGATTTTACGTCGGGCTCCGCCTTTGCGTCAAGGGGTTTTGCGATCGCGTTCTGGAGAGGCTACCTATGAATTGTATGCCCGTCGCGATGGCGATAAAACTGTCTTATCTCATCGGTTTTCGGTTTATTTGAATCCGACTCAAGTGGGTAAGTATATTCCGGCGACGGCGCGGCACGAGTTGGGTCACGCTTTGGGAATTTGGGGCCACAGTTTGATGGAAACTGATGTGCTTTATTTTTCTCATGTGAGAAATCCTCCGCCTATTTCAGCGAGGGATGTTAATACTTTGAAGCGGGTTTATGAACAGCAGACTCGCTTGGGGTGGGAATTTCAGAGACTCGGCGATTGAAATCGCATCTACACAAACGAAGTCCGGATGGTTCCCGGACTCGAAAAACATACAGGATATTCCATGTAGATGTAGCTCGCGAGAAACCGGGTTTCGAGCAACAGAATCAGTAATGATGCGAGAACTGTAAAGAAACCCGGTTTCTGGGATGTACTTATAAACTTGGAATATGCTGTAAGAGTTAATAGGGAATATCAGAAAAATGAAAGATGAATGTTTTGGAATTGTGCCGATTTTTTCGACGGAAGCTGACATTTTGTTTCTGTTAATTCAACATCAAGCCGGACATTGGGCGTTTCCCAAAGGTCACGCCAATCCTGGGGAATCTCCAGCGGAAACGGCTAGGCGGGAATTTCAGGAGGAAACTGGTATATCCGATTTTCAAATGCTGGATGAGCCGAGTTTTACAGAGCATTATTCTTTTGTTAAAGATGGGGAGCTGATTGAAAAAACGGTGACATACTTTTTAGGCTTTGTCAATTCGAGGGAGGTTGTTTTGCAAGTGGAGGAAATCCAAAATTCTGCTTGGGTTTCTTTTGAGGAAGCTGTTAAGTTGATTACTTTTGATGCCAACCGCCTAATGTTCGCGGAAGTTAAGGCATATTTGGATAGCAGGAAGTTAAAAGTCGGCGGTTGATATCATGTCCGGTCGATTACCCTGATTCCTGTAGGGGCGGGTTCACCAATAATATTTGCCAAAAACCGACAATCTCCCAAACCCGCCCCGGCAATTGTATTATGGGCGATCCATCGGACATGATATGAAACCCATCCTATACAAAGGAAGTCACTCTCTAAGAGACTAAGAAAATATAAGACTGATTTGGTATAATATCATGTCCTCACGATTGACCATAATATCCCGGCCGGGCGGGTTTTTGAGATTGTCCATTATTGGCAGATATTGTTGGTGAACCCGCCCCTACAGGAATCAGGGTAATCGACCGGGCATGGTATAAGTTCGGATAGAAAAACCCGGTAACTTTTGCGATACCGGGTTTATTAAGTGTCAGATTCTGTGGGTTAATTCTGCCGCCAATCTGAGGTTATTTGTTGATTTTCTGCGCTTCTGCGTGGTGTTGCAAGCGAGAGAAAACGTTGTAAGCGTCGGGGCCGGGAGTATCGTGTTCGGCAGCGCCGTCGATGGGGCCGTCAATGGCTTTCCAAGCAGGAATTCCGCCTTTGAGTTCGGCTACTTTTTGAAAGCCTGCTGCGCGGAGAAGATTGGCAGCTTCGGCGGTTTGTTGGTCGTTTTCGCCGTAGATGTAGATGTCGCGGATGGGTTCTAAACTCGATTGTGCGCGCTCAACTAATTCGTCCATTGGCATCATTACCGCGCCGGTAATGTGGCTTTTGGTGAAGCTTTCAAAATCACGGGCGTCGATGATTGTGAGTCCGGGTTCGCCCCAATCTAAACGGGCTTTGAGGTCGTGGCTAGATGCTTGAGCTTTTAAACCGGGAGGGGTGGGAGTAAAGTCGGGAAGTTTGTCTTTGATGTTGGAAATTTGGTCGGGAATAGTTTTCATGGGTAAAATCTTGTTCAATGTTTTGATTGCCATTGCAATGTAACAAGATGTTTAGGTTGCATTCGTCTTTCTAAAGGCAGAATCGAGCATTGAACTAAAGTCGCAGTTAGGCTAGTTTCCGGGTTATTAGGTGCGGTTGGGAGCGCTACATTTGTTGAGGTTGCTAGAGCCTAGCGAGCTGTGCTTAAAAATGTTTCGATCGCATTTGGTGCAGAGAATTTGAACTGCGATAATGTATCAAACATTTTATTTTATCAATTCACAAGTTTTTAGTCAATCCTCATCTTTTTGGTAATCGAATTTTACTGTGGTGATGAGTGACAAAATTATTTAACAATGAAATAAGCATAAGTTATTCGCAGGTTCGCCCGCGTGCGGAAAAGTTTAAATGTTTGCCAGCAAGGTTTCTGGTAAAATTTAAAAGTAAAAACAAGTATTTAAAGGTATGGATATGTCTGAGAAAAGTGAAGTTGCGGTGCCTATAACTTTGACACCGGAAGAGCAAGCGGTGTGGGATGCGAAGGCGAAAGTTCGGGTACTGCTGAATTTGTGGGATTTGAGCGGCGGGAAGATGAAGGTGAAAAAGGGGGAGTTGACTAAGCGGATTGTGCGGACTAATGAGACGAGTCAGAGATATGTGGAAGTGCTGGGCGAGTTACAGGCGACTGGGGCGATCGAGTATTCGCTGGTAAATCGGGTGACGCTGGTGGAATTGACGGCGAAGGGGAAAGAAGTTTTAGCGGAAGGCCTGAAAAGTAAGGATTCTCTGTTTGAGTTTGATGGTTCTCAAATTGGTACTCGCCTGGGAAATTCTTTGTTGAAGTGGATTCGGCATCAGGATGGTGTGGCAAGTGTTGGGGTTGAGAAGGGGAAGGGGGATGTAGGGGCGATCGCATCCTATGACGATTTTAAGTCCCAAGCCCTTGCCCTATTTGAGAAATTGGACAAAGGCTACAACTACATGGGACTTGTCCCAATCTGGCATCTGCGCCGTGAGCTAGGGGAACAGGTTAGCCGGGAGAATTTCAAAGACTTGATTATGCAGATGCAGGCCGATCGTTTATTTTATCTCCAAAGTGGAGAGGCTCGTGGAGCAACTGATGAACAAAAGCAAGACTCGATCAGCGATGACATAAGAGGTCTTTTATTTTTCGCTAGCAAACCATCTTGAGATTGAGGTAGAAAACAATGACAGATCCGTATACACTGTTTGAAGAAGCACGGAAGCAACAGCCCAATCCTTTCAAATTGAAACCCATCGTAAGCGCGAATGAGGTTTGGGGTGAAGTTGTAACTAATCTCGATGACCTCAATCAGCAGGTTGACCAAACAATCTATAGAGCAATTTCTGAAGTCCGCCAAAAGTATTCTGATAAAATCGGGATTGCAGTCAGAGGTGATAGAGGCACAGGCAAAAGTCATACAATCCACCGGATATGGAAAACTATTGAGCGCGACGGTGGCTCTGTATTTGCCTACATTCCTCAATTTACTAACGCTAGTCGAATTGACTCCCATGTGCGGTTCCATCTTTCACTCAGCTTTAAGCACCAAGATGTCAGAGGAGTAACGCAATGGCAGCAACTTGCTGCGTCTATGATTGCGACTCTTAAGGGAACAGAATTTGAAGAAAAATACCAGCCCTATCTTGAAAAATGCCATCATCCTGAAGAATTAAGGAAATACCTCATTCAAAATCTCAACCAACCTCAAAGATATGAATTTATTGATGAGGTAATCGAAGCAATCTTAGAATCTCAACATGACCTTGACTTTAATTTTTTGAAAGCCGTTTTATTTCTCATATTTAAATCGGCTCCAATCGCTCAAGTTGGTATGGCTTGGATTCAAGGTATAGATCATCCTGAAACCAAGCAAAGGGGTTTACCAGAGTTTTCGCAGCAAGAACAAGATGCAAAGTCTATTTGGTTCATAGAGCAGATATGTAAGCTTGCTGGAGTTTCATCACGACCCGTATTGATTTGTTTCGATCAACTAGACCAAGTTAGTGTAGGTAATGACTGCGGAGATAGCGCTGCTCAAATAGTAGCTAGCTGCATAGATAGAATTTACTTTCAATGTAGCAATGTACTTCTCCTCTGTTGCGTTATTAGCGACACATGGAAGGAAATTGAACAAATGGGAAGTGGCATACCCGATCGTGTAGGACAAAGGTCTGTAGCTACAAACCCACCTACTTCTGATCAGATGTTAGAGCTTGTTAAATTGAGGCTAGCTTGGTTTCACAGCAAAAATAATCTAAATTCTGATGATTACCCTAATTTATATCCTTTTGATGCTAATCAAATCAGAGGTATTGCAAGTAAAGCTGCTGGTGTGCGAGACTTGATGAAATGGTGTGCGGAACAATTTGATTCAGTGGAAATTGTAGATCCAGGAACTTCAACGAGAGACCCGATCAACAATAAACAGCAAGAGTTTCTGGATTCTTATTATGAACTATTGAATCGAGTTTCAGTCCCCGAACAAAACGATGACCAGTTAGCTGCTATTATTGCCTCTACAATGGCAATGATTCCTAAATGTGGAACAGAAAATGTAATAATTACTTCGGTTACACATATTAATCAGGCAGGTCACGATTTACATTTGATTATTGATGGCTACGATGCAGTTCAACAAAAAGCAGTAAGAATTGGAGTCAGAGTTTCCGAAACTTTGACTGGCATGACATTCAATGCAGTAATGCAACGACTGTTGAAATATGCCAAACATAACATTACTCGTGGTTGCTTAGTCCGCTCAACACCCGTTCCCCTCAGTTGGAAGAAAGGCAAACAGCTTGAAGAAAAACTTGTACAGGAACAAGGAGGTGAAGTTGTTGTTCTAAAGAAGGATGAGATCAAGCCTTTAGCAGCACTTCATCAAATTTACGAGGAGGCTGAGAACTACGGGTTTACTAAGCAGGAAGTGATTGACTTCGTTCAAGAATTAAACCTGGCTGCTAAAAATCCACTACTTTGTGAAATTCTAAGCGCTCCTACTTAATATGAATCTTGGAATCATTAAGGGTATTCAATTACCAGCTTGTGATGTTGACCTGCTAACATTAGGCAGGCTAATTGCTGTACCATTCAGGCAAAATATCAGAGAAGGTGAGGTACTCTGGCTCTATCCCAGTCAACACCTTCCTGATAATCTTAGCCTCGATCAATACTATCAGACTCAATATTTGACGAAGGCTGAAAGTGCATTTGCTGAACTTCAAACATATCCTATTCAGATTAAAGTCTGGGCGCGTTGTGAATATCATTGGCGGATTAATCCACAGCAAAAATACCTTTTAGAGAAAATTGCACAGTCAACAGTTTGGAAATTGGAAGCTTTGGAACATATTTTTGAAAAATACCAAGTTCTCAAGCTATTGATTTTACGAGTTTATCACCTGTCTAATCCTTGTGTAGTCAATGTGCAAACAGAGTCAGGAGCTTTCTATTGGCCGCAGCGCGACGATGTGATGGCAATGAATAGCGAGATTGATACTCCGGTGATTTCTGAAGCTAGTTTTTATCAGCGTAAAGCTCTCTTGGTGGCGGGAGAAGTCTATCCTTATAAATATTTAGAAGCTTTGCAGTTGCAAGTTGAGGAAATTGGTAGTAGCAACTTAGCTGCCAATCAGCTCAACGATGATATCAAAATATTTCTAGGTTGGTCTGAAAATTCACCAACAGCAAAACCAGACCGAGATTTAGCATGGATAAGTGCGATCGCAGCTTTGGGAAATCGCAGCATAGAACTACAAGAAAAAAAAAGCAACTATCAAGCAGGCACCGATTTTGAGAATATCACACGTCAAAGCCTTGAATTCTTAGGATTCAAGATAGAGAATGAGTACAAAGGCGGTGCTGGGGGTTTGGATTTATTTTGTTCCAAACCATATCCCTTAGTTGGTGAGTGTAAAGCGGGTAGGCTTATCCCTAGTCGAACTGCTGAGGAATTGATTAAACTAGGAGGAATGCACTTAAGTCGGGATAAATTTTTAGAATCTACCAAGTTAGTGATTGGCCCCGGCAATCCTTCGGTGGATATGTTGAAAGCAGCACAAGAGTGGAAAGTTAGTATTATCAATGCCATGACTTTACAGAAGCTAGTTGAGTTAAAAGCTAAATATCCAGGTGCTGTCAACTTAGTTGAACTAAAGCCCTATCTAGAAATGGGGCGGCAAATTGACGACAGGATTAAGGATTATATTGAGAAAGTTGAAAGAGAAATTAGGCTGCGATCGCAAATCATACAAGCAGTGAAACAACTTTGCTCAGATAGCGACTTTCCAACGGTTGTTGAGATTAAAGTTCAATACAATGCTAGATTTGCCGCCACTGATTCTAAGCTGACAAACGAATCAGTAAAGGATTTGACTATAGAACTTTCTTCACCGCTGACTGGTTACTTAGGGCGAATTAAAGGAGACAATTCGCAAAGCGATCGCTTTTATTTCCTGCGCGACTTGCCACTAGATGATTGAGATACGTCAAGGGCGATTCCCTGGGGGATAGCTTCGCTCGCGCGTACTTCATCCAATTTCCTACACAGCATCAGGATCTACGCCCAATTCCCGCAACCTCGCCGCCAACCTTTCAGCTTTCTGCAATTGAGCTTGTTCTGCCTTAATTAACCCTTCTACCAATGGGGGATATAATATTTCATTGACTGATAATCTCAGATTTGGAAATACTACAGATACCATGTCATCTCCCGGCAAATAATCTATCTGTGCATAACTTTCTTCACCTTCGGGAAATGCCGCAACTCGCACCCGCTGTCTATTTTCTGTTGGGTCAACAATCACATATTCCGGCACGTTAGCTAGTTCGTACTCTCCTCGTTTAACTACATAATCTGCTCGCCGATCTTGGCTCACTACTTCTACTACAAATAAAGGTGTTTCGCTCAAGTCTAAGATGCCAGAACCGGGTCTGGCAAGAACTTGTTGCCACAAACTTTCTGTGCAAACAACTACATCGGGAATGCGGGATGTAGCATCTTCTGTTCTGACTCCCACAGAAGTTTTTACGACTAAATCCAGATTATGTTCCGCTAGGTAACGCTGCAATTTATAAACCCAAAATTCGCAGATGCTTGTATGTAATGCGCTAGCCGTTGCCATCGGTATTAATTTGCCTTTGTACAATTCATATTGTACATCGTCATTGCTTTGATAAACTCTGTACTCTTCAAAAGTTAATGTCGGGGAAGTATCGATCTGTTTTTCTTCGACTGCTGGCACAACAGATTGAGACATATATTTTTACCTATCTCGATAGTTTTCTATTATACTCAATTTTGATTTTAACACTCAAGGCATTGAGTACGAAAAGATCGATCGCCCTTATTGACAATCAAGCAATTTGCTCCGGTTAAATATTTGGTTCAGTTCACCATTTCGGCGATCGCCTCAACAAGGCTGTAGCTGCCTCACTATCGAGAGGTTTAGAGAAAAAGTACCCCTGACCGTACTCGCAGCCGATCGACCGCATTTGAGCCAATTGGACGGCGGTTTCGACACCTTCTGCCACTACCTCCATCCCCAAACTGCGGGCCAGCATGACGATCGCCCGCACGATTTCCAAATTTTCGCCCATTTCCCCGACGCGGCTGACAAAAGAGCGATCGACCTTCAAAATATTAATCGGGAACCTGTGCAAATAACTCAGAGACGAATAACCAGTACCAAAATCATCAATGCACAAATCAATCCCCAAGTCTCTCAACTGCGAAAGCATCGCCGCCGCCGCTTCCCCATCTTCCATCACCACAGTCTCAGTAATCTCCAACTTCAAACAGCGAGCATCAACACCCGTTTCCTGCAAAACTTGCTTAATTTGCTCGATGGACTCCGGTTCCGAAAACTGCCTCCCCGAAAGATTTACTGCTACAGTCAGCCGCGAATTTCCCACAGGTAAATTCAAACTCTGCCACTTAATAATTTGGCGGCAGCTTTCGCTCAAAACCCACAAACCCAAAGGCATAATTAACCCAGTTTCCTCAGCCATCGCAATAAATTCCATCGGGGAAACTAAACCCCGTTCCGGGTGCAGCCAGCGCACCAGCGCCTCAAATCCGATAACAGAACCACTTTTCAAACTAACGATCGGCTGATAATAAACAGTAAAAGGACATTCCAATTTTAAAGCAGTCAATTGCGACTTCGGACGCTCCAATCTGCGATCAACTTCACTCATGGGCGAGTTTTCCGCCGCCGTCCCACAGGCAAAATCCACTATCGAATATTTCAAATTTAGTTCTTCAACCGACTCCCGTAAATCGTGTTCCAAGTGCATCAAAGCCACAGCCTGAGTGTGCATCGCACTGGTAAAAACTTCGTAGCGAGCTTTACCGAGAGCTTTCGCTCGGTACATTGCAATATCAGCATCGCGCAAAATATCTCCCGGCCACTGATATTTGTCGGTACTCAAAGCAATGCCGATGCTAGCAGTAATTAAAACTTTATTACCTTCCAAATAAAGCGGTCGTTCGATCGTCTTGAGAATTGCCTTTGCTTGGGCGATCGCCTCATCAACACCGTGAATTTCCTCCAGCAAAATCACAAACTCATCTCCCCCCAGACGAGCCACCGTATCGCCTGGCCGCAAACAAGTCAAGAGACGGCGAGCCACAGCCACCAACAGCCGATCGCCCGTGCGGTGTCCCTGACTGTCATTAATCACCTTAAACCTGTCCAAATCCAGAAACAGCACCGCAAACTGATAGGTTGGATGCCGTTGGGCGCGGGCAAAAGCTTGCCCCAACCTGTCAGTCAACAAAGCACGGTTGGGCAACTCCGTCAGCGCATCGTGCAAAGCATCGTGCAACAATTGTTCTTCAGCCACCTTGCGTTCAGTCACGTCGTGACAGTTGACCACAATTCCCCGCACCGAAGGTTCCTCGAGCAAATTCGTCGCCACCGCTTCCAACACGCACCAGGAACCATCCTTGTGTTTCACTCGGTATTCCGCCATGCCCAGGCTAACTTTCGGCATTTGCATGACACCTTTGAAAACTTGATCCACTATCAGCAATTCGTCAGGGTGAATCAAGTCAAATATAGATCGGCCCAGCACTTCTGCCGTCGGGTAGCCCAAAATCCGCTCTAGGGAAGGAGATACATAGCGGCAAAAGCCTTTATCGTCGAGAATCACAATAATGTCTCTAGCATTTTCAATCAACGATCGAAAGCGCTTCTCGCTTTGCCGCAGCTCTTGTTCCGTGCGCTTGCGATCGGTAATATCGGTATTCATGTAAATCAGACCGACAATTTTCCCTGTAGCGTCTTTAATAGCATCGGCCCGCAGCAACACTTGCAAAGTTTCACCGCTTTTAGTGCGGTTGGTAATTTCACCAAACCAAGAATAACCTTGGGCGATCGTGTCGAGTACCTCCCTGGCCACTGCGGGGTCAGTAAAAACTGCCGATATACCTCCGGCTAGTTTAAATTCCTCTGCCGTGTCCCATTCAAATAGCTGAGAAAACGCTTGATTTTGATAGATGTGAGTGCCGTTCGCATCGCTGATGCCGATCGCGTCACTCGAACTTTCCACCGCCTTGCGAGTCAGCACCAGAGCTTCTTCTGCCCGCTTGCGCTCGGTAATGTCAATGCCGACCAGACAAGCTGCTTTGCCCCGATCGTACTTTTGAGCCACAATCAAATAGTATCCCTCCGACTCTCCTCCGTCGGTTTGTACCTTAACGTTGAGTTCTTTAACCGCTTCCGTAGCGTCATCGGCAAAAAACTCCACCACAAAAGAGTTAAAATCCGAGCTAGCGCCCAGAAAACCAATATCTTGACCGACAAAAGCCGACGGCGGCAAACCATGCAGTTTGGCTAAGTGCTGGTTAACCCCCAAATAGCGCAAATCCGAGCTAATCCAAGATACTGTTCCCGGAACTGCTTCCAAAATCGTTTGCAGTTGGTCGTTAGCTTGCTGCAATGCTTGCTGCACTTCACATATTGGTTCCGCCAAGTCAGATTGAACTCCTACAAAGTGAGTCAAATTAGCGTTGTCGTCTCGCACGGGAGATAGCGATAATTTGCTCCAAAAAGGAGTGCCGTCTTTGCGGTAATTTTTAATTGGTGTCTGGATTTCTCGACCTTGGCGCAAGGCCTCGCGGATTTTAGCTACGGTAGTTCGATCGGTATCCGGGCCTTGCAAAAATCGGCAATTACGCCCCAAGATTTCACTGGCGCAGTAACCCGTCATCCGTTCAAAGGCCGGATTGCAATAAATTATGGGACAATCTGGTGCATTGGCGTCAGCAATGACAATGCCGCAGCTAGTAGCGGCCAGGGCTCGATCGCGCGGCCACAGTGCTTCTGATGCAGTATGGCGATCGTCGGCACTCCCCACTTCACCTAAATTAGAAATTGACTGGTTCTCCCGATCTCCCATCAGCCGAACTTTCAAGCAAACCTTTACAATTTCCGAGTTGTTTCTTACTCTAACGTTTTTCAGGACTCGCGCAACGTAAATTGTATCTTCGCATTTAAGTAAGGAATGAGAATTAAATAACTTCCACTCTTGAAAGTGGGATGGGCGTCCCGCCCGTCCGTTTTTGACGGGCGGGACG
>NZ_JAUBUY010000063.1:0-1807 GCF_036705565.1 Microcoleus sp. AT8-B5
TCACTAACTCGCAGCGGAGTCAGGCTAACCGTCCCTGGATAGGAGAACCTATCCATTTAGGCTAAACGAATCGCACACCGGACATGATATAATATCATGTCAAGTCGAGCGATCGCGATTTTTGTAGGGGTTCCCCTCACCAACAATACCTGCCAATAATTGACCATCTCAAAAACCCGCCCCCACCGGGATATTATGGTTAATCGATCGGACATGATATTAGCGATCGTTCTGATACAACCGGATTCCATATTATCTACAAACCAGGTAGTCCAATTACTGTAAAATCCTGTTGAGTGATGAGATTAGCTGGCACACCTTTTAGGCTAGCTAAGATTTGATCCGTGTTGGCAATTTTGATAAAAGTTGTAGTGTTTTCTTCAACTATGCTGAGTCGATCGACCGTTAACCCTCCCGTCAAAATTAATAAATCTTCACCTTGCGTAAAATCAGCGATGACATCGCGGCCTTCTCCCGCAGTCAAGAAAAAGTAATCGCGCCCGCTTCCCCCTTGCAGCGTATCGTTTCCGAAGTCTCCCCTCAACCAGTCGTCGCCAATTCCCCCAATCAAAGTATCATCACCATTATCGCCGTAGAGAGTATCGCTACCGTCACCCCCGAACAATCGATCGGCATCTTCATTACCAAAAATTAAATCATTGCCACTACCGCCGCACAAATAATCTTTTTGACTGCTAGCATCCCTCGCGATATTGTCAATATCTCCGAAAATCGTATCCTCGCCATTGCCGCCGCAGATGGTGTCATTTCCCAACTCTCCAAACAGCAAATCATTGCCAGAATCACCGCAAATTATATCGTTATCTTTGCCGCCGTGTAAGGTATCATTGTCCTCGCCGCCAGAAAGAGTATCTTCGCTTTCTTGTCCGTATAAAACGTCGTTGCCATTATTGCCAAAAAGCAAATCTTTTCCTGTCAAGCCACCGTCAGACGCCTCAGAAGTGCCACCAAATAAACTGTCATTACCTTCATCGCCAAGTAGGGTATCGTTGCCTTTGTCGCCCCAAACTATGTCATTATCTTTGCCTGCGATCGCCACATCAGAATCTTTACCCGCATAAATAAGGTCATTCCCAGCGTGGCCGACGAGATAGTCGTTATTTTCGTTGCCAAATATGGTGTCGCTGTCTGCATCCGCGCCAACAGTAACTGGGCTAGCAAGGCCACCGTAAATATTGTCGCTGCCGAATAAGCCCTTTAGCCAGTCGCTGCCATTGAAACCGTTGATGATGTCATTAATATTGCTGCCGGTTAGAGTATCTTTACCGTCAGTACCGTTGAGGGTATTTTCAGGGATATTCGGGCCGGGAATGGAAGTGCGATCGGCTAAAGTAATTCGATCGCACATACAGTCTTCCGAAGCAGCAGGAATTAGCGCCGGTGTGGGGGTTTCTGTTGTTGGAGATGTGGTTTGGGCGATCGAATTGTCAGTTGCGATCGGTGTTTCCCCAGGTTTAGCCGTTGGGATTGGAGTTTCTCCAGATGTCGAAATTGGTGTCGGAATTGGCGTCGGAGTTTCCGCAGGCGTCGGAGTTTCCGCAGGAATTGGCGTCGGAATTGGCGTCGGAGTTTCCGCAGGCGTCGGAGTTTCCGCAGGAATTGGCGTCGGAATTGGCGTCGGAGTTTCCGCAGGCGTCGGAATGGGAGTTTCCGCAGGAATTGGCGTCGGTGTCGGAATTGGCGTCGCAGTGGAAATAGGCGTCGGAGTTGGAATTGGCGTCGGAGTTTCCGCAGGCGTCGGAATGGGAGTTTCCGCAGGAATTGGCGTCGGTGTCGGAATTGGCGT
>NZ_JAUBUY010000063.1:1907-7984 GCF_036705565.1 Microcoleus sp. AT8-B5
TCGGAATGGGAGTTTCCGCAGGAATTGGCGTCGGTGTCGGAATTGGCGTCGCAGTGGAAATAGGCGTCGGAGTTGGAGTTGGCGTCGGAGTTTCCGCAGGCGTCGGAATGGGAGTTTCCGCAGGCGTCGGAGTCCGAGTTGGCGTCGGAGTTTCCGCAGGCGTCGGAGTTCCCGTGGGAGTTGGAGTTTCCGCAGGCGTCGGAGTTCCCGTGGGAGTTGGAGTTTCCGCAGGCGTCGGCGTCGGAGTTGGAGTTGTATCTACAATAGTCAAAACAGCACTAGAAATTGCTCCTAAATCTGCTTTGTTAGTGGGATTGTTCAGAGTTAAATTAACAGTTTCCTTCTCTTCTATCTCTGAATCATCCACAATTGGAATCGTGAAAGTTTGAGTAGTTTCGCCAATGCCAAAATTTAATGTTCCCGATTTCTGGTTATAGTCACTACCAGCATTAGCAGTGCCATTACTTGTACTGTAACTGACAGCAGCAGCCACATTAGCATCAGTGCGAGTAACGGTAATTGTGGCAAATTGACCGTTTTCATTAACGCTGTAGTTGGCGTTGCTGAAATTAAATGTGCCTGGATTAGTGAGGTTGATAATGAACGATTGGGTATCAGAAGTATCGAGTCCTTCGTTATCTCTACCGCCATTATCTCTCAGGTTTAGAGTTATATTAGCACTGCCGATCGCCCCCGGCATCGGTGTAAAGGTTAGCGTCCCCACCGAGTCGATCGCAGGTTGTACACTAAACAAAGCAGCATTATCATTCCCTACCACTTGAAAAGCCACAGTTTGTCCTGATTCGTTAGGGCCTGGAGAAATCGCAGTCGCCCATCCGGGGATGGTTTGTGGCCCCGAATTGCTGCTGAGAGTGCGATCGACCCCTTTGACAAACGAAGGTGGATCGTTGACTGGATTAACTGCGATCGAACTTGTTAAACTATTAGTGCTAAACGGCGTTGTTCCCCCAGTAACTGAAGCATTGACGCCCGCAGTACCGCTGGCAACTCCGTTACTTCCATCCCACGCCCGAAAAGTAATTGTTGGTTCGCTTCCAGGGGTACTGTAATAGTCTGGGTTGGGTACAAAGCGGACTCTCGCAGGCGTTTGCAGGGAAACCCCCGTCAGGTTGATGTTAGCTTGCGCCGAGTTAGTGCCGTCACCGAGGAATAGAAAATTAGGAGTTTCGTAAGGATCTATCTGGTCGCTAAATCCTGAATAATCGCGCAGCGGGCCGGTTAGTATGATATCGCTGCCATCGGAAAGAAAGTAATTGTCACCTTGAACTCTGAGAGTGTAGTTAGTAGCAATATTGGTGTTATAAGCAACATTCTCTGCTGCAACAAATAAGCCGTTGGTTTGTCCGACTAGGTTGGGAGTAATGCCGTCGCCTTGTGCAAAGATATTGCCAGAGTTTTCAGATAGCCGCTGGAAACCGATTTCAATGGCTTTGCGATCGCTAGTAACAGCAACAATGCTAAAACCCGCCCGATTTTGATTAGTGCGGGATTCCGAGATAATTTGGAGATTAAAAGACAAGCTAAAGCCTGTAGTGCGATCGAGCGGGGGAAATGACGGATTTAAAGGATTATTTGTATAGCCAGCATAAATGCTATTGTCCGCACTGCTGTTTAAATTAACTCCATTACCGCTAAAAAATTCTGAAGCTGTAGCGGTAGGAGAAGCAAAATTTGAGTTAGTCAAAGACAGCCAATTTTGAGAACTGGGAGTGTTACCAAGTAAGCCATTATAAAGAGGAGTCGGGCCGAGCACTGTTGCTGAAGTTTCCGACACTGCACCGAAATTTGTCCAAGTATTGCCATCTGTTGAAAATTGCCAGTTACCGTTAGTATTGTCTGCAGCGGTGACTGCGACACCCAAAGGATCGCCATTAGCGTCACTTCCTAACTCGCTAGTGATGTTAAAAATACTAAAGCCTGTGTTAGCGACGCTGGGTATATTTTCATTAATTGCGATCGGCGGATTAACATTAGGAGTTGCCAAATTGGGAGCAATGTTAACCGATCGGTTGCGGAGACTGTTAATATAAATACTGTTAATTCCGCCGTTGGGCAAACCCAAGGAGCCGGGACTATCTATAGTATAACTAGCAGTTCTGTTGATGCCGCCAATAGCGCTGGAAAACTCAACATTACCCCCGTTGGGTGGTGCTGGAATTTGCACCTTAGCTGCACTCCCAAAGGCTCCGTGAGTTCCTGTTCCTGGACTCCTCCAGGCGATCGAATCTATTGTATCGGTATTTGTAGTGCTAGCATTATCAACATAAACAACATCTGACTCCGCGAAATTCCCATGAAAATTTCCGGCTGGGAGCAGCTTTGTCAAAAATCCACCTTGGGGACTCAATCGAATGTTCCAATCGTTGTTTGTTCCCGACGGTATGGGGTTGTAGGCAATCTCTTGATCGGCAGGCGAACCGCCGATCGTAAGTATTGTTCCTGCTTTAAACACAGGAGCAATACTTGCCATATTAGTAAATCGATAAGCTGAATATTTAGCTACTGTTGGCTCAGTTGAGTCGCCTACAAAATAGCTCTGAAGCTGAGTTGCGCTTACATCTTCCGTCAACAGCAGTTCCACATACTCATTCCCCTGGAATTGCCCGTCCCGCCGGAATTCGTTAATAATTATCTGTCCCATCTAGATGCACCTAAATTTGAGATGATTATGTATTAGCTGCCAACTACTATCAATTTTTTTACATTTAATTTTTATTTACGTAAATACACTGTCAGTAGTTTCTCCGTAAAGTGGCTTTTTTAAGTCATTTTTATTACTAAAATAATACCGGGAGTGCAGAGCAGTGTCAAGCAAAAGCTTGGAGTATTGTCGATCGCACTCCCGGACGCAAAAAGTGATTTGATACACTGCTCATAGGGGCAAGCTACGCGCTGTGCACCCTACATAATTAACTAAGGTGCGTACTCCGCACCTTAGTTAATTAAGTTGTGCTTACCCGAAGATGGTAAAATCATTCAGATCGATCGCACTAGCTTGCACTCCATTCAAAGCAGCCAACAGTTGACCGTTCTCACCAATCCTGATGAAAGCTGCATTAGCGCTTTGGGTAATACTAAGTTGAGAAAAAGTTAGACCGCCCGCTAACACCAGCAAATCTTCACCTTTTGTGAAATCAGTAATTTGATCGCTGCCTTCACCTGCTGTTAAAACAAAGCGATCGCGCCCAATGCCGCCGTTGAGAATATCATTTCCCAAACCCCCAATCAGACAATCGTCACCTTTGCCGCCGTAGAGAGTATCGTTGCCCTCATCGCCGCACAGTTTATCGGAACCGCCGTTGCCAAACATCAGATCGTTGCCAGCAGCGCCGCACAGGGAATCTGCCTCGCCGTTAAAGTCGATCGCACTGTCTCCGAAAATAGTATCGTCCCCATCGTCGCCACAAATGCTATCACTGCCGCGATCGCCCAACAGCCGATCGTTGCCAGTACCCCCCACCACAACGTCATTGCCCTTGCCGCCATAAACAGTATCATTGCCCTCGCCGCCGCTTAGAGTATCCGCAGCATCTCCCCCATTCAAGAAGTCGTTGCCAGCAGCGCCAAACAGCAAATCGCGTCCAGTCGAATCAGGGCCCGACGGGTCAAAACTGCCTCCAAACAAGCAGTCGTTACCCTGAGCCCCAACGAGAGTGTCATTGCCTTTGTCGCCCCAAATCAAGTCATCGTCTTTGCCGCCGATCGCCACATCATCGCCCTTACCCCCGAAAATGCGATCGTCGCCGCCGGCGCCGTTGAGGTAATCATTGCCATTGCCGCCAAACAGCAAGTCTTTGTCTGCATTCGGGCCAAGGGGGATATTGGTGGGCAGTCCCCCGTAAATATTGTCGTTGCCTTTTTCGCCCAGCAGAATGTCGTCGCCGTTGAAACCGCTGATAACGTCGTTGATATTGCTGCCGATGAGGAAGTCGTCGCCGTCAGTGCCATTGAAAGTGCGATCGACTGAATTCGGGCCTGGGATCGAACCGATCGCGGGTAGGGTAATCTGTTCGCAAATGCAATCGGTATCGCCCCCTTGAACGCTGTCAGAGTCAACAGGAATTCCGGTGGGAGTCGGAGTGCCGGTGGGAGTCGGAGTTCCGGTTGGGGTTGGAGTTTCCGTGGGAGTCGGAGTTTCCGTGGGAGTCGGAGTTCCCCTGGGAGTCGGAGTTCCGATGGGAGTTGGAGTTCCGGTTGGAGTCGGAGTTCCGGTTGGAGTCGGAGTTCCGATGGGAGTTGGAGTTCCGGTTGGAGTCGGAGTTCCGGTTGGAGTCGGAGTTCCGATGGGAGTTGGAGTTCCGGTTGGAGTCGGAGTTTCCGTGGGAGTCGGAGTTTCCGTGGGAGTCGGAGTTGGAGTTCCGGTTGGGGTTGGAGTTTCCGTGGGAGTCGGAGTTCCGGTTGGAGTCGGAGTTCCGGTTGGAGTCGGAGTTCCCGTGGGAGTCGGAGTTTCCGTGGGAGTCGGAGTTCCCGTGGGAGTTGGAGTTTCCGTGGGAGTTGGAATTTCCGTGGGAGTCGGAGTTCCCGTGGGAGTTGGAGTCGGGGTTCCCGTGGGGGTTGGAGTTCCGGTTGGAGTCGGAGTTCCCGTGGGGGTTGGAGTTCCGGTTGGAGTCGGAGTGCCGGTTGGAGTCGGAGTTCCGGTTGGAGTCGGAGTTGCGGTTGGAGTCGGAGTTGCGGTTGGAGTCGGAGTTTCCGTGGGAGTCGGAGTTTCCGTGGGAGTTGGAGTCGGAGTTTCCGTGGGAGTCGGAGTTTCCGTGGGAGTCGGAGTCGGAGGGTTATTGACAACAATGCTTGCCGTGACGATCGCAGAATCAGCTTTCCCGTCATTAGCCTTGTAGGTAAAAGAGTCTGTCCCTGCAAAACCAGCATTCGGAGTATAAGTGAAAGAACCGTTAGCGTTGAGGGCGATCGACCCTGTAGCCGGATTTGTCACCAGAATCGCCGTCAGCGGGTCATTTTCCGGGTCTGTATCGTTGATTAAGACTCCCAAACCAGTCACGTTGAGACTCGTATTAAAAGCAGTAGTATAGCTGTCAGAATTCGCCACAGGCGGGTTATTGTTGACGCTGACAGTCACGGTAGCCGGTTCCGAGCTAACTATTCCGTCGCTGACTGTGTAGGTAAATGTGTCTGTTCCAGAAAAGCCAGCGTTAGGAGTATAAGTGAAAGAACCGTCTTTGTTGAGGGCGATCGACCCTTTCGTCGGATTTGCGGCCACCGCAGCACTCAGCGTGTCCAAATCTGCGTCGGAGTCGTTGGCTAAAACTCCCGGCACTATTTTGCTGAGGACTGTTCCCGCACTGACGCTGTAGGTATCGGGTTGTGCGATCGGCGGATTGTTTGTAACGTTGATATTTGCCGAAATTGCTGGTAAAGTAGCAGCCCCGTCACTGACTGTGTATGTAAAGCTGTCGAGTCCCACGAATCCCGGATTGGGAGTATAGATAAAAGAACCATCTTTATTGAATGCGATCGTGCCGTTGTTGGGGTTGCTAAAAATATTTGCCGTCAATACCTCGCCATCAACGTCGCTGTCGTTGGCTAAAACTCCCTTGGCAACAGGCACGTTCAAGACTCGATCGTGTAGGGTAGGGTAATTTTCAGGTTGTACGATCGGCGGATTGTTGGTGACAGAGATATTCGCGATTGCTGGTAAAGTAGCAGCCCCGTCGCTGACTGTGTATGTAAAGCTGTCGAGTCCCACGAATCCCGGATTGGGAGTATAGATAAAAGAACCGTCTTTATTGAATGCGAGAGTGCCATTGGTGGGATTTGTGACTTTAGTTGCCGTCAACACATCGCCATCAACGTCGCTATCGTTGGCTAAAACTCCCTTGGCGGCAGGCAGGTTCAAGACTCGATCGTGTAAGGTAGGGTAATTTTCGGGTTGTACGATCGGCGGATTGTTTATGACATTGATATTTGCCGAAATTGCTGGTGTCGTAACAGCCCCATCGCTGACACTGTAGGTAAAGCTATCGAGTCCAAAAAATCCAGGGTTCGGAGTATAAGTAAACGAACCATCCTTATTAAATCCGAGAGTGCCATTGTTGGGATTT
>NZ_JAUBUY010000063.1:8084-33118 GCF_036705565.1 Microcoleus sp. AT8-B5
GTCCAAAAAATCCAGGGTTCGGAGTATAAGTAAACGAACCATCCTTATTAAATCCGAGAGTGCCATTGTTGGGATTTGTGACTAGAGTTGCCGTCCGCAAATCCTTGTCTAAGTCGCTATCGTTGGCTAAAACTCCCTCAGCCACAGGCACGTTCAGGACTTGATCGTGCAGGGTTTTGTAATTGTCAATTTGTACGTTCGGCGGATTGTTTATGACATTGATATTTGCCGAAATTGCTGGTGAAGTAGCAGCCCCATCGCTGACAGTGTAAGTAAAACTATCAGGTCCAAAGAATCCTGGATTGGGAGTATAAGTAAACGAACCATCCTTATTCAATCCGAGAGTGCCATTCTTGGGATTTGTGACTAGAGTTGCCGTCCGCAAATCACCATCCAAGTCGATGTCGTTGGCTAAAACTCCCTCACCAACAGCCACGTTCAGGACTTGACCGTGAAGGGTTTTGTAATTGTCAATTACTGCAAACGGGAGATTATTATTTGTAACGTTAATCGTAACTGTTGCTGGTTGGACAGATGAATCTGTGCCGTCGCTAACATTATAGGTGAAGGTATCAGTGCCTACAAAGCCAGCTTTCGGAGTATAAGTGAAGTCGCCGGTGAGATTTAACTTGACTGTACCGTTGCTCGCGGTTGTAACTACCACGGCACTACGCGCGTCGCCGCTGTTGGCGTCGGTGTCGTTGCTTAAGACTCCCGCCCCAGAGACGCTGAGAACTTTGTCGTGCACGACGCTGTAGCTGCCGTCATCGACGGCCACCGGGAAATTATTAACCGAGATGGTGCCGAGAGTAAAAGCGGCACTTGCTTGATCCGTGGCGTCCCCGAAAAATAGGAAGTTTGGCTGGCTGTAGGGATTGTAGGGTAAACGCGGCTGGCTGGTTGCTGGATTAAATGCCGTGTAGTTGCGTAGCGGTTGATTTGTCAGGCCTGGTATTGCTGTTGGGCCGGCAAACAGGGTGTAAGT
Organism: Microcoleus sp. AT8-B5; assembly: GCF_036705565.1. Lineage (NCBI taxonomy): Bacteria > Bacillati > Cyanobacteriota > Cyanophyceae > Oscillatoriales > Microcoleaceae > Microcoleus > Microcoleus sp. AT8-B5. Next base: position 9,070 of record NZ_JAUBUY010000063.1, read on the forward strand.
GTTGCCTTGAACTACGAGTTTGTAGTCGGTAGCAGTGTTGATGTTAAAAGGTAAAGGTGCATTTTCCCCGCGAGTAAAGGTGGGAGCTGATGTTGGTGTACCACCGGTTTGAGCAAATATACCTCCGTTGGGGGGAAAGTTCCCCTTGGTGAAACCCAGTTCAATGCCATTTTGAGCGTCGCTGCTAATGGCGATGATGCTGAAACCGGCCCGATCGTTACTAATACTGTTTTCAGCGGTGACTGCAACTCGAAAAGAAACGCTGTAACCGTTGGTGCGGTCAAGTGCGGGAAAAGTTGCGCTGACTGGAGTAAATGTTGCTGGTGTCGGGGTCGGAGTTGCGGGAGTGTATCTGTAGTTGGTGTAGCCTGCATAGCCTGTAGTGTTATTAGCCGCCGTCACGCTCGCAGTATTAATGCCAGTGTTTGGCGAGAACGCACCTGTAGCTAGGATACCACCACCGAATGGGAAAAAAATAGGTATGGGAAGAGGTACTTGTCCGTAACCTAATTGAGTAGTGCCCGATGCCCCGATACCGACGGGCGATCCGGCTGGAAAGTTACTGCTGCCGTCGTAGAGGGTGACGCCGAAGGCAAATTGATAAGTGGCTCTTGTTGTTGGCCCGATCGCCAGCCCAGAGGACACCGCTCCTGTTGTATAATCTAATTCCCAATCTCCGCCCTTAGCCGAACTGCCGATCGGCGATCGAGAAGCAGCAATTTTTGCCTTGGTTAGCTGACTCAGTTGCTGCACAAAGTTAGCGCCCTTTTCCCCCGCCGCTACATCGCACCCGTACAGCAAAATCTCTCCACTGTCTCCCAGCGATCGCGACCAACGCTGCAATTGCTTAGCATAAGTTTTTAAATTTGTCAAGTTTAGATCGATCGCGCCTAGCAGTAAACTCGCGGGGCGGCCGTGGGAGATGATATGAATACTTTTAATATTGCTGCGATTCGCTAGTGCCTCAGTAATTTGTTCTACTCCATCCCGCGCCGCATCCAAGGTAATAACTTCTGTCCCCGCTGCGATGCCGTTGTGGAGAGTTTGGCTGTCGGGAAGGGCAGAGTCGATAAAGGCGATCGAACTAAAAACTGAACTGATAAAATTTGGCATAATACACCTTTGGTTAGATGACGGTAGGAAAATTAAGGCCTGTCTACCTTAGCAAATTCACAAATTTAATGTCATGAGTAAAATTAACAATCAAGACGAATACTAATTTCCCATGAACCTGCAACAGAAGCCTTTTGATAGGGGCGGATTTAGCCAATAATTCCTTTAAAAAACCGACAATTCCAGTACACAACTCGCTTTTTTAGGGTTCGATCGCCAAAAGTTCTTCTGCTACCAATCCTTTCTGAATTGCGAGTACAGCAGCTTGAGTGCGATCGCGCACTTCTAACTTTTGCAAAATCGCGTGGACGTGAACCCGCACAGTCCCCGGAGCAATGTACAATATTTGTGCAATTTCCTGATTGCTTTTCCCCCCCGCAACTAAAGCCAAGATTTCCTGTTCTCGCTTCGTCAGCGGATTCTCCAAAACTTCTGATTTTGACCCAATTTTCACAGGTTCAGGATTAGCAAAAACTGCCCGAATTTCCGCAGTTGCCGCCTGATCCCACCACGAAGCACCCGCCGCTACCGATCGAATTGCTAAAACCAAAGTTTCCGCCGCAATTCCCTTGAGGCAATATCCCTGAGCACCCGCACTAATCAATCTTTCAATTAAGGATTTTTGGGAATGAGATGTTAAGATTAAAACGGGAATTGCTGGATGTCGCTGTTTAATTTGGCGGCACGCTTCAATACCGCCAATTCCAGGCAAACCGACATCGAGAACTACCACATCTGGCAAGTGTTCCTGAGTCAATTCTACTGCGGTTTCGCCATCTTCAGCCTCGGCAATTACTTGCAAGCAACTTTCTTGTTGCAACCGCGTTTGCAGCCCCAACCGAAACAGTTCGTCGTCTTCAACTAGGAGAATTCGCAACGGATAAGCTGGTTTCATTTCTGTGGGATAGCAGGGAGTCGGAATCCAAATAAAGCACCGTGTGGCAATTTATTTTCTGCCCAAATTATACCGCCGTGGGCGTCAATAATTTGGCGAGATAAGTATAATCCTAATCCCGAACCTTTGGCTTGCCGATCGCTGTGTCCTTGATAAAAACGCTCGAACAAGTGGGGCAGTTCATCGGCAGTAATTCCCAACCCGCTATCGATAACTTTCACCACCTGAAAACTCGAATAAGATTCCATGATTATTTCTACCTTGCCACCGCGAGGAGAATGGTTAATTCCGTTTGTTAGCAAATTAACAAAAACGCGCTGGAGTTGAACCGCATCGCCATTTACCCACAAAGAGCGACGGAAATCTGACTCTCCGTAACTCATACTAATGTAAACTCGGCGCGCCGCCGACAAATGGATGAGTGTTGCGATTACTTCTTCTGCCAAAGCTACTAAATTTACGGCCGCAAGTTGCAGTTTTAAACCTTCGGCATCGTTGCGGTAAACATCCAGCAGCGTTTCTACTAATTGTAGAGACATTTTGTGCGATCGCGCCATTGTTTCGAGAACTTTTTGCTGACTGGCGGTGACATTCCCAAATTTTGCTGACCCAAAAGCTTTAATTGTTTCTATCGCCCCCAGCATCGGCGTTTTTAAGTCGTGACTCAAAGTAGAGACAAAATCTTCTCGGATGCTTGCTAGCTGCTGCTGCGACTGCAACTCAGCTTTAGCGATCGCGATCGTCTCTTGGTACTGCTGGTTGCGATCGCTCAAATATCCAGTCACCCCTAAAGCCATGACTGCGATCGATCTATTTGCAACTGTCGCTAGGGCGATCGTTTCTCCAGGAGGAACAAACAAATTTAACAGCATCAAAGCTGCTGATAGCAGCGTAATTTGCAACTTACCCAACCGACTCAAGCGCGAATTTGCCAGTAAAATCGGCCCTGTGTACAAATACCCAAACAGATACTCCGACGGCGTAGTAAATTCCAGCACTACAACGATCGCAAATAAAAGAGCGATCGACCACCTCCCCCGCAAATACTTCTCTTGAATTGCCAGGTTGTCTGTGATTTTTAATAAGCTGTTTAACATCCCTTATCCATCCATTTTATATTTTATATTTACACTCTACTCTCTGCCTTATCCCTAGGGTTTTTATTCGCTAAAATTTGTCTACAGTGACGCAAAAACAAGCGTTTAGATAACATCTATATCTGCAAGTATAGATACTGCTAAATATTTAAACATTTGTCAGTCAGTGAAAATATATAGCAGCTAAGTATAACGGCTAAACAGCAACTTATACCTGCGGGCTGATTATCAAAAATCCTAACGGCAAGTATATTGATTTTTAAAAGCAGATTGCACTTTTAAGGAAGTATTGGCTCAGTTATGCTTGAAGGATTAATTCAAATCGCATTAACGCTAATCATTGTAGTAGCGATCGCCCCTATTTTTGGTAATTACATGGCGCGGGTGTACATGGGAGAACCAACCATTCTCGACCCCGCTATTAAACCCCTAGAAAAACTCATCTATAAAGCCAGCAATATCCGGTCTATAGATTCGATGACAGGTTGGCAATATGCGCGATCGCTACTGTACAGCAATGCAGCAATGGGCATATTTGTTTTCCTAATTTTCATGCTTCAAGGAGTGCTGCCTTTAAATGCCACCGGCTTAACTGCCCCAACCTGGGATACTGCGCTGCACACAACTATTTCATTCCTCACAAATACCGACCAACAGCATTACTCCGGCGAGACAACATTTACTTATTTGTCCCAGTTAACCCTGGGATTTTTAATGTTTACCTCAGCAGCTACCGGTTTAGCAGTAGGGATTGCCTTTATCCGGGGCTTGACCGGCCGTCCCTTGGGCAACTTTTACATCGATTTAATTCAATCAATCACCCGGATTCTGCTACCCCTTTCTTTAATAATTGCCTTACTTTTGCTAATTTCAGGAGTGCCGGAAACCCTCGCAGGGCCGGCCGTTGCCCGTACCTTAGAAGGCGGCACGCAAATAATTGCTCGCGGCCCAGTAGCTCACTTTGAAAGCATCAAACAACTGGGAGAAAATGGCGGCGGATTTTTTGCCATTAACTCGGCTCATCCTTTTGAAAATCCCAATCCTTTTACCAACCTGCTGGAAACACTAGCAATGCTTTCTATACCAGCAGCTATGATTCACACCTACGGCAGATTTGCCAACAACAAAAAGCAGGGATGGCTGATTTTTTGGATGGTGTTTGCCATCTATGTAATTTTGATTGGCATTGCAGCATTTGGCGAGTACGGCGGCAACCCTCAAATTAATAATTTACTGGGTTCGCAGCAACCAAATTTAGAAGGCAAAGAAGTTAGGTTTGGCTGGGCAGAAACTGCACTGTGGGCGGTGACTACCACTGGCACAATGTGCGGCGCTGTCAACGGAATGCACGATTCTTTAATGCCTCCCGGTGGTTTTGCCACTCTGTTTAATTTGTTTCTGCAAATCGTTTGGGGCGGACAAGGAACGGGAACTGCTTACTTATTTATCTACTCAATTTTGAGCGTGTTTCTCACGGGCTTGATGGTGGGGAGAACGCCGGAGTTTTTGGGACGCAAAATTGAAAAACGGGAAATTGTTTTAGCCAGCGTTGTTTTGTTAATTCACCCGATCGCAGTTTTAATCCCCGGTGCCATTTCTCTCGCATTTACCGACAGTTTGAGCGGCATCAGCAACCCCGGATTTCACGGCATTTCCCAGGTGATGTACGAATACGCTTCGGCGGCAGCCAACAACGGTTCTGGCTTAGAAGGATTGGCCGACTCTCAACCCGCACCTACCGGACTTTGGTGGAATTTAAGCACCTGTTTCAGCCTGCTATTGGGGCGCTACGTTCCAATTATTGCCCTGCTACTTTTAGCCGACAGCATGACGAACAAACAACTGGTTCCCGAAACAACCGGCACTCTCAGAACCGATTCAGTTTTATTCACCAGCGTCACCGCAGGAGTAATTATAATTCTGGGCGCGCTGACATTTTTCCCAGTTCTAGCTTTAGGGCCAATTGCCGAAGGATATGAAATTAGCAGCGGCAAATTTGAACCAGCATCGATAACTGTACCCACAACACCTTTAGCAACACCAACTCCTCCATCTCAATAGCGAAAATTCTCAACCTCACTATTCTCTCTCTCTGCGTTCTCTGTGTTCTCTGTGGTTCATTAAAAATCCCAAATCGACATGACCTCATCCCATACCCCTGATTCCCCAAAAAAACCTGCTAGAGGCTCTCGCGAGTCTCGCAAGCACACGCCAAAAGCAAATACAAAAGGCCTTTATCAAAGAGCTTTTAAACAAGCTTTTGTCAAGCTAAACCCACGGGTAATGCTAAAAAATCCGGTGATGTTTGTGGTGTGGGTTGGCACAATTGTGACTGCATTATTAACGATCGACCCGACGCTGTTCGGCCCGGTTCCCGGCGAAAATCAGAGAGTTTTCAACGGTTTAGTCACGTTTATTTTGTTCTTCACCTTGGTATTTGCTAATTTTGCCGAAGCGATAGCAGAAGGGCGGGGGAAAGCGCAAGCAGACGCACTGCGATCGACCAAAGCCGACACAACAGCCCGCAAACTCCTACCAGACGGTTCAATTCAAGAAGTTAGTTCGACATCCCTGAGACGGGGCGACCAAATTAAAGTGATCGCAGGCGATGTCATTCCCGCCGACGGCGAAGTGATTGCAGGCGTCGCATCTGTAGACGAATCTGCGATCACTGGCGAATCCGCGCCGGTGCTCAAGGAACCGGGTTCGGACATCGCCAGTTCCGTCACCGGCGGTACGCGCATCCTTTCCGACGAATTGACGCTGCGGGTGATGGCCGACCCCGGTAAGGGATTTTTGGACAGGATGATCGCGCTGGTAGAGGGCGCTGAAAGGTCGAAAACGCCGAACGAGATCGCGCTGACGGTGCTGCTGGCGGTGCTAACGCTGGTGTTTTTGATTGTGGTTTCGACGATTCCGCCCGTGGGAAATTACGTGAAAACCCCTGTGGGCGTGGTGACGCTGATTTCGCTGCTGGTGGCGCTGATTCCAACAACGATCGGCGGTTTGCTGAGCGCGATCGGCATTGCGGGCATGGATCGCGTCGCTCAGTTTAACGTGATAGCGACCTCTGGACGCGCCGTGGAGGCTTGCGGCGACGTGAATACGCTGATTTTGGACAAAACGGGGACGATCACGCTGGGGAACCGTTTAGCCGAGGAGTTCATTCCGGTAAACGGTCACTCGCTGGAGGATGTTGCGAGTGTAGCCCTTGCTGCGAGTGTGTTTGACGATACTCCAGAGGGAAAGTCGATCGTCCGTTTGGCCGAAAAATTGGGCGCAACGGTGAATTTCGATCGCACCAACGCCACAGGGCTTGATTTTTCCGCAAAAACGCGGATGTCTGGCACGGATTTGCCCGACAGGACGGAGGTTCGCAAGGGTGCGGTGGATGCGGTGAAGGGTTTTGTGCGATCGCGCGGCGGCAATATCGGCCCCGATCTCGATGCAGCTTACGAGCGAGTTTCCCGGCTTGGAGGCACGCCTTTAGGCGTTTGTCAAGGCAGCGACACCTACGGCATTATCTATTTAAAAGATGTGATTAAACCGGGAATTCGCGATCGATTTGACCAACTGCGAAAAATGGGAATTCGTACCATTATGCTCACCGGAGATAACCGGATTACAGCATCAGTAATTGCCGATGAAGCAGGCGTTGACGACTTCATTGCCGAAGCAACTCCCGAAGACAAAATCGACGTAATTCGCAAGCAACAAGCCGAGGGTAAATTAGTCGCAATGACGGGAGACGGAACCAACGACGCACCCGCACTAGCACAAGCAAACGTAGGCTTGGCGATGAATTCTGGAACCCAAGCCGCGAAGGAAGCTGCAAACATGGTGGACTTAGATTCTGACCCCACCAAACTCATTGATTTAGTTACAATTGGCAAACAATTGCTGATTACTCGCGGCGCGCTGACCACATTTTCCCTAGCCAACGATATCGCAAAATATTTTGCAATTATTCCCGCCATTTTTTCCCCCGTAGGCGCATTAAACGTCATGGGTTTAGCCAGCGGTCAATCTGCGGTTTTGTCAGCATTAGTTTACAATGCTTTGATTATTCCAGCTTTGATTCCCCTAGCATTAACTGGTGTAAAGTTTAGACCTTTGACTGCAAATCAACTGTTGCAGCGGAATATTTTAATCTACGGATTGGGCGGAGCAGTCGCGCCGTTTATCGCCATCAAAGTTATTGATGTTTTGATTACCGCCGTTGGGCTAGCATAGATCGGGAAAGCATGACAAGGATTTTGACACGGATACACGGATTAATCTCGTTCCCAGGCTCTGCCTGGGAACGCATATCCAGAGGCTATGCCTCGATTTTCCCACAAAAATCATCCAATAGAAAGACAGATATTTATTCCCAAAATAAGGAGAATTTATGAAACGGAATGATTTGCTGAATGATATTTTTCCCAGAGATTTCCAAGAAATTATTGAGTTAGCTCAAAGGCTTTGGCAGCGCCACCCAATCCCGGTGCAGCTATTTCTAGTAATGTGTTTCAATGCTATATTTGCCCCCGCTGTCTACGCTGCAGCGGGCGAAGATTTGACCCGAAAAGCTGTCTGGGGTTTAAGTCTCCTAGGTTTGGTGATTATCGCCCTTTCTATTTACTTGTTCGTAGTCATCTTTCAGCCGGAAAGATTTTAGTCAATAATTAACCATTAGCAAATAACCGATCGAGGTAATTTATGAGAGAAATAATTAGAGCCATTCGCCTTACCCTGGTTTTGTGGGGAATTACAGCCATTATTTACCCTTTAATCTTGCTAGTAATCGGCCAAATTGCCTTCAACTCCCAGGCAAACGGCAGCTTAATTACCAACCAAGGAGTTGTAGTTGGCTCTGCTTTAATCGGTCAGCCTTTCTCCTCAGAAAGATATTTTTGGGGTCGTCCCAGCACCACCAATTACAGCAGCTTTGCGACAGAAAATTACGATCCGACAAAGGGAGAAAATGTTAGTCAAAGAACGGGTGTTTCGGGAGCGAGCAACCTTGCCCCCAGTAACTCTGATTTGCTGAAACGAGGTAATGAGAAAGATGGTTTTCAGGGGGTGCAAGTTGAATTAGATCGCCTCAACAAAGCTGGTATCAAACCAACTGCTGATTTAGTCTATACTTCCGGTTCTAGCCTCGATCCGCACATTAGCGTAGAGGCAGCTCGATCGCAAATTCAGCGGATAGCAACGGTGCGATCGCTCAATCTCAATCAAGTAGAAATGTTGGTAGCTAAAAATACAGAGGGCAGATTTATTGGCATTTTCGGTGAACCGGGAGTTAACGTCCTCCAACTGAATTTGGCTCTCGACCGTTTATAATATACGTAGGTTGGGTTGAGGAACGAAACCCAACACTTCAGTTCAAGTTGGAGTTGGGTTTCACTTCGTTCAACCCAACCTACAAATGTGACTAACAACGAACAACGAACAAAGAACAACTGACAACTCAGCTATGATTCACTCTAGCGAACTTACTAACAATCCAGACGCGGTTTATGCCCAACCTAACCGCACTTACGATCGCACCTCCCGCCGGGGAAAGCACAAAATATTTATCGGCATGGCCCCCGGTGTCGGCAAAACGTTCCGAATGCTGGAAGAAGGACACACGCTCAAATCTGAAGGCATTGATGTGGTAATTGGACTGTTAGAAACTCACGGCAGGAAAGAGACAGCAGCTAAAGCAGAAGCATTGGAAATAGTGTCCAAAAAACAAATGCTACGCGGCGAAAAAATGCTCACCGAAATGGATACAGAATCTGTCATAGCACGCCGTCCTCAATTAGCATTAATAGACGAACTCGCTCATACAAACATTCCCGGTTCTCTGCGAGAAAAACGATATCAAGATGTGGAAGAAATTCTCAAGGCTGGAATTGATGTTTTCTCTACCCTTAACATTCAGCACATAGAAAGTCTCAACGATTTAGTAGCTAGAATTACCGGAGTTGTAGTGCGAGAGCGAGTGCCCGATCGCGTCCTCGAAGATGCTGACGAAATAGTCGTTGTCGATGTCACGCCGGAAACTTTAGAAGAAAGGTTGCTAGAAGGCAAGATTTATGCTCCTGAAAAAATTGAACAATCTTTAGAAAATTTTTTCCAGCGCCGTCATTTAATCGCTTTGCGAGAACTCGCCCTGCGAGAAGTCGCAGACACTGTGGAAGACGACGCAGCAACTTTAAAAGGTCAATCTTGCAACATTCACGAACGAGTTTTAGTGTGCATCTCGACTTATCCGAACTCCTTGCAATTGCTGCGGCGAGGCGCGAGGATTGCGAGCTACATGAATGCCCCATTTTATGCTGTGTTTGTCAACGATCCAGACCGATTTTTAACAAAAGCAGAAAGCTTGCACGTTGAAACTTGTGAGAAACTATGTCAAGAATTTAACGGGAAATTTTTGCGGGTAAACGGCACTAATATAGCCAAAGCGATTTCCGAAGTAGCTAAACAGTATCGCGTTACTCAAATTGTGATCGGCGAAAGCCAGCAATCCCGCTGGAAATTGCTGCTGCGGGGTTCTTTGACTCAACAGTTAGTGCGATCGCTCAAACACGTAGATTTGCACATAATCGCTACTGAAAAAAGTGGTCTTTCTAATTAATTATTAGTCTTCAGTCATTAGTCATTAGTCATGAGTCGGATGAGAGCCGATAAATTAACCATAATACTTGTAGGGAGGGTTTCACCAACAATCTCTAATTCCCACTAACAATCTATATAAACCCGCCCACACCACTTTCGGAGGATAGCTGAATCTAGCGGACGACGGATGCGCCCGAAGCTTTTACCTGTCAAAATAGCACTTGCTATATCTGATTAAAAGTGCGATCGTTATGGTGGATGATTACATTCTCAACTTGCTAGTTATTGGCATCCTCCTGCTTACCGTTACCTTGGGTTCCGGCTGGATTTCGCGATTGCCTGTATCTTATGCCTTAATTTATCTAATTGTCGGTATCGGATTGGGGCCCTACGGCATCAAGCTGATTGACTTGCGTCCCGAAGCTGAATTTTTAGAAAGACTTACAGAATTTGTAGTTATTGTTTCTCTGTTCAGTTGTGGCTTAAAAATGAATCGCCCACTGCAACTTTGGGCCTGGAATTCCACAGCGCGGCTGATCGGTTTTTTAATGCCAATTTCGATTTTTGCAGTGGCTGCGATCGGTCATTGGTTTGTGAAATTAGATTGGGGCCCGGCGATTTTACTGGGAGCAATTCTCGCTCCCACCGATCCAGTTTTAGCCTCAGAAGTTCAGTTAGCTGATATAGACGATCGCGATGAATTGCGCTTTGGTTTAACATCAGAAGGCGGTTTAAACGACGCTTTAGCTTTTCCCTTTGTTTATTTCGGCATTTATTCGCTAAAAGATAACAACTGGTCGAACTGGTTTTCGCAGTGGGTAGCAGTTGACTTGATTTGGGCGATTGGCGCAGCTATCGTTATGGGAATTTTAGTAGCTAAAGCCGTCACCTGGATCGATCGGCAACTCCAACACTATCGACCAGCCGATCAATTAATGGAAGATTTCATTGCTCTGAGCACAATTCTGCTCACCTATTCCCTCACAGAAGTAGTCAACGGCTACGGATTTCTCGCAGTTTTTGTAGCAGGAATTGTGGTGCAGCGGAGTTACCGAAACCCAGAAAAGCCGCTTTCCCAACTGCACTTTACCGAGCGCATAGAAAAGTTAATGGAAGTAGCAACTATTTTACTATTAGGTTCGCTTTTGCGTTTAGAGCCTATGTTGGCCTCTGGAGGATACTCCCTCTTAGTAGGTGGATTGTTAATTTTTTTAATTCGGCCTGTGGGAGCTTGGATTAGTACGATCGGCAGTCCTTTGCATCCCGCCAGCCGCTTGCTGTGCGGTTGGTTCGGCATTCGTGGTGTCGGTTCTATCTATTATCTTACTTATGCTTTCGGTGACGGTTTGAAAGGCGAAACCGCCGAAAAAATTGCCTGGATTACCTTTACAACGATCGTACTTTCTGTGATTTTGCACGGTATTAGTTCCACCCCGTTAATGAACTGGTACGAGCGCCGAATCAAACCTAAAGTACCTGATTTAATTTAATTAATTCACGCAACTCATACAGATTCTATGCAATATTTGTAGGGACATGGCACTGCCGTGTCCTTATCCCCAGCTAAACAGGTTTCACCCCAACTAATAAAGCGAGTTCCCGCCACTTCCAATAACAGTCGGCATCGGTAAAACCAATTTCTCTAAACCAGCGCAATTGCGTTTCCACATCCAGCAATTTATTAGACGGATCATCTGGCGAATCGCTAATACCGATCGCCTCTCGAAATCTCTCATGTAAAGCCGGAGTTGCGGACGCTACGTGCTCCAAGTTGCAAAAAATGCCTCCGGGTTCCAAAAGCTCGAAAATCTCGGTGTAAAGCGAACGTTTGCGATCGTCTATTACGTGATGAATCGCAAAACTAGAAACAACCGCATCAAACTTGCCCAAATCCGGTAGCGATTCATCAAAATTGTGTTCGATTACCGTGACATTTGGGTCATCAGCAAAGCGAATTCTGGCTTTTTCCAGCATTGTCGGCGAAAAGTCGATCGCCACACATTCAACATTTGGTCGATCGCACTTAAGCAGACCCAACAACCGCCCGTCTCCCGTGCCCACATCCAGAATTCGCTTCACATTTTTCGGCACTTCCTCCAACAAAACCGCTTCACCTTCAGTGCGGTGAGGAATACCATCAGCCTTAGCCAGATACCATAAAGCGTGTTCCGCCGAAGTCCAAAGATTCACTTGACTCATATTTTTTTAAGCCTCATAAATATCGCCGTTTTTGTGCGTAAAAATCCAACCATTATCGCTAGCTTTGGCAATTAGATCGTCATCGGGATATTCGGCACTATCTCCCGAAGTGCGTGAAGCGAAGCTATCCCGAAGGGAATCGCCAATTTCCAGATAAACAACATCTGCATTCGAGCGGTTGACTAAATGATGCCCGTCTGCATCACCCGCCGGAAAACCAGCCGCTATAGCCGGTTGCAGCACTTGCTCTCCCGAATTTGTAATCAGAGTAACTTCCCCTTCCAGAACATAGATTAACTCATCTTGACGAGTGTGCCAATGCCTGAGAGCAGAACAACTTCCCGGCGCAAGTCTCACCAAATTCACCCCAAAATTCTGCAATCCGGCAGCATCGCCCAAGCGTTTTTTAACTCTCCCCGCAACAGCAGATTGGAATTGCTGAGGGTACTTAGAACCCGTAATTTCCGGTACATTTTTAGGGTCAATAATCATATAACAAAGCTGACCGCAGTTGTGAGTTTTTTCTTCTTTCTCTTGCTTGGCGTCCTAGGGTTTACGCGCGGCTTCGCCTAACGCGCCTTCGCGGTTCGTTTTTCGGTTTTTATTATTACAAAACACGCTTAAATTCAAGATAAATACAATTTTATAGCACTTACCAGATCCCCGCCACTCTCGCCTCCCACCTCCGGCAGTTCCCCCAACTCATTAAGAATGTGTTATAAATATTGAGATTCATTAAGAAATATTGCTCAAATGCTCGTTTCCCCCTCCGGCGTCAGCAAACTCAAAGAATCTTTAAAAGAAAAAGTATTCTTTGGGAATGAGCCAACCCCCGAACTCATAGCCATCTTACTGATTTACTTCGTCCAAGGCATTCTTGGACTAGCCCGCTTAGCCGTCAGCTTCTTTCTCAAAGACGAACTCGGCATGAGTCCGGCAGAAGTCTCGGCAATGCTGGGCGTCGTCGCCCTGCCTTGGATTATCAAACCCGTCTTCGGCTTCATGTCGGACGGTTTGCCGATATTCGGCTACCGCAGACGCCCTTACATCGTCCTCTCCGGGCTGCTGGGAACCTTAGCATGGGTGAGCCTCGCAACAATTGTACACACACCGCTGGCAGCTACAGGCGCGATCGCCCTGAGTTCCCTATCCCTCGCCGTCAGCGACGTAATCGCCGACTCCCTGGTAGTCGAAAGGGCCAGAAAAGAATCCGTTACCGACGCCGGTTCCCTGCAATCCTTGTCTTGGGGCGCTGCAGCCCTCGGCGGACTAATTACCGCCTACCTCAGCGGTTCCCTGCTGCAACACTTCAGCACTCATACTATCTTTTTAATCACCGCATCTTTCCCGCTAATTGTATCAGCAACAGCTTGGTTAATTGCCGAAGAAAAAACCGACAAAAGAACCGACTTTGAAACTGTCAAAGACCAATTCAAACAACTACGGCAAGCTGTTACCCAAAAAACCATTTGGCTGCCCACAGCCTTTCTCTTCCTCTGGCAAGCCACCCCAAGCTCAGACTCCGCCTTCTTCTTTTTCACCACCAATGAATTAGGCTTTCAACCAGAGTTTCTCGGCCGAGTGCGCCTCGTTACCAGCATTGCCTCCCTCGCCGGCATTTGGCTGTTTCAACGCTTCCTCAAAACAGTTCCATTTCGAGTAATTTTTGGCTGGTCAACCGTCATAGCGACAGCATTAGGCATGACTACTTTATTATTAGTAACTCATGCCAACAGAGCTTTAGGAATTGACGATCAATGGTTCAGCATCGGAGACAGCCTAATCCTGACAGTAATCGGACAAATTGCTTATATGCCGGTGCTCGTACTCTCCGCCAGATTGTGTCCCCCCGGCGTCGAAGCAACTTTATTTGCGCTGCTGATGTCAATCACAAATTTAGCAGGACTTTTGTCCCACGAAGGCGGTGCACTTTTGACCCACTTGCTAGGAATTACCGATCGCAATTTCGATAACCTCTGGCTGCTAATAGTCATCACAAACCTGTCCACACTTCTGCCCCTACCCTTCTTAAATTGGCTGCCCGCCGACAGTACAGAAAGCAGCGATCCAAACAATCAAAAGTCTCTTCCCGTATTAGAACCAGAACCAGGCAGTTCCAAACCAGGCGGACAGCATTTCATGCCCGAATACTTTCCCGACTTAGTACCGACAGTAAGGTCACAAAGTCGCACCGCAGACAGTAAATAAAGGCAGGCACACACAGATTTTGACACGGATACACGGATGAATTTAACGGATGAATTTAACTGTGTTTCCCCATTCTCCGAATTTCCTTCTCTCTGCGCCCTCTGTGTTCTCTGCGGTTAAATCAAGAAAAGCTTATTACACCCATGCAAAACTTACAACTTTCCCCACCTCAAACAGCCGCCCAAAACCTATCATACGATCGCACAGACTGGCAGCGCGGCTACGAATCCCAACCCAACGAATCCGACTACTGGATTGACAACATAGAAGGCGAAATCCCCCCCGGCTTGCAAGGCACATTCTTTCGCAACGGGCCCGGATTATTAGATGTCAACGGCCAGCGCATCCACCATCCGTTTGACGGCGACGGGATGGTTTGTGCGATCGCAATATCCGAAGGCCGCGCCCATTTCCGCAACCGATTCGTCCGCACAGAAGGCTATCTCGCCGAACAAAAAGCCGGAAAAATCCTCCACCGAGGCGTTTTCGGCACACAAAAGCCAGGGGGCCCGCTGGCCAACATTTTTGATGTCAAAATCAAAAACATTGCCAACACCAACATCATTTATTGGGGCGACAAACTGCTAGCACTTTGGGAAGCCGCACAGCCCTACAGACTCGACCCCCGCACCCTAGAAACACTCGGCTTAGACACCCTAGACGGCGTTTTACAACCCGGTGAAGCCTTCGCCGCCCACCCCAGAATTGAAAAAGGGAAAAATGGCAAAGGAGACAGATTAGTAAACTTTTCCGTCAAGCCCGGTTTGTCGAGTACCATCACGATTTACGAATTCGACGAAAGCGGCAAACTTTTGCAGCGTCACGCCCATGCAATACCGGGTTTTGCCTTCCTGCACGACATGGTAATTACCCCGAATTACTGCATATTCTTCCAAAATCCCGTCTCATTTAATCCGCTGCTTTTCTTGTTAGGATTTCGGAGTGCATCCCAGTGCATTCAATTTTCGCCAAACAAGCCAACGCAAGCAATTTTAATTCCCCGCAACGGCACTGACGAGGTGAAGATATTAGAAACCGAACCTTGTTTTGTGTTCCACCACTGCAACGCATGGGAAGAAGGAGACGAAGTTTTTGTGGATTCAGTTTGTTACGAATCATTTCCAACTGTAGAAGCAGACGGCGATTTTCGCGAGGTTGATTTTGAGAGCATTCCAGCGGGCGAATTGTGGCGGTTTAAGTTGAATTTGCAAGACAAAACCGTACAGCATCAAGTTGTTGAAACTCGGTGCTGCGAGTTTCCAACTTTGCATCCCAAGAATGTCGGACAACCTTACCGATATCTGTATATCGGTGCTGCGGATGCTCCCACGGGAAATGCTCCTTTGCAAGCTATCCTCAAAATTGATTTCGTGACTGGTGAAAGGCAAATTTGGAGTGCCGCACCGCGTGGTTTTGCGGGGGAACCGGTGTTTGTTCCCCGTGGTTCAGGCGTCTCGCCTGAAGGTGCAACGGCTGAGGATGACGGCTGGCTGCTGGTTTTAATGTATGATGCAGCTAATCATCGATCGACCTTAGTGATTTTAGATGCTCGCGACATTACCAAAGGCCCTGTAGCGCGCTTGCATTTAAAACAGCACATTCCCTACGGCTTGCACGGCAGTTTTACATCAAATGTACTGCTTCCTATCGGTTCGTAGTTTCGCGTTGATTCGCCTGGTTCTTGCGCCGCTCGCCACAGCCCGCCGGGGGTTGAAAACCCCGGCTCACAGCGAAAGTCCTCTAAAAGAGGACTAAAACCAACATTTATTATCGCTCAAGTTTCTTCAGTCGGTTTTAACCGACTTTAGCTATGAGCCAGGGGTTTAAACCCCTGGCGGACTGCGGGAAATACTAACAACATTTTAACACATAAAAATCCCTATTAAATGCAAAGTATCAACAAAGTTAATCTCAAAAAAATACTTATTTTAATTTGCAGTCTGGTCGTAATCTTTGCAATTATCTTATCTATTTACTCTCACAATGCTAACGCCCAAGAGCCTTACAATCCATCTCCAGAAAGCGCTGTAGCGTCGAAAGGCTTGGTTGAGGTAAAAATGACATTAATTGCCGTTGACCCCATTAAAAACGAATTAGAAGCCCGCTTGCAGTTTGAACTCAAAGGTATTTATAAAAAAGGGCCAACTTACCCGGCTCAAGACTTGTTAATGACAGTTAACGGCGCAAATGTACCGGATTCGGAAATTACCTTTAAAGAAGGCAAACCGATGATTGTCCCTGCATTGAAGTTTAACTTAGTCAAAGGGAAAATTAACAATTACCCGTTTGACACCCACATTGCTAAAGTAGCTATTTCGATCGACCCGCTGCCTTCGATTGGGAAAAAGTTTGCTCCCTTTGAACTGAATCCCGTACCTCTGGAATTTAATTTCCATGCCGATGTTCCCGGTTTCGACATCAGTTATAAGCCGATGGAAGAGAATTCATCTATCTTTATTTATATCGATGTTTCTGCAACTCGATCGCTCCCGGTGAAGTTCTTTGCCTTAGTGATTATTGTGATCATGTGGGTGCTGTCAATTATGGCGCTTTTGCTAGCATTAAAAGTGATGAAATCGGGTAAGTTACCGGAAGTAGGAATGCTGAGTTGGACGGGTGTAATGCTATTTGCTTTTCCCGCTATTCGCAATGCTCAACCTGGGGTGCCTCCGGTGGGAACTGCCAGTGATTTTCTGTCGTTTTTTTGGACAGAAATTATAGTTGTGGTGGCGTTGGTGATTATCGGTAGTTGTTGGTTAAAGCGGTATCATCCGCCGATTGAATGATTTGAGATTTTAGATGTTATATTGGAATAATTCACCCGCGACATAAATCAGGGGGCTTGTAGCTTTGATACTTTCAATTAACACCCCAAAGTCAACTGTTAACTAAAATCAAAGATTCAATTTTTGACTTCCAAATTCTCAATATCCTTTGCGGGTACGCCCAAACCGCGCAAGATAGTAAAAGCTATAATTCGATATCCCGATTGATTTGGGTGCACTCCATCTGCAGCCAACAAATTCAGAGTTTTGCCCGCGTGCTTTTGATACGTGGCGATAACTTCCCGACAAGGCGCATTCAAATCGATAAACAAGCACTGATTCTCTAACGCAATTTCTCGCATCGCGGCAATATACTCTTGCAACCTACGATTTTCTGGGCCGTCGAGAATTTCGCCGATAGGAGTAGGAGAAAGCAGTACAACTCGAATTCCTGCGGCTTTTGCCGCCAGCACCATTTGAGTTATTTTCTCCCGATATTCTGCCAGTGGCACTCCCGTGGGCAACTTGCCTTGCGGATAAAATCGCAGGTTTTGGAAGTCAAAGAAAGCGTGCCAAACGTCGTTGACTCCGACATTAATCATCACTAAATCTGGCTTTTGGTCGATCGCATCTTTCTGGAAGCGCGCTTGCATATCAGTCGCCTTGTTACCGGAGATTCCGGCGTTGACGATTTCGATTTGGCGATCGGGATAAAGGGCATTGAGATAGCGTTGCAGCAGCCAAACGTAACCTCCGGGGTATTTCCCACCCTCGGTGATGCTGTCGCCCACTATCACAATTTTGCGATTGCCGGCGAGCACGTTTTGGATTTCTGGTGGCGGCGTTGCTTGGGATACAGATTCTTTAAACACTGGAATTAAGGAGTGAAGAAGGTTGAAGGCAATAACAGCAGCAATTACGGCGATGGGAAGTCTGATTAAAACTTGCCTCAGCCGGGGTTTGGGACGGGGCGATTCCCTTCGGGATAGCTTCGCTTGACGCGCATTGGGATACACTACGCAGTTTTTTACTAAAAGTCTAACTATTTATCTCTGCAATAATATTATCCATTTCAGGGGTTTTTGTCACTTCTTTCAATAACTCAGTCCTGGACTAACAAAAACCTGGTTTGGACGCAACATCCGAAGTTATAAGCCTTAAGGCATAAACCTGGTTGTTGACCCCGCCTGCGTAAGTTGTACAGGTGAAAATACTGAGGTTTTTGTCGCCCTCATCTATCCGTGTAATTGCCATCACAAAAAAGTTCGCCAAATGTCACATAATTTCTGCTACTTACAGCACAACTTTAGAAGGGGATCGCGGTTTATAATATAGATAACTAGAAAAAAAGGTTTTCAAGCGAGGTTAAAGCAATGGTAGCAAATTCAAATTTTTTATATCCTCAAAATCGTTATTACGGTGAAGTAAAGCCAGAGAATTTAGTATTTAATGCGAATTTACAAGAGTTTTCTCAGCGAGTGGGTTACATCAGTTCCTTGACATCTAACGGTAAAATCTCTGTGGAACAGGCATTTACTCAGATCCAAACACTCTGGGAACAGGTGGAAAAGTCGAAAAAGCAGTTGGGAATTGGCGAACATCCATTTTCAGCTTGAATAATTAGCGCTTGGCTTGGAAGTTGAGTTACACGCCATTGATGCCGATCGATTAATCGAGAGCTTAAGATCAAAAAGTAGCTAGTGGCGATCGACCTTTTTGCCTATGAGTTCCGATTTAGTACCTCTCCTTCCCAAAGTATCCGTCGGCCGCCGCGCCGCGGCCCTCTGCATCGACGGAATCGCAGTTTGGCTACCCAGTTTGCTTCTGGGTACTAATGCGATCGTCCAAATCATATTTTTTGTTTTGCTGTGGCTGATCATGCGCGTAGCCATCGTCAGGAAAAACCAAGGCCAAAGTCTCGGGCGCTGGGCATTGGACATGAAAATTGTCGATCCCAGATTCCAACGGACTCCCGGAGTGCAAAAACTGTGCAAGCGCGAGGCATTGCTGGGCTTTTGCGCGGCCTTAGCCTTCGCAGGTATAGGTGGACTCACATCTACCAACGCCGCCGTCTTGCTGCTGATGCTGCCCCTGGCGATCGACTGTAGCGTAGCCCTCACCTCCGCCGAAAGGTTTCCCCAAGCTTTCCACGATCGCATCGGCGGGACGATCGTAGTTGGAACCCGCCGTGGCTACTCCCTCGACATCAAAGTTAGAAGATTGCTTGACCAAGTGCAGAGCAATGTGAGAAGATAATAAATTGTGTTTAAATTAGTCGAAATTTATTTAGAATTATGGCTAAAGGCGTCCGCATCATAATTACTCTAGAGTGTACTGAGTGCCGTACAAACGTAAGCAAACGCTCAAAAGGCGTGTCTCGGTACACCACCACCAAGAACCGTCGCAACACGACGGCGCGGCTGGAACTCAAAAAGTTCTGCCCCCATTGCAACAGCCACACTGCCCACAAAGAGATCAAGTAGCGATTAGTCATTAGTCCTTAGTCATCAGTCATCAGTTGTTGGCAATTGATATTGATCGGCGAAAAGCAGATAATTAACCAATGCTTTCCTGACGGCTAGCAACTAACGGCTAATAACTAAAAACTCACAATCAACAGTCAACAAACAACAGTCAACAAACAACAAACCATGACTTACTTTCGCCGGCGCGTTTCGCCCATCAAACCAGGAGACCCGATCGACTACAAAGATGTAGATTTGCTCAAAAAATACGTCACAGAACGCGGTAAAATTTTGCCCCGCCGGATTACCGGTTTGACGGCAAAACAGCAGCGAGACCTGACCAGAAGCATCAAAAGAGCAAGAATTGTAGCTTTGATGCCCTTCGTAAACCAAGAAGGTTAACAGGATTTGGGATTTTGGGTTTTAGATTTTGGACTGGGAATAAGACTTGCGCGAGAACAACGTCTTTCTGTCATTAATAGTGCAGCAAGAATGCAGCGAAATAATCGCGAAATAAGATTAAGAGTCGCAGCAGCGCAAGTCTTAATCACAAGTCAAAAGTTAAAAAAAAAGCAAGAATAAAGAAAAACTTTTTAGATTTTAACTTTCACAATTGACCAGAAAAATTGCCAACATCCAAAATCTAAAATCGCAAGCTCGAAACTCGATAAGTGGCTACTGTAAAAATCCAAAATCTCAAATATAAAGCTGGCAAGTGGAGAAGGGAACGTTAGTAGAATTTAGAGTGCACGGCGACCGCCGTCTGGCAGTTGCCGATCGCCCCGACGGCAAGAAAAACTGGGTCGTGGTAGACGAAAACGGTCAACCGCACAGCATACCGCCCAAACAAATCAGCTACGAAGTAGTCGGAGAAACTTACAAACCCTCCGACATTCCCAAATTTCTCAAAGAAGTAGAAGCCTACTCAGATCCGTCGAGTTTGGAAGTCGCTTGGGAACTTTTAGTCGGTGACGGAGAAACAGCAGATCCCGAATCCCTGGCAATGCTGCTATTTTCTGAGAGTAGTGCGGCCCAGTGTTACGCGGCGTACTGTTTGCTGTCAACAGATAAACTGTATTTCAAACAAAAGGGCGATCGCTACGAACCGCGATCGGCAGCCCAAGTAGCCGAAATCAAACACCAGCAAGAAGTAGAACAGCAGCGACACCAAGAATCCCAAGGATTTTGGGATCGAGTCAAACAGCGGCTGGCAGGGGAAAATGTAGATTGGGAAAATAGCGATCGAACTCGCCTCGACGCCCTAGAACGCTTTGCCATCCTCGGAGAAGAAGCAACGCACCGCACCCCAGCCTTAGAAACTTTAGCCAGCTTACAAC
Organism: Microcoleus sp. AT8-B5; assembly: GCF_036705565.1. Taxonomy (NCBI): domain Bacteria; kingdom Bacillati; phylum Cyanobacteriota; class Cyanophyceae; order Oscillatoriales; family Microcoleaceae; genus Microcoleus; species Microcoleus sp. AT8-B5. The sequence continues at coordinate 29,743 of NZ_JAUBUY010000063.1, forward strand.
GATCCGAAAACCCCGAAGCAGCCTTTAGCCTCCTAGTCGATCTAGGCCTCTGGAGTACCCACGAAAACCTGTTTTTGCGGCGAAGCCAAATTCCCCTACAATTCTCCGCAAAGGTATTAGAAGTGGCCCAACGCTGCCTAGAAAATCCCCCAACCGACTCGGACACAAATCGTCTCGATTTAACTCACCTCAAGGTTTACACGATCGACGACGAAAGCACCACCGAAATCGACGACGGCCTCAGCTTAGAATTCCTCGAAAACGGCCAGCAGCGGATCTGGATACACATCGCCGATCCCACCCGCTTGCTTTCCCCCGGAGACGAACTCGACCTCGAAGCCAGAAAGCGCACCACTACGGTTTACCTGCCCACGGGAATGATCTCCATGTTTCCCCCAGCTTTGGCAACCGGGCCGATGAGTTTAATTCAAGGCAAAGAGTGCAGCGCCCTCAGCTTCAGCGTCACCTTAGACGAAATCGGCGCGGCTCAAGATTACAGCATCCACATCAGCACCATAAAACCCACCTACCGCTTGACATACGATGACGTAGACGAAATGCTGGAGTTGGGAATCGAAGCAGAACCAGAAATAGCAGCGATCGCCTCTGCGGCCAAACTGCGCCAAAAATGGCGGGAAGCCCAAGGCGCAATCAGCATTTTCATGCCAGAATCCGTCATCAAAGTCAACGGCGACGACATCAAAATCCACGTCATCGACGACTCCACCGCCCGGATGCTAGTCGCCGAAATGATGATTTTAGCCGGCGAACTAGCCGCCCGCTACGGTCAAGCTCACAGCCTGCCCATACCCTACCGCTATCAGCCACAGCCCGAACTCCCTCCCGATGAAGAATTGCTAGCCGTGCCTGCAGGCCCCGCCCGCGCTTGCGCCGTGCGTCGGTGTATGCCCCGCAGCGAAATGGGCCTCACCCCCGGACGCCACGCAGGCTTGGGTTTGGAATTATACACTCAAGTTACTTCCCCGATCCGCCGCTATACCGATTTGCTGACTCACTTCCAAATCAAAGCCCACCTGCGAGGCGAACCACTACCTTTTTCCGCTGAAGAAATACAGGACATTGTGATGTGTCTCGGCACCGCAGTTAAAGAAGCATCCACCGTCGAACGCCAAACCAACCGCTATTGGGGATTGGAATATTTGCGGCGCAACCCCGATGAAGTTTGGGAAGCCTTAATGCTTCGCTGGCTGAGGGAAGACAGCAATCTCGGATTGATTTTATTGGAAGATTTGGGTTTAGAATTGGCAATGCGATTTGGTCGATCGGTGGCAATAGGCGATCGGTTTGAAGTCAAAGTCACTCACTGCGATCCGCGATCGGATGTCATTAACTTCCAAGAAATGATATTTGAAGCCGCACAATAGGATTTTAGATTTTAGATTTTAGATTTGGGATTGCAAAAATCTGTGTTGAAGGCTGAAACTGAGGATAAATCACCTTTTTAGTCGAGTTTCCCATCTCCTCGCATCCCCTTTGTCAAGGGCAGGGGGGTAAAAAAGATGATGGGTTCATATCTAGTCCTGTAAAATAATCGTAATTCTTGTGTGGGCGGGTTTACCCCCAAGTTGTAATATAAGCCAGAAATCCCGTAAACTCGCCCCGACGAAAATATTGGGGTCGATCGACTCGACATGATATCCGATCCCAGACAGGTAATACTTTTGACATTAAATTGACACGACACGCTTTGCTATATCCTCTCTTCCTCCGTGTCCTCTGCGTCCTCTGCGGTTAATAAAACAAACTTCAGCATTCTCAAAATTGGAAGTTTTCACCCCAACCTAGTAATCTAAAATCTAAAATTTAAAATTTAAAATCGCACAATGCCCAATTCAATTAGCCAAGTTCAGCCACCGCTGGAATTCATACCCCCAGCCTACAACCCCCTAGTGATGCAAGGTTGTAAGCAAATACTCCCCTGGTGGCTGCGATTTCGGACGAGTATCAGCCACGTTCAAGCCGAAAACGTCGAAACCCTCGCCGAACTATTCCACCAATTTCAAAATCAGAAAGTTCGCTTCTTGCTAGCCTTCCGCCACCCCAACTCAGACGATCCCTACTGTTTGGGACAACTAATTTGGAAACTCGTTCCCCAGGCGGCGCGGGCCAAAGGCATTCCCCTGCAATCCCCGGTACATTCCCACTTTATCTACGATCGCGGCATTCCCCTGTGGGCCGGTGCGGGAGTCGGCTGGCTTTATTCCCAACTCGGTGGCACTCCGATCGTTCGCGGTAAGATCGATCGCGCCGGATTGCGATCGGCCCGCGATTTATTTGCCAACAGCCAATTCCCGATCGCCGCCGCCCCAGAAGGCGCTACCAACGGTCACAATGAAATAGTGAGCCCCCTCGAACCGGGAATTGCTCAAATGGGTTTCTGGTGCGTTGAAGATTTGCTAAAAGCCGCACGCACTGAAAAAGTTTTAATTGTGCCGATCGGCATTCAATACCGCTATGTCAATCCACCTTGGCAACCCCTAGAAAAACTTTTAACTCAATTAGAAATTGATTGCGGACTGCCACCCTTAGAACGCACCGATATCGCTAATTTAGAGACGGCAAATTCCGATTCCGAAAACCAAAATCATAAATTCCAATATCTACGCCTGATTCGACTTGGCGGTCATTTGCTAGCAGTAATGGAAGAGTTTTACAGCCGTTTTTATCATAAGCAAATACAGTTATCTACATCTAGTTTAACATCATTATTTCCCCCCAAAATAACGGCAAATGATTCGGACAATGAAGTAATGATTGCTCGACTGAAAGCTTTGTTAGACGTGGGTTTGCAAGTAGCCGAAGAATATTTTAACTTAAAGCCCAAAGGCAGTTTAATAGACCGCTGCCGCCGTCTGGAACAAGCAGGCTGGGAGTATATCTATCGAGAAGATATCAAAGATATTGCAGCACTTTCTCCCTTAGAAAGAGGATTAGCCGATCGCCTCGCTGAGGAAGCAAGTCTTCGGATGTGGCACATGAGACTTGTAGAAAGTTTCGTATCCGTCACGGGCAGGTACGTCGCAGAACAACTGACAGCAGAACGTTTGGCAGAAACAACTTTACTGCTGTGGGACGTACTGGCTCGCATCAAAGGGGGAAATCCTTTCGGCAGACCGAAGTTGGGCAAACAGCAGGTACAAATGACCGTGGGCGAACCCATATCAGTGAGCGATCGTTGGGAGGGATATCAAACCAGCCGCAGGTTAGCAGTTGCCGAACTCACTCAAGACTTGCAATCAGCTTTAGAAGCAATGATTAAATCGTGAACAAACCTGACTGTCAACTGAGTACAGTTAGACCGCAGGCTTCTTTTTCCTTTTTTTCAAAGGCTTTTTATAGTGAGGTAGTTCCACCC
>NZ_JAUBUY010000115.1:0-1714 GCF_036705565.1 Microcoleus sp. AT8-B5
CTCGTCGGGTTTAAAGGTAAAAGCATTAGACGAGTGAGTCAGAACAAGGCTTTCAGCGCCGCCAAGTCAGAGGGACTATTGTCCGAAATCTCGGACGGATTTTGCCGTGCCCTGACCACCCAAAACAGCATCCCACGGCCGAGGTTGTGGTTCCCCCGGTGTTGGTGTTGTCGGCACTGCTACCCCTAGCTGAGGCAATTGCAAGTCGTTGAGGTAGTAAGCGTACTGACTGTCCTCCCCCCGTTGCGGGTAAAACTTGCCGTTAGTTTTCCAGAAGAAGTCCTTGCCTCGCAGAACAGCCAGGACTAACTCTATTTCTGACTTAGTACCAGTCAATCTTAGGGCTGCTGTTGTTGGGATGTTTGGCTGTTTAGTCATTACTTTTCCCCCTCAAACTGATTGAGCAAATTTTGCAACTTGACCTTGCCTTCTGAGAATTTACGTCCTCCCATTTTGAGGACATTCTCAACAATCCAAGTCACAGACTTACCCGCTTCCCTCGACTTACAAACTTCCAAGTATATAGGGTAATCAGGAGAGTTGTAAGGGGAAGTTGTTTCCTGTAAGTCACTGCTGTATATAGCTTCCAGCGCTTGACGGCTGGCTTCCACGTCAACGCCAGGGGAAGTCAGGATAAGTTCTACTTCCTGCTGTCTTTGTTGCTGTGAAACGTAGACGCTGGCACTGATTTCGTCCTCTACATCTGCCTTAATTGCTCTCAGTTTCAATTCCTCAATTTCTCCCTCGTCTGCTAGTTGACGGGCGATATTTCCAGCGGAAACTGCACAAGCAATTGCAGCACACAAACTGACACCTTGCAGTGCTTTGTGAGTGTCTAGCTTTTTGTCTAGTGCTGCTAGTGGAGTCAGCCAGAGGACAACAGAGGACGCACTCAAAACGAACAGTTTTAGCTGCACGGTTTACCTCCTTCAATCAATTCGTCTAAGTGTCTGTCAATTTCCTCAGATGCAGCGTCCCAGTCTATCCCCTCACCCTTGTCAACGGCTTCCCAGATTAGATTCCAGCACCAAGTTTCAAACTCATAAAAGAGGTCTGTCGGGTCAGTATTGACCAACAGGTCTAACTCTTTTTTGCGTTTAGCTCGTACAAACTCTTCTGCGCTCTCTTCCTTTTTTTGAGCTACAAAAATTTTCAGCAATTCTTGTTTGTCAACTAGCAGATACAGTTTTCCATCTACGTTTAGCTGCATAGAAACACCCCCAAACCAATCAGCAACATCGCTAAACCACCAATTAAAACAGCCTGTAAGTCAGCCACTGAAATCTTAAGCAACTTACTCAGAGAGTAATCGAGCAACCAGCTCAAACCCCACGCAATCGCAATCGCTGCTAACAAGAATGAGACGGCTTTCATCGCCATTGGATGCAGACTCGCTATCCACCCTAAAAGGGAGAAAGCGACGCATCCGGCAACGAAGTAATTTGCCAGATACATCGCTTTCATTTAGTTAGTCCCTCCCGTGAGTTTGGCTTTAATTTCATCAATCCGAGTACGGGCATCGCTGTCAGCCTTATCAATTCCTAAACCCAGTCGGGCATATCCGGGACGCAAGCTGTGCAAGTGCTTAGCCAGTCGAGTGTCTGAGCGTTTTTTACCCAGTTCATTATCAGCCACAGCACCCTCATATTTGCGGTGATGCCGGTGAACTTTAGCATCGGCTTCTTCAACTTTTGCCAGTGCTTCATAGGCGCGT
>NZ_JAUBUY010000064.1:0-30498 GCF_036705565.1 Microcoleus sp. AT8-B5
TTAAGAATTGTTTTATAAAAAACAAATCATGCACAAATATGATTTTCTGTCAACTTAATTTAGATGCGTTTACCCTGTTCAGAAACTGGCAATCCCGAATTGTCAGCTACTTCATTGCTAATTCGTTTGACTCGAACAGCAGCATTGCTTTGACGCTCAAACCAATAGCCAATCCGTGAAGCTAAAAGATAGTTAATTAACTCAGGATGGTGAGAAATTAGTAATGCTTGAACTTTTTCCTCGCTACAAAGGTCATAAAGCTCAATCAGCCAGGGTTGAATTTCTGGTAATGCTAAAAAGTTTTCCGGTTCATCAATCCACAAGGTATAATCTTCCGATTTTGTACCGTAAATCAGCGCGTATAAAGCCACTAATGTTTTTTGTCCGTCCGACAATTCTCTGAGACGATATTCAATTGGCTTGCTGTTATCTTTTTCTCCTGAAAACCGCAGTTTTAATACCAAATTATCTTCGCTTACTCGCTCAAACTTAAAATTGTTGAATCCATCCAAAACATCTCTTAAAATATTTCCAATCTCAGCAATTTTACCTTGATCTTCAGATAAGTAGCGATACCAAGAAACAAAATTTTCCATCCGAGGACTCAAACGCATTTGTTCTTGGCTACTTTCATCAACCATCAAGCTGGGAACAACTTGCACGATGATAAATCGCGCCATCCGTTCTCTAAACCAAGTTAACTTCGTGTTGTCGTTTCTTGGCATTAATGAAGGCAGAATAGATTGCGACCAGTCAAACTGGTATTTCGGGCCCGGTGAATAATCATCTCGATAGAGTTGAACTTCGCCGAATTCAAATTGTAGTAAAGGCTGGTTATCAAAGAGCAGACTCTCGTACCTAACACGACATTTATCTCCATACTCATCGATTTGTAATTGATATTTGTAGCAGCCGCCATTACCGAGAATTTCTAGCTCGAAACGCTGAATTTGTAAAGTTTGCCAGCGGGTGAAGTCCGCAGGTTTGAAAATTCCTTCAACCTTACTGTCGCCGCTGACCAATGCTTGGATTTTCTGCAACACCTCAAAAACTGTTGATTTACCCGATCCGTTAGAACCCAGAAATAGATTAATTGCATCAAAGTCAAGTTGAAAGTTTACCAGACAGCGAAAATTGTCAATATATATTCGTTTCAGCATGGGATTTTTTTACTCATAATTCCTCTATAGCAATCCTAAATCATTTGTGAATTTCTTACTCCCTCCCCTTACCAAGGGGAGGGTTGGGGTGGGGTAAAAAATTTACGACTCCTGCAAGGATTGCTATAGCTCCTGTCATTATTAACAGGAGCTAAACACAACATTCGGACAACCCAAATTAACCCACCCGTTCCGCCAACTCCAACCAGCGCTCAGTCGCCCGATCGATCTCCTGCGTCAACTGAGCCAAACGATCCGATAACTTCTTCATCTCTGCAAACCCGCTGGGAGCATTGTGAGACAAAATCTTCTCAATATCTTCTTTTTCAGCTTCCATCTGCGGAATTTGACTTTCTAATTGTTCGTATTCCCGCTTCTCATTAAAGGAAACTTTGGTAGATTTTTGTGGGGAATTTGGGGATTTTGAATTGTTAGATTCAGCCGTGCGTGTAAGTTTTTCTTTTTCTTTTTGCCCTTTGATTTCCTTGGCTTCTTCGGCTTTCTTGTAGTCTAAATACACCGAATAATTGCCGGGATACAAGCGCAAATTGCCGCCAGGTTCCAATGCGAAAACCATGTCGATCGTGCGATCGAGAAAATAGCGATCGTGGGACACCACAATCACGCAGCCGTTAAAATCTTCGAGATAATCCTCCAAAACCGCCAAAGTCTGCACGTCCAGGTCGTTTGTCGGTTCGTCTAAAATCAGCACGTTTGGCGCACTCATCAGCACTTTCAACAGAAATAACCGGCGCTTTTCCCCGCCAGAAAGTTTGTTAATCGGTGCATACTGTTGGTTCGGTGGAAACAGAAACTTTTCCAACATTTGAGAAGCGGTAATGATTTCGCCATCCGCCGTTTGCACCAACTCCGCCACACTTTTCAAGTATTCAATAACTCGCTGGTCTTCGTTCGGCGTCAAATCCTCTGAATGCTGGTCAAAATAACCGATATGAATGGTTGTGCCAATTTCGACAGTACCCGAATCCGGCTGAATGCGTCCGGTGATGATATCCATCAGCGTCGATTTTCCCGCACCGTTGCAGCCAATAATTCCTATCCGGTCTTCGGGTGTGAAATTGTAGGTAAAATCTTTAATTAAAGTGCGATCGCCGTAAGCTTTACAGATATTCAGTAACTCAATCACCTTCTTACCAATCCGGCGGCCCGCTGTGGCAATTTCGACTTTGCCGTTGGCTGTTTTGAACTCCTGGGCTCGCATATCTTTAATGCGATCGATCCGAGCTTTTTGCTTGGTACTGCGCGCTTTCGGCCCGCGTTTGAGCCATTCCAATTCGCGCCGCAATACACCCGCGTGTTTGCGAACTGTGCTGGCTGCGGATTCTTCAGCTAGGGCTTTTTTCTCCAAGTAATAAGCGTAATTGCCAGCATAATTGTAAAGGTCGCCGCGATCGATCTCCAGGATGCGATTGGTAACGCGATCGAGAAAATAGCGATCGTGCGTAATCAGCAGCAAAGCACCGCGATAGCCGTTCAAATAGTTCTGCAACCACTCTACAGACAGCGCATCCAAGTGGTTTGTCGGTTCATCCATCAGCAACACATCGGGCTCGGACAACAAAGCCGTTGCTAAGGCAATTCGCTTGCGGTAGCCGCCGGACAAATCGGCAATTTTCGCATCAAAATCCTCAATCCCCAACTTGGTCAAAATCAATTTCGCCTTGGTTTCCAAATCCCACGCATCCACCTCATCAATGCGTTCAGACACTGCAGACAGACGCGCCATCAACTTGTCTGTATCGCCTTTGCCGTGGGACAATTGATCGGAAATTTCCTCGTATTCGCGCACTAAAGCCATTTGTTCGCCACTGTCGGCAAATACTTGCTCTAAGACAGTGTGATTTTCGTCTAAATCCGGCTGTTGGGGGAGATAGACAATTGTAGACCCTGGATTGACCCAGCGATCGCCAGAGTCGATCGACTCCATACCCGCAATCATTTTCAGCAGGGTTGATTTGCCGGAACCGTTGGTGCCGATGAGTCCGACTTTATCGCCTTCATCGAGGCTGAAACTGGCATCTGTCAAGAGTTCCTTGATGCCGAAGTCTTTTTTGATCGATCGTAGAGTAAAAATAGTCATGAGTATATAAAATTATCTACCTAACTTTTGACATCGGTGAGCGAATTGCGGTATTTTAGGTTATATCATATATTGTAACGCATTTGTGACACAACTATAGAAACAATCTAGACTAAAAAAGTGAATGTTCCAAATTATTTTCACACTAGACGCTTTGTTTTTCTATGATATCAGAAGTAGCACTATCAAAAAGGCGCGGTTTTCAGTTTATAGAACTGGAAGCAAATAAGGTTGGCATTCTTTTAGTCAAAGCTCCCATTGAATTAAGCAGTCCGGTGATTGCCAAAGTATTTGGTGGCAATTTAGAGCTAAACGTATGGGGTAAGCAGTATCATCCTAGTGATTGCTGGATGTCACTTATATATCAGTATAAAGGACATCCGTGGAGTATAGTTTTTCCAATCAATGTGTGTGTAGATAGCAAGGTTTCTCAGGTGTCTGAGTCATTGAAAACTCGATGCATTTATTTACAGAATGAAGATACATCAGGTTGTTCTGCGTATCAGCTATTTGAGAATGGTAAATGTATTGAAGAGTTCGAGTGGGGAGTAGATTACACCGAAGAGGTTTTTGAGATTTCACCCCAAGAATTACCGGAATATGCAGAGGAAATGGAAGCGCGGGGTACGCCCATAGCCGACGGTTGGAACCCCAAGAAATGGGATATTTATATTACCAGTGGTACTCATGTTGGTTACAAATTTCGCACTGAAGAATGCACGCTCAAAGTAACTGAAGATAGTTTAAGAGATTCGAGACTTTTTCTTGATTTTCTCCTGCGAAGGCAAGATGCTTGGTTGCCTGATTATGAATACATCCCTTGGGGAGAAATTATCAAAGCTGAAAGTGCCAACGCTGACGATTTTGTGCGCGTAGACGGGATCTACAGAACGACTAAAATAGAGAGACCAACTCCACTTAACTGGGACACTTGATATGGTTTCGTCAGAACTACTCTTGAGGTTGCGAGGGTCAAAATGAAAATAGATCGTATTACAAGCAATCCAAAGCGGATGAACGGGCAACCATGTATTCGCGATCTTCGGCTTACTGTTCGTCGAGTGATTGAGCTGCTAGCAACTTATCCCGATCGAGAAGAGCTACATCAAGAGTTTCCCGAACTAGAGGATGAAGATATCCGGCAAGCCCTAGTTTTTGTATCTTGTTACCTTGACGATCGCATCATTGAGCTACCTAATCATTATGAAGCTGTTGCTTGACCAGGGATTACCACTTTCGGCGGCAGCATTATTACGTGATGCAGGTATCGAAACCATCCATGTTGGTGAAATTGGTATGTCTCAAGCCGAAGATACCGAAATCATCCAGAAAGCCAGATTTGAGGAACGTGTGGTTGTTACACTCGATGCGGATTTTCATACATTGCTAGCACTTGATGAAGCAGCTTCTCCTTCAGTTATTCGCGTTCGGATTGAAAGGTTACGCGCCCAAGCATTAACGGATTTACTGCTGATGGTAATTGCTGAGTGCGAGGAGGATTTAGAACAAGGAGCGGCCATTTCGGTCGAGCCAAGCCGTATTCGTATTCGTCGTCTGCCACTCATACCGGATGTCTAAAAAATAGTCATCAGTATAAACAGTCATTTACGTGACCCTGATGCTCAAAAGGTTTATGTCAATCTCGATTGTCCACGCCTTCCAATGTACTATAATTCAGATACCAACCTTTGTTGGAGTATTTTTTTATGTCCTTGCAAGAGCTTAAAGAAAAAGCCAGCCAACTATCAGTCAGCGATCGCCTTGCCCTGCTAGGTGCGATCGTTCAATCCCTGCAAAGTACACCAGAAATCGAGAATTGGCAATATTTAATTGCACGTCCTCATCCTTGGCGCAAACAACTTTACATTAAGGGACGTAAATTACTGGCATCGACTATTTGGCGAGACATGACTGCCAATCAGATGTCACCCGAACAAGCTGCCGAAAATTGGGATTTACCCCTGTCTGCTATCTATGAGGCGATTGATTACTGTCAGAATAATCAAGAAATTTTAAAATTAGAAGCAGACGAGGAACGCTATCGATTGGAAGTAAAAGGAGTCCAAGTTCAGTCTACGAATGCTGCTTGACGAAGATTCTCAAGCCAAGTATTTAGTCAATCTTCTTCAGGCAGCCGGTCACGATGTAGCCACAGTCAATACATTAAATTTAATGAATCATCCAGATTCAGTCGTGCTAGACGCTGCCAGAGAAAATGAGAGAGTGCTGCTTACACGCAATTGTGATGACTTTCAGCAATTGCATCAAGCGAACCCAGAACATTCAGGAATTTTGGCAGTTTATCAAGATTCTGAAGCTTCTAAGAATATGAGTTATCAGGCGATAGTGAAGGCAATTGATAATTTAGAAACAGCCGAATATGAACTCAATAATCAGTTTGTGGTTCGGAATCAATGGAATTATTAATGAGAAATTTATGTAAAAATGCAAAATATAAGTCTCATTGTTAGCAGCTATTATACAATTTTATCGAAACCTAGTTTCTGCTAGACAAAGGAGGCTGAATGAAAACCGATCTCGCCCTGCCAATTGACCAAATCACCAAATTCTGCCAACAGTGGCAAATCATCGAACTCTCCCTCTTTGGTTCGATACTTCGTGACGACTTTCATGCAGACAGCGACATCGATATCCTAGTTGCTTTTGCCCCCACAGCCAACGGGCGTCTACTCGATCGCGCCCAAATGCAGGAAGAACTCGAAGCAGTGCTAAGTAGACGAGTCGATCTAATCAGTAAACGGGCGATCGATCGCAGTTCCAACTGGATTCGCCGCCTTTGAAATTCTCTCTACTGCTCAAACTATTTATGTCAAATAACTGGTCTCGCACTTCCTTAATCGATCGCTCTTTTTATTTCAACAACTGCTTCTCCCGTTTTACCCGTGGCGCGATCGGGTATTGATAAGAAGTCGTGCCGATCGACTGCTTAAACAGATCGGCGAAAAGTCCGTTAAGGTTATCTGTTTTCAGCCGAGATTAGGCAAGCAAAATCGTTAGCTTTCTGGGTAAGTGCAAGCGATCGCCGATTGGTGTCCAACTTAAAGATTCAACAGACAGCAGCCATCTTGGCATAGCTGGCATACGCACCTTACTTGTATCTAGAGACGGGTTGTTTCCACAATATCTGCTCTACCTTTAGGAATACATAAACCCGCCCTGATCTAACGCCACAAAAATAATGTTGTGAGTAAAAAGGCAGGGGTGGAAAGTACGAATGCAGATTGTAGGGTTTCCTTGCCTGTCATTCCCAAGTGCGATCGCCGAAGATAAGGGTATAGAAATTAAACGGCTGGTTTTCACCCGCCCTTACACAAAATGAACTCACAACTAGAACAACAAGTAACAATTCTACAAGACGAAACAGCAGCGGCAGGGAATTCAGCCAACCCAACAGTTGAAACTCATGTATTCGCCTCAGAATTTGCCACAGAGGAAAAAGTCAGAGTGGAAGAATTTAAGATTAGCGGCGACAGCCTAATTGGTAAAGTCAAAGAACTAATTCAGCAAGGAAAACTCCGCCGCCTTGTCATCAAAAACTCGCAAGGGCGGACTTTGGCAGACATTCCGCTGATGGCGGGATTGGTAGGTGGCGTTGCAGGATCAGTAGTCTTTCCCATTGCTGCTGTACTTGCTACAGTGGGGGCAGTTGCGGCTCATTTGACTGTGGCTGTCGAGCGCAAAGAATAGAGCTCTTGCAAAAATCCTTTCCCTCAATTGATGGGACGGGCTCTTCGGCCCATCCCACAAGAAAAAATAACTCTTGTGGGATGGGCCGAAGAGCCCGTCCTAATTATTTTTGCAAGAAGTCTAATAGTGATTAGTAATTAAAAATCTTCTCTTCAAGTCCGCGAAGGCGGACTTTGTTTGTTTAGTAGCGATTTCTATCGCCGAATTGTCTGATCAACGTAACTTCTCCGGTACTCTCGCCGCAGGTTGGTCTAAATAATTGTAAACAATCCGCGAAATTCGACGGACAAAATCTCTCACAATCGGGTCATTGTAAGGACGTTTGACAAAGATTGCGGCTAAATAACGCTTACCGTTGGGCATATCAATAATTCCCGCATCGCCAACCACAAAGCCGATATCTCCGGTTTTGTCCGCAATAACTGCACCGGGACCCAAACCTGAAGGCAACAGCGTTCTAGTTGTTGTGTGCCGCAGTAATTCTCAAGCTTGTTCGCGACTGGATTCAGAAACTAATTTATCGCGAGACAGCATTGCCAGCAGCTTTACCATATCCACAGAACTTGTGGTATTTGTTCCTTAAAAATCACCGAGCCAATTGCGAATTATCGTATCAGTTAATCCCAAACTGCGAAAACGTTCGTTGAGTTTAGTAATTCCCCCCAAACGTTCAATAATCATGTTGGTGGCTGTGCAGTTTTAGAGTCATATTTAAAAAGAAAGAGTTTAACGCCTGCAGCGAGAAAGCGGCTGAAAAAACGTTATCAACCGCTTTCGAGAAGAAGCACCTAGCATCATACAGTCAACTCTTGCCCGCAGCCGTATTTTTTTTGTTTTCTTTGAGAGTATTCCGTTTCCGGGACTCCTATCAAATGCGGTTCTATTACCCCTTTTTTTTCGAGTCTGGCGGAGGGAGACGAAAGTTTGTACAGGGGCGAATTCTAGTGGCAGAATTCTTGTTTTGTAGACACAAATTTTATTCACCTGAGATGAATCCAAGTTAGGCGACTTCCCGATTTCTAGCATCTTCGAGCGAGTCGATCGCGGCTTTGAGAAAAACTTTTCCTTTAGCAACAAATCGGCGATCGCTCAAAGGATCGTAAGCTTCCCAATTACCGCTAACTTCGCGATCGCACCACAAAAACCAGCAGCGGTAGATTTCCCCGCTATCTATATCATCGCACAAAGCCAGCCAATCATCCCCCGTCAGAGCGCTGGCATCTAATGCTACCAATTCCACCCACGCAAGTGCAGTGCAGGCATCGATCGCCTCAGCGTCAACGGAATCAGATTTGGTAGCTATAGGTTGTGGTGAACACAGTGTAGACTTCATAATTTCTCCTTAATTCAATTAAATCAATCAATCAATGGATTGCCCTATTTATGGAACTGACCCGGTACGCCAAGTGGAAAAACTGTGTTTTGATAAATTTCTGGTTCGTCAAATTTACCAGCCGCTGATGCTTCTGTTAAATTATTAAGTGTATTAATTGTGAAAATGGCGGCGGTTCCCAAAGCGGCCATTGCCAGTCTGTGTAAGATTTTGCTCATTTGGCTGCTCCTTTTTTGCTTGGTGTATCTACTCTAAAAAGTTAAGTGGTGAGTAGTGGCGGAGATTGGGGAGTTAAGAAAAACTTTTTATCCTCAAATATATTCAACTGTTGAAGCCGTTATCAGGACAGAGTTTGAGGAGTCGATCGCCCCAAAAACCTCTTCAAGTAAAATCCCTTAAATTCCGGCTGGCTGACTATCTTCCTTAAAATCGCCTAAAATAGGGACTTAAGGCGTTAAAATTTCTAGATTCGTTCCCCTTTCAGTGCAAGCGAAGTGCTCAAGTCAAAACGCGATCGTGGTCGCATTCTCACTGCCTCTGGCTTAAAGAAACTTAACGAGGCGCTCCAAGAATGGTCTGACCGATATAACATTAGAGGTACTCTGACTGAAATCGAGGCCGAGTCTGGCGTTGGTGCCGATACAGTCAGCAAAATTAAGCAGGGTAGAGAAGGTGCGGATTTGAGTAAAATTCGACAGTTGTTCGCGGCTTTTGAAATGACTCTGGCTGCTAGCGACCATCGATCGGCTAAACTTGAGGAACCGGAAAATTTAGACGTGCTGGACAATTTGCCGCCAGCGGGAGAAACAGCCACCAGCAGCAGAATTGTTAAAGTATTTGTCAGTTATCGCAGCGCCGAACCCGATCGCGAGTTGGGAAAACAGTTAGAAACGGCCTTAAGCGCGATCGGTCATACAGTTTTCACAGCAGAAAATAATATTAGATTAGGAGATAATTGGTTCGATCGCATTAATTTATTCCTCCAAGAATGCGATTATTTGCTGCTACTGTTACCGCCAACGGGAAACCAAAGCGAACTACTAACATATCAAGTTCAGCAAGCAAAAGAACTCCAAGACTCCCGCCATGACAAAAAACCAATAATTCTCCCCATCCGCGTCGGTTTTCCGCTGAACGCGCCTCTAAATCACGATTTGCGGGGTTATCTGTACCGCATCAAACAGAGGGAATGGAAAACCACCGCCGACACTCCAATTATTATCGAAGAAGTTCTGAACTTGCTAGCAGAAACTCCCGCACCAGTCACAGAAGAAACAGAAGATTTAACACAAAACCAGGTATTAGAAATTAGCAGCGACGAAATACCTCTACCCGCCGCCGAACCAGAATTACCGGGAGGACAAGTCGATGTCGCTTCTCAATTTTATGTAGAACGCCCGCCCATTGAAGAACGCTGCTATCAAACTATTGTGCAACCCAGCGCGTTAATTAGAATTAAAGCACCGAGACAAATGGGCAAAACTTCCTTGATGGCAAGAATTTTGCATCACGGATCCCGTCAAGGCTATTGCACCGTGCCGCTAACTTTTCAGTTAGTAGATAAAGGCGTCTTTGCCAACTTAGATAAATTCTTAAAATGGTTTTGCGCTTACGTCGGCCGCGAGTTGCACTTACCCAATCAATTAGACGATTATTGGGATGACATTTTTGGCAGCAAAGTTAACTGCAAAGATTACTTTGAAAAATACATTTTGCCGCAAATCGACAGTCCTTTAATTTTAGGATTAGACGAGATCGATCGCGTTTTCCAATATCCCGACATTGCCGAAGACTTTTTAGGACTACTGCGGGCGTGGCACGAAGAATCGAAGCGGCGCGACATCTGGAAAAAACTGCGATTAATTGTAGTTCACTCCACGGAAGTTTACATCCCGATGAACATCAATCAATCGCCTTTCAACGTCGGACTTCCCGTTGATTTGCCGGAATTCAACGCTGGGCAAATCCAAGATTTAGCAGCGCGCCATAATTTGAATTGGTCGGAGGCAGAAGTTGAGGAATTGATGGCAATTGTCGGCGGACATCCGTATTTAGTGCGAGTTGCATTATATCACATTTCGCGATCGGATTTGACACTAGATGAATTAAAAGAAAGTGCGATCGCAGATGCTGGAATTTACAGCGACCATTTGCGCCGCCAATTGTGGAATTTAGAAGAATATCCAGAGTTGGCGCAGGGGATGAGAGAGATTGTAGTGGCGGACTCTCCGGTGCAATTAAAGGCTATGCAGGCTTTTAAATTAGACAGCTTGGGGTTGGTGAAATTGCAGGGGAACGAGTGCGTGCCGAGGTGCGAGTTGTACCGACAATATTTTCGATCGCACTTGAGCGCGATCGGGTAAAATGTAAAGCGGTTTGCGATCGTATAATTCCCGATATTGTAGGGGCGGGTTCACCGATAATAACAGCCTAAAACTGACAATCTCATAAACCCGCCCCCACCAAACGAAAAATCACAATCTACATATTTTTAGATTAAAACATCCCATGAACGATATTTTTTTGATAACATCCGATAATTGGCTAGATTGGATAGCCGTATTTGGTTATCTAGCTTTTACAGCTTTCATTGCATGGCGCGTATTCACCACAAAGTAGATATATTATGAAATTACCTTCTTCCTGTTCTTCTGCTTTCTTACTTCGCGTCCTTCGCGCCTTCGCGGTTCGTTAAATAAACGGTAAAATAAGACAATAATCAACTCGCCCATACAGTTATGCAGCCCGTCGAAAGTGTCGCAGCAATTCCGAACGATCTGATTTGGCGCTTGAGCATCGAGCAGTATCATGCGATAATTCAAGCTGGCATTCTCACCGATGATGACTCTGTAGAATTGCTGGAAGGTTGGCTGGTTTTCAAAATGCCAAAAAATCCACCGCATCGAGCAACAACTCGTCTGGTCAGGACAGCTTTAGAGAATATTTTACCTCCTGGTTGGTATGTTGATTCCCAAGAACCGATAACGCTATCCAACAGCGAACCCGAACCTGATATAGTGGTTGTTCGAGGGGATACGCGACAATATCTCGATCGCCATCCGGGTGCTGAAGATATTGCCCTGATTATTGAAGTATCTGATACGACACTTCAGCGCGATCGCACTGTCAAAAAACGGATTTATGCCCGCGCTGGAATTGCGATTTATTGGATTGTGAATCTTGTTGAAGGACTGGTTGAGGTGTACTCTCAACCTCTTGTTGAAGTTGAGCAGCCAGATTATAGTCAAAGGTTGGATTTCGGGCGATCGGCTGTTATACCGATTATTATTGAAGGCCGAGAAATTGGGGCGATCGCTGTGAATTCTCTTTTGCCTTGATTTTGATTCCAAGCTATTGGTTATTGGTTAATTGCTCTCTCAACTTTCGCAAAATTGGAATTTTTTCCAACTGTTCCGGCCGTATACTATCCCAGTTTAACCCAATTGGACGCGGATAAGTTGTATTAGTTTCAATTACCTCCTCAGCATTAACAATCCAATTCAGTGCCCAATCGTGAGCTTGCATCGGTAAACGCAAATCTTCGACTATTTGCAAAGGATGCACTGTTGTCACAATTGGCGTATCGATTTCTACTAACCCGAATTCTGTCAACATAGCCAATTCCAAATCGGCAAAACCTGCACCTTTCCCGGTTCTTCCCCCGTTGCGCGCCACCGCTACACAACCGACTATTACTAAATCAATTGGCTCCATTTCTGCAAAACTTACCAATTTTCCGCAATCGAGAGCTTTGCGGGCGATCCTCTTCGAGGGCTTCGCTAACGCACTTTCGGCAATTGATATATTTTGTCTCTGCAAATCCTCAGCGGTTAACTCAACAAAACAGCGATCTTCTGTCAAGCGCGGTACTGCCATATACAGGCGTTTTCCATCTTGCAAAGCTTGCATCCGCACCGGATTTTGCGCCGCATCTGGATTGCACTTAATCGTTTTTGCTTGTTGCCAAATTGGTAAATTTGCCAATTTTTCCGCCGCCAACTGGGCCCCAACAAAGTTGGGAATATGACCAAACGGATCGCCAATAGATGCGGCTTGCTGCTTGAGCAAAGACCAAATTTCTGTTCTTAACTTGTCTTTGTCGTCGTTATATCCAGTCCAATCAGTTTTCATGTTATTAGGCCTTATTGGTGGCGGTAAACTGCGCTAAAATTGTATGGTGCGTCCGACTTTCGTTATAGGGCAATTATTCAGGATTTCGGATCTGACGCACCTTACTAATTGTGCCCGTTTCGGTAGATGTAAAGAGATATTTTAAATGATGTAGTAGCGGTTGAAACCGCCGAATGACTAAAAGGTGATCTTTTTATTGTACCATTTTATCCTATGGATTATACCACAAAACCCAGTTACTATCAAGTCGGTGGGAGTTTGACAAATAACGCTCCCAATTATGTGAAGCGGCAAGCAGACGACGATTTATATAACGGATTGAAGGCGGGGGAATTTTGCTATGTTTTGAATTCCCGGCAAATGGGCAAATCTAGCTTGCAGGTGCGGACAATTCAGCGGCTGAGAAATGAAGGAATTGCTTGTGCTGCGATCGACATTTCGGAAATTGGCAACCGCGGCGTCACTCCCGAACAGTGGTATGCTGGTTTGCTACGCATCCTCGAAAATAATTTTAACCTGTCGGATATTGTCAACGTGCGGACTTGGTGGCGCGATCGCAATTTTTTAACTCCGGTTCAAAGGTTGAGCGAATTCATCGAAACCGTACTGTTACCGAACATTTCCAGCAATATTGTCATTTTTATTGACGAAATCGACAGCATTCTCGCCCTAGATTTTCCCGCCGACGATTTTTTAGCCTTAATTCGATCGTGCTACAACAAGCGCGCCAACAATTCAGAGTTCGATCGCCTAACTTGGGCCCTCTTAGGCGTAGCATCGCCGACGGATTTGTGCCGCGAGCAAAATGCCACCAGCAATACCCCTTTTAATATTGGCAAGGCGATCGAATTAACTGGTTTTGACGAAACAGAAGCTCAACCGCTAGCAGCGGGGTTGGCAGAGCTGACAGACAGCTCTCAGGAAGTTTTGAGAGAAGTATTGTATTGGACTGGCGGGCAGCCTTTTTTGACTCAAAAGCTGTGCAAACTTCTCTTTGAAAATGCCGAATTAGTCCAAAATTCCAAAGAGTGGGTGGAGAAAGTAGTGCGCTTGAAAATTGTGGAAAATTGGGAAACTCAAGATGTGCCAGAACATTTGTCCACAATTCGCGATCGGCTTTTCAAAGAAAACCAGCGGATTGTGAGGAGACTCGGATTGTATCAGCAAATTTTAGAGCAAACTGAAATTGTCCCCGATGGTAGTGCCGAACAAATGGAGTTACGATTAAGCGGATTAATCGTTAAGCGCGGGGAAAAATTAACCATTTCTAATCCTATTTATGAAGCTGTATTTAACCAAGAGTTAATTGAAGAAAAATTAGAAAAACTCTCGCCTTACTCGGAAGCCATCAAAGTCTGGCTAAATTCTAGCTGTGAAGATGATTCCCAACTGTTGCGAGGGGATGATTTGCAGTCAGCATTAGTTTGGGCGGCCGGCAAAAGTTTGAGAAACGAAGATTTTCAGTTTTTGACTGCCAGCCAGAAAGTTATTTTGAGCGACCAAAATCAACTGCTGCATTTAGCTACACTCGAAACCAAAAAAGCTGTCTGTGATGCCGAAAAAGCTTTGAGTGAAGCTGATTCTGCCAAACAAAAAGCCAAACAGTGGATCGGCATCGGTTCTGCGGTACTGGCAGCATCGTTACTGGCGGCGATCGGCTTTTCAACTCTCGCTTACCAGCGGTTTAAACTAGCACAAGCAAGTATTGAAATCGAACAAAATGGCAGCGATGCTTTACTGTTGGCGGTATCTCAAAAAACCGAAAACACCGAAGCTTTATCAGAAGCTTTACTGAGGGCGATCGCCTCCGGGAAAAAATTAAGAACCTTGGTTCAAAACAAACCTAAGCTAGAACAATACCCGGCAACTAGACCGCTGTTAGCCTTACAAATAATTCTCGATAAAA
Source organism: Microcoleus sp. AT8-B5 (assembly GCF_036705565.1). Taxonomy (NCBI): domain Bacteria; kingdom Bacillati; phylum Cyanobacteriota; class Cyanophyceae; order Oscillatoriales; family Microcoleaceae; genus Microcoleus; species Microcoleus sp. AT8-B5. The sequence continues at coordinate 14,340 of NZ_JAUBUY010000064.1, forward strand.
TTAGCGAAACACAGCAAATTAAAGCCTCATTAAGTCCGCCAAGAAAGATAACGTGGCAAGCTCATAAAAATGCCGTTACCAGCGTCAATTTTAGCCCAAATCGGCAGATTTTAGCAACCGCAGGAATAGACGATAGAGTTCGGATATGGAACTTTTCCGGGCAAAAAATTGCTGAATGGAAAGCTTTCCAGCAGTCAGTTAATATGGTAAATTTTAGCCCAAATGGTAAATTTTTAGCGACCGCAGGAAGGGACAGCACAGTTAAAATCTGGAATTTATCAGGTAAAAATATTGCTACTTTGAAAGGAATTAAAGGCTCTGTTACCAGCATCAGTTTCAGCCCGGAAGGAAAGTTATTAGCGGCGGCAGGGATAGACAGCTATGCTGCAATTTGGCAATTGTCAAAACAGCCACAATTAGTATCGCCTAGCCAGAAACTCCCAGGTCACAACGGCTTAGTGAGAAGCGTAAATTTTAGCCCAAATGGTGATTTCATAACGACTTTAGATGGCAAATCTACAGTGCGACTTTGGAATTTGTCGGGCAAGCTAAAAAAAACACTGCCTATTCAGGCAATTGGGATCAGTTTCACTCCGGCTCAACACCAGTATCGCTTTGCTACAGTAACATTAAATGGCAAAGTTGGGCTGTGGAATCTGTCAGAAAAAGAATTAGTTAAGGAATTTCAAACCTTGCATTTTGATGCGAAATCAATTAGTTTTAGTCCCGACGGAGAACGGCTGGCTACAGTGGGAATTGACAAGACTGTACGGCTGTGGAATTTAGCGGGGCGGCAGGTTGCTCAATTTGAGTTCGAGGAGAATGTTGTTAGTGTCAGTTGGAGTGGAGACGGAAAACAAATTGCTGTAGCTGGAAGCAACGGCACTGTATGGTTGAGGCAGGTTGAAGGGTTAGAAGAATTGCTGAAGCAAAGCTGCAATTTTTTCGCCACTCAACCGAAGTATTTTACAAGAGTTTCAACTATCTGCAAGTAGGGACACCGCACCGTGCCCTTCTTCGTGTCAACTTAAGCTGTCAGCCCGCCAAGTCTGTTAGTCGTCCATCAAGTCCGCCAGGGGTTGAAACCCCTGTCTAATAGCGAAAGTCCTCTCAAAGAGGACTGAAGAGAAGAATCTCCACTCATTAGTCCTCTGAAGCGAGGACTTTAGCTTTGAGGCAGGGGTTGAAACCCCTGCCGGACTATTTGTTGTACCTTAAGTTGACACCTATGGGCACGGTGCGGTGTCCCTACTAATGATTATCAATTTACTTTAACAGGCGAAACACTTACATTAGGATTTGTAACTCTTTTTAAGAGTTCTTGTCGGGCTTGTTCGGGATTTTGACCTTTGGGTACTTGATATAATAATCTACAGGAACCGTCTTGAGGATTAGCTGCACAAATAATTAATTGACCGTTGCTAGATGCACCTGCTGTGACAATATTATCCCAGCTTCCTTGCGGTTGCGAGTTGTTGAGAATTCCTGAGACTCTGGTGCACCGAGTAATCGCATCTTCTCCTGATTCATTGAAATAGTTATCAGCTAGCCACAAAATAACGGGAATATTTTTGCCTTGTTGGACTGCAATTGTAGCGGGGCGGCCACCAGTAGCGCCACAGAAGAATGAAGGCGCTTGGGCGAAGGCTGGACTGTTTGCTAAAATCGGAGCAGCAAGGGCAATAATTGACGCGCTAAAAACTGACTTTAAGAGCCGAAATTTCATGAGCAGTAATAAGCTTTTTCATTTAAGGTTACTAATAGTCTAAAAATTTAAACTGTTTGTTGCCGGGAAGATTAGGCATTTAGAGAAAAAAATAAAATTTATTCGGCAAATTTTTGCGATCGCACACACTGGCCTCATCTGGGCCAAAACTCCGGGAAAAAAGCTCGCTGACAAACACCAAAGGCAGAAAATAGATGCAGCCCTAGGGGGCGCAGGCGCGAAGGTATAGGGTAAAGGATTGGTTTTTCAGCGTTTTTTGCGATCGCCTCGCTCTTCCCGATCCCGCCCCACCTAAAGTGGAACCTGTGTTACCATCGGGAAAAATATTCTCTTTAATAATCAACAATGGGCAATGTTCTGGTGCTGAACGCCTCCTACGAACCCCTTAACATCACCAATTGGCGAAGGGCGGTAGTTTTGTTGCTGAAAGGAAAAGCAGAACAGGTAGAACACAACGGGAAATTTATTGCGCCAAACTTCCCGCTACCAACTGTGATCCGACTGCGGCATTATGTCCGAGTTCCCTATAAGGATATTCCGCTAACCCGCCGGAACATCTTGCACCGGGACGCACACTCTTGTCAATACTGTAGTTATACGGGCGACGATTTAACCCTCGATCATGTCATTCCCCGATCGCGCGGGGGAGGGGACAGTTGGGAAAACCTCGTCACCGCTTGCGTGCGCTGCAATGTCAATAAAGGCAGCCGGACGCCGAAAGAAGCGGGAATGTCGCTGCGCTATCCGCCTAGGAAACCTCACAGCGGTCTTTATTTTGAAGTCACTAAACACGTTAAGAGCGGTATGCACAAAGAATGGCAAAAATATGTAATAGGCCTTTAAAACCCCTGTCAGCGCAAGCGCGGGGGTTTTTTGCGGGAGTTATTAGTTCTGAGATTGCTTCGTTCCTGGCAACACGCACTCTCTCCATGAATTAAAAAAGTAAACAGAGAATTTACCATCTTAAATCAGGTTTCTCGTAAAAAGTATGGGCTTTGACAAACAGGCATCTACAAAGAAACCGGGTTTAAGATCGAATGTCGTGCAAATCTTGAAATAGTTAAATTGTTAATTTTCAACGATGAAAGACCATCCCCCTAACAATTCCGATGAAACATCCGGCAACCGCGAAGGTGAACTTGAGGCCAGCAGCGAGGTTGTACCCGGAGTGAGTGCGCCTGGGAAACGGCGCAGCAAAGCCGAAGTTGCTTCCGAAGAGAATCGCGGCCGTCTCCGCGAGGAATTGCACGATCGCAAAGTCGAGCAATTGCGCCAAATGTTCGATCGGCACAAAGGCACTCGCCAGTTAATCTTACTGCAAGATTTTCCAGATCCCGACGCACTTTCGAGCGCTTGGACTTACAAATTAATCGCCGAACAGTACGATATCCAATGCGAGATTATCTACGCCGGCGCCCTCAGCCACCAAGAAAATATTGCCTTAGTTAAATTGACAGGGTTGCCGTTGCAGCGCTGGACGGTGGAAACACTAAAAACTAAGGATTTGTCGGTGTTTCAGGGCTGCGCTTTCATCGACAATCAAGGGACGACTTGTAACTTAACCGAGTATATTTTAGCGGCTGGAGTTCCGATCGCCGCCGTCATCGATCATCATAATTTGCAGGGGGAAATGAACGCAGAGTTTACCGATTTGCGCCCTCAAATCCGCGCTACAGCCACGATTTTTGCCGAGTATTTACAGTCGGGACTGTTAACTCTCGACGCCAGCGTCAGTCTGCACATCAAGTGCGCTACAGCTTTGATGCACGGTTTGCGATCGGATACGATCGCCCTCAGACAAGCTCAGGAGGAGGACTTTTTAGCTGCGGCTTATTTGAGCAGGTTTTACGACCCGCAGTTGCTGAATGCGGTGTTACAGTCGTCTCGTTCTAAGTGGGTGATGGACGCGATCGAGCGATCGCTCAAACACCGCACCGTCCAGAACAATTTTTCGATCGCCGGCATCGGCTATCTCCGCTATGACGATCGGGATTCTATTCCCCAAGCTGCGGACTTTTTAGTAACAGAGGAGAACGTACACACAGCCGTTGTCTACGCAATTGTTCACGACAAAGACGAAGAAATTGAAGTAGTAATTGGCTCGCTGCGAACTAATAAACTTACTCTCGACCCCGACGAATTCATTAAAGAAGCCTTCGGTCAAGATGCTCAAGGACGCTTTTTTGGTGGTGGCAGAAGTCAAGCTGGAGGTTTTGAAATTCCCGTGGGATTTCTTTCTGGCGGGAATGAGAAGAGCGATTATGCAAGGCTAAAATGGGAAGTATTCGACGATCAGATTAAGCAAAAGTTGCTGCATTTAATTAGTCCTAAAGACAATCCTGTTTACGATCATTAATATCATGTCCGATCGATTAATCATACAGCATATTCGGTGGTTCATGAAGTACAGGAGCAGCTATATTATGTGGTGTTAGTCCGTAGTCCGTAGGGTTCGTCGCTCCTTCATATTTGATAAAGATTGCAGATTGACGGGTGTATCCGCACCTTACTCGCGTCTCTCTTCTTGTGTGTACCACATATACATGGAATATGCTGTAATATCCCGGTCGGGGCGAGTTTTTGAGATTGTCAATTATTGGCAGGTATTCTTGGTGAACTCGCCCCTACAAAAATCGCGGTTCATCGACCGGACACGATATCAATCGGGAGTTTCTAGCTGCAGTATTGATTCCAGCAACAGCCTGGGAATGCGAGCTTTTCGACCTCCGGTTGCTACCAGGTTTGGCCGTGTTTTTTTCTCATTCCGGGCACAATCTCAACTTGACAATCAGTCATGCCCGCACTCCAACTCTCATCAACCAGGTTTTTTAACTCTTATTCAGGGTGGGAACTCCTGCCCAGTCTACCTCTGCCAGGAACAGGCTTTCCGGCCTGTCCCATAAAAATTAAATTTTATCGTGGGTAGTACGGGTAGGACAGGAGAATCCGCCCATAGAAAATTTATTTAAAATCGTGCAATATGTTCAGTTTTAAGGAAGTAAGGAGGTTGAAAAACCCGGTTGAGTTCTCCAGGACTAACAGTAATAAATTTTCTACCAATTTTCCCAAATCATACACTAAAGAAACCGGGTTTTTTAACAATTGTCAAGGGATATCACGAAGTATTTTGATAAAAAAACCAGGTTGAGGGGCAAATTTAGTGTGTTCTATTTTACTAAACTCCACAAGAATTATGAGGTTTTAACAATTATACAGGGTTAATTTTGGGGAGTTTTATTATTTATTCGCTAAATCAATCACAATTTGTTATAGTTGGTGCAGTAGCTTTGCGATAATAATTAGCCAAAAAACGATTGAGAAGAAGCAAAATAGATACCAAATAACCTAAAACTTTGGCGAAATGACATCAAAAAAGCAATTGTAGCAGTCAGCATAAAATTGGCTAGCCACATAAATATTGATTTTTTCCTAAGCCCAGCCAGCGATTCCTACGAGTTAAAAGAAATTATTATATTTATTTGTGGCGGGTTAGAATAGTAGAAAATAGCTTAAACAAACAAGGAACACGGAGATGTCTACAAAAAAGACTTTCTCTTGGTCGTTAGAGAAAAGCATAGAAAAAGTTTCAGAAATTGCACTTAAAATCAACGAGTTCGTGGATCTGGAGACAATTTTGCAATGTGCGCTACACGAAACCAGGGTGCTGCTGCAAACAGATCGCGTGATTATTTATCGATTCCTACCGCATAGAGAGAGGGTAGTATTTGCTGAATCTGTTGGCGATCGGTGGCGGCCAATCCAGGGACAACTGATTCATGACTCTTGCCTTGAAGCTACCTGGGTAGATCGCTACAGCCAGGGGGAAACGAGTGCCATTTCTGATATTCACGCTGGTGATATTCAAGCTTGTGATGTCGAATTGCTCGATCGCATCCAAGTTCAGGCAAATTTAGTTGCGCCAATCTTGCTAGATGGCCAACAGCAGCAATCTCCGAAGCTTTGGGGACTGTTGATTGCTCATCAATGCCGAAGTCCGCGTCAGTGGGAACCTCTCGACATTGAGATCCTGCAACAGGTTGCAATGCACATCGGGTTGAGGATGCGGCACTTGGAATCTCACGGCCCGGCGATCGGGCCAAATCAACCGCCGGAACTCGAAACAGAACCGAATCAAACTGATCCCAATACAGAAAGCGCGCCCAGAGTCAATCATCAAAATTGCCTAAAACCAAAGTTTGCCTGTTCCCTGAGCGGCGATATTGTCCACCTCAAAGCCTTTGACTTGTTGCAAAACCCGATCTGGATATTTGATATTGAGGATTGGCAAATGCGGTGGGCAAACCAAGCTTCCTTGTACCTGTGGGATGCTTCGACGCGGCAGCAACTGGCGAGCCACAACTTTAGGGATATGTTGTCAGAGTCTACTCGGATTCGCTTGCAGAGCTATCAGCAGCAGTTTGAGCAAGGCCAAACCTTGTCCGAGCAGTGGACGTTTTATCCGGGCGGTGAGCCTGTTTCTGTCGGCTGTCGGTGCTCTGGCATCAGGATTGATGGCGGGCGTTTGGCAATCCTGGTGGAGGGTACGGTCGAAACCGCTCCTCAAATCGAGCCGGAAACCCTACGATCGATCGAGGCAATCCGACACACCACGCTGATGGTTTCGCTGTACACCCTCGAAGGTGTGCCGCTGCTGCAAAACCCGGCGGCCTTGCGCTGTTACGGGGATGCGCTGCATCCTGGCTCTGCGACCGATAATGCTTTTGTGAGTCGCTTTGTTGACTCTCAGGTAGCAGAGCGAGCAATGGCAGTTCTTAAGTCCGGTGAGGTATTTAGCACGGAGGCTCAAGTGATTACTCTGGCGGGAATTCGCTGGCATGGGATGGACGTGCGGTGTACCAACGACCCGGTAACGGGCAACCCGATGTTGCTGGTGAACGAAAAGGACATTACCGACCGCCAGCAGACAGAAACAGACCTGCAAAAGAGTGAAACCCGGTTGTCAGAAGCCCAGCGGGTTGCCCACATCGGTAACTGGGAGTGGGACGTGAGTACGGGTAAAATTACCTGGTCTCCCGAACTATTCGAGATTTTGGGACGATCCAGGGCCCTAGGCGAACCTACTTATGAAGAAAACCTGCGGCTTTACCATCCCGAAAGTGCCAAACAGCTACACCTGGTAGTTCAACGAGCGCTCAGTCACGGAGAGCCTTATCTATTGCGCCTCAGAGTCGTGGGCCCGAATGGCTCTATCCGCCATACCGAAGCCAGAGGACAGGTTCAACTCAATGCAGAGGGAAAAGTCATTCGGTTGTTTGGTACATCCCAAGACATTACGGATCTTGTCCAGGCAGAAACAGAACTCAGAGAATTGAGTACAGCTCTTGCTAATGCCGTTGAGGGCATCTCGCGGCTGGATATTTTCGGACGGTACATCACCGTTAATCAAGCCTACGCGAATATAGCAGGTTATCAGCCTGAAGAAATGGTTGGTATGAGTTGGCAGAAAACAGTTCATCCCGAAGACTGCGACAGGATGATGGCCGCTTATCAAAAAATGCTAGCCGAGGGCCGAGTGGAGGTTGAGGCCCGGGGTATCCGGAAAGATGGCTCGATCTTTTACAAGCACGTGGTGATGTTGGCGGCCTACGACTCGCAGGAGCGATCGATCGGGCATCACTGCTTTATGAAAAATATCACCGATCGCAAGCAAGCAGAAGCAGCATTGCAACAAGAGTTCGAGCGTCTGGCGGTGGTGATTGCCACCCAACAGGAAATCGCCACCCCCAATCCTAACCTGGATGCAGTGATGGCGGTGATTACCGATCGAACTCAAAAATCGCTCGGTGCCGATGGGGCCGTGATTGAAATGCTGGAAGGGGATGAGTTGGTGTATCGGGCAGCCAGCGGTATCGCCAGCGCCTATGTGGGATTACGGATCAAAGTAGGGACAAGTTTATCGGGAAAATGTATTGCGACCGGCCAAATCATGCTTTGCGATGATTCACAAGCCGATGCACGGGTGGATCAGGCTGTCTGTCAGCGCATTGGTATCCGGTCATTGGTGGTTGTTCCCTTGTTCTATCAGGACGATCGGGTTGGCGTCTTAAAAGTTGTTTCCGCTAAACCCTGTGCCTTTACAGAGTCAGATATTCATACCTTACAACTGATGGCGGGGTTTTTGGCGGGTAGCCTGCATCTGGCTTCAGAGTTTGATGCTAAAAACATTCTCCTGAGTCAATTGCAGGAGAGCGAGGAACGGTATCGTTCTGTGATTACAAGCATGACTGAAGGCGTCGTACTTCAGCTAGCAGACGGACAAATTACTACCTGTAATGCTAGTGCCGGAAGGATTCTCGGACTGACCCCCGAACAACTGATGGGGCGTACATCCATAGATTTAGACTGGCGAACCGTTCACGAAGATGGCTCTCCTTTCCCCTGCCAACAGCATCCGGCAATGATTACCCTACGGACGGGAAAACCCCTATCAAATGTGGTGATGGGCATTCACAAATCGGATAAAACGCTGACTTGGATTTCGATTAATTCGCAACCGCTGTTCCAGATGAATCAGTCTCAACCCTATGCAGTAGTAACGACTTTTGCTGATATTACAGAACGCAAGCGGGCCGAGGAGATGCTCAGACACCGGGCAGAACAAGAAAGATTAATTGCTACGACAGATGGGTTAACACAAGTAGCAAACCGCCGCTGTTTTGATGAGCGATTGCCGTCGGAATGGCACCGACTGATGCAGGGGAAACAACAGCTTTCGTTGATTATGTTGGATGTAGATTATTTCAAGCGATATAACGATTGCTACGGACATCAAGCGGGGGATATTTGTTTAGTAAAAGTGGCTTCATCGGCGGCACAAGCGGTTAAACGCTCATCGGATCTGTTTGCACGTTACGGGGGGGAAGAATTCGCTGCTATCCTACCGAATACGGATGCGGATGGCGCGATCGCGGTTGCTGAGTCGATCCGAGAGGCAATCCGAGATTTGGGAATCCCTCACGAGCAATCTAATGTGAGCACGATCGTGACTGTTAGCATGGGAATTGCCACTGTGATTCCCACTGCGGAAACATCACCGGATGAACTCGTTGCCCTCGCCGATCGAGCATTATATGATGCGAAACGACAAGGGCGCGATCGCTACACAAGCGCCAACCAGATGACAGCGCCAGAGGTCAATCCAGTTGTAGAATAGGCAAAAGGTAGGTATATCCTAGACTGCTCCTAGAAAAACGGGACCCCATGCCTGGAAGTATTGATATATGGTTATTTATCTGATCCGGCACGGTATCGCCGCCGCACCCGAAGAATATGATACAGACTCAGAACGCCCCCTGACTAAAGAGGGCGATCGTAAAACCAGGAAAATTGCTCAACGGCTGTACGAGCTCGAAATTCAGTTTGACTTGATTCTCACCAGTCCCCTACTGCGCGCCCAGCAAACCGCCCAAATCCTGCAAACAGTCGGTTTGAGTTCCCAAATAGAAGAATCCGCCGCCCTCGCACCTTCAGGAGACATCGGGAACTGGCTGGAGTGGTACAAACAATGGCAGGACATCGGTAGTGGCAGCTTGGCCCTAGTGGGCCACCAACCAGACTTAGGCCACTGGGCAGAAACTTTGCTTTGGGCTCGATCGCAAGATGCCCTGATTCTCAAAAAAGCCGGTATCATCGGCTTAATCCTCCCGGAAACCGGCTCCCCAGTGGGCCGCAGCCAAATGTTTTGGCTAACTGCGCCCAAGTTTTTGCTGCGCTAGAAACAGCGAACCGCCCCGACATTAACAGGACGCGCCAGCCCTCTTAAACCCGCATTCTGGGACGGCGAAACCGGGAAAAAGGGGCGACAATACGCAGCGGTGCGATCGGGCTGTGTGTTGAAAAACCCGGTTTCTGAACCCGAATTAAATGATTATTTGTCAAGACTGCGACACTATCTTGCTTTCTGGTAATGTACTTTTAGTAGATTGAACTCACACAAAACGGTATCGCAATGGTCGTCGGCGAATTCAAACCAGGTTTAGAAGGTGTTCCCGCCACCTTGTCCAGCATTAGCTACGTCGATGGACAAAAAGGGTTGCTGGAATATCGCGGGATTAGCATCGAGGAACTGGCACTCAAAAGTTCCTTTCTCGAAACTTCATATTTATTAATCTGGGGGGTACTTCCGACAAAGGAAGAACTAGAAGCTTTCGAGCATGAAATTCGCTATCACCGCCGGATCAAATATCGCATCCGGGACATGATGAAATGCTTTCCAGAAAGAGGACATCCAATGGACGCCCTGCAAGCTTCAGCGGCCGCCCTGGGCTTGTTCTACTCCCGCCGAGCTCTGGCTAACCCAGCATACATTCGAGAAGCTGTAGTGCGGCTGCTAGCTAAGATTCCCACAATGGTAGCAGCGTTCCAGCAAATGCGACGGGGAAACGATCCGGTGCGGCCGAGGGATGACTTGAACTACTCGGCTAACTTTCTTTATATGCTCAACGAGCAAGAACCCGATCCCCTGTTAGCTAGCATTTTTGACACTTGTCTGACTCTCCACGCTGAACATACAATTAATGCCTCTACATTTTCGGCAATGGTAACAGCTTCGACGCTGACAGACCCTTACGGAGTGATTGCTTCAGCAGTTGGCACTTTGGCGGGGCCGCTGCACGGGGGAGCTAATGAAGAAGTGATTGATATGTTGCAGCAAATTGGTTCGGTAGAAAATGTGCGGCCTTTTGTCGAGAAGTGTGTTGCAAATAAGGACAAAATCATGGGTTTCGGTCACCGAGTTTACAAGGTGAAAGATCCGAGAGCAACTATTCTTCAGAGGTTAGCGGAACAGTTGTTTGAGAACTTCGGCCGCGATGATTATTACGACATTGCTGTCAAGTTGGAAGAAGTGGTTGAAGAGAAATTGGGCCAGAAAGGAATTTATGCAAATGTAGATTTCTATTCTGGTTTGGTTTACCGAAAAATGGGAATTCCGCTGGACTTATTTACACCAGTTTTTGCGATCGCCCGCGTTGCTGGCTGGTTGGCCCACTGGAAGGAACAACTAGAGGCAAACCGCATTTACCGCCCTACTCAAATATATACGGGGACTCACGGTGCTCCTTATATTGCGATCGAGGACAGACTCCCATCTTAACCTCAAAGCTGTAGCCGTAGGGTGCGTCACCTTGCAAAAATCTGTCAATAAAAATCGACTTTTCGAGTAGCGACGCACCTTATCAAAATGTTGGTTTTTTTTCCTCATCTCTGGAAAAGAACAGGTGCGTCGCCATGAGATTGTCGCTGTTGATGAAGGATTGTCGATGGCGACACACCCTACGGCTTAACTTTAGCTAGAGGCGATCGCCTAATCACAAAGTTGAGAAGATGATTATTGAGGCGATCGCTCTCTAAAACAAATCAAATCATTTGAGAATATTTGTTGTTGGGTGAAATAGCGATCGCTTAATCGTAAACTTCAACGGCAATATCGGTTATCGTGTCATCGAAGCCAATATTCGCGAGTTATTACATAATCCTGCGAGAGAGCAAACTTGGTGCTAACTCCATCAGATCGAAATATCAAACGCCTCATCCAATGTCTTGACAAAAAGTACGGTTATGCAATAGTTTTGAGCTATAAACATGATTGTACCGCAACTGCGATAGAATTATAAGTTGTAACGCAGCGCGCAGCTCGATCGGGACATTTTTCGCTTAATACATTCCAATTTCCCATCACGACGATATACTTTGCAGAATGAGAATTAAAAAGATCGAGTTAAAGAACGGTTATAAACGATTTCACCATTTAACAATAGATCTCGGTGATAATCCAAAAAGAATTGTTGCATTGGTTGGCCCTAATGGTTGCGGGAAAAGTAGCGTTCTTGACGGGATACTTTTCCATAATCACGCACATGAATTAATTGGTGAAAAGGGCAATAAAGATTATAAATATCATTCGATGCACAAAGCCCCAAATTTTGACTACCAAAACATAGTAATTGATTTCGTCGAAGGATCATTTCAAGACGTTTGGAGAGCCAAACAGCCAGAGGGAAAGCATAAAACTCTTATTTCATTTAGAAGTCCCTATCGTTACAACAGCAACCTTAACGTAACCGAATCAAGAGCTATCAACGAAATTCGTCTAAATACTTACGGTGCAAGTCTATCCTCTGATTTGGATGACAAGATGGAACAAAATTATAGACGTTTGAATATAAAATACAATAAATATTTGCACGCTCAGAATTGCAGGCCTAGCGAAGCAAATCAAAAAATAATCGGGGATTTGAATAAGGCAATCCAAAATTGCCTTGATTTGAGCGTCACCAGTATCGGTAATATTGAGGCTTCTGAGGGCACATTATATTTCCGTAAATCAGATCATCCGCAAGAATTTGAATTCAATGTTCTCTCTTCTGGCGAAAAGGAAGTTGTAGATTTATTACTCGATCTGTATTTGAGAAAAGACGATTTCGATAACACAATTTTCCTCATTGACGAGCCAGAGTTACATATCAATACATCAATACAGAAAAAGTTGTTGTTAGAAATTAACAAGTTAGTCGGTGACAACTGCCAAATATGGGTAGCAACACACAGCATAGGTTTTTTGCGAGCATTGCAGGATGAATTGAAAAATGAGTGCCAGATAGTTCATTTCCCAGCAGGAGTAAATCTGGCATCAACACCGCAAACGATTACTCCAGCAGTAAAAAGCCGCTCGGAATGGCTTAAAATATTCGAAACAGCACTTGACGACCTAACAGGTCTTGTCAGTCCGAAACGAATTGTTTACTGTGAAGGCAGAGGTGAGCCGGGTGTTAATGGACAGGAAAGAGGACTTGATGCGAAAGTCTTCAATAACATTTTTGCTGACAGATACCATGACACCTTGTTTATTTCAAGCGGCGGCAACACAGAACTCGATCAACGTAGCGAAATTGCCATCGCAATTTTAACAAAAGTATTTTCAGAAATTGAGATATTGGTTCTAAAGGATAGGGACATTTCGTCAGGTAAAGAAACCTCGGAGCAAGATAGACAAGTATATCTACAGAATAACCCCCAAAACCACAGGGTTATCAAGCGGTGGGAAATTGAAAACTACCTTTATGATAAGGAAGTTCTGGCTAACTATTGTTCAGCCATTGGGAAGAATTTCAATGAGTCAGAATATAATGAGTTGGTTGCCGACATCGTTAATCAAAATATCAAAGATAAAACTGGTATGATTAAGTCCATTTGTGGAATTACCACAAGCATCAATCCTGAGATTTTCAAGATCACACTTTCAAAATATATGAAGGAAGATATGACTGTCTATTCAGAGTTAGAGAGATGTATATTTTACAGGGCATGATTGTTTGTTCAGAAGCTATACCCTAATTTTATTAAACGTAGACAATTAACAGGCTCAAACTGCGTTACAACAAGGCGCTGCACCCGACCGCCTACAGTCCGCTCGTTCCTCGCTCCCTTTCGGCGGCAGGTGAGCTTGGTCGTTATACCGAACCGATCGCTCCGTTTAAGTTATCTGTTTATAGCAGAGATTAAGCAAGCAAAAATAGTTGGCTTCGTTGTTGAGTTCGGAGAGGTTATCGGCGATCGCCCTCTAAAACACATCAAATCATTTGGGAATATTTGTAGTTGGGTGAAATAGCGATCGCCAATCACAAACATGAGACGATAAAATGTTGAATAGATCGCTGTATTCAATAGTCAAAAAGGCTTAATGGAAGAAGTTTTAATCGAATTTATCAACACACTTGATACATCATGCAAAAAACTGCAAGAAGGCGCAAGCGTATCACAGCTAACTATTAGCCAATTTCAGTACATTGATGCAATTCATCAACTCCAACAACCGACCATTACCGAAGTAGCAGAAAAGCTGACAATTACCAAAGCTTCAGTTAATGTAGGGTGCGTCAGGTAAGATTATTTCCGATGCAAATCAACAATCTCAAAACTGACGCACCTCGCCAAACGGTGCGTCAGAAATATGCTTTCCGTACAACTTGAAAATCTCAAATCTGACGCACCCTACTAGACATCGCAAGAATTGCCTGTCTTGAACAGGCAGGATGCCTGTTCCACAATAATTATGGGAGATGTCTACTAGCTAAATCTACACAGATTGAGCTACATGATGGCGGCTGGTCAACTTATCCAATTGATTCACCAACAAACTGAGGAACAATCCTACATCGGTAACAACTCCAGTAGACTCGATCGAACCCCGATCGCTCAATTTCGTCACCACCGCCGGATTAATGTCCACACACACCATCTTCACACCAGCCGGCGTCATATTTCCCACACCAATTGAGTGCAGCATAGACGACAGCATTAACACCATATCCGCACCTCGTAACAGCTCAGTATATTCTTCTTGAGCCTTAACTAAATCCATTTGCGTGTCGGGAAGTGGGCCGTCATCGCGGATCGAACCGGCAAGAGAAAAGGGTATATTGTTCTTGACGCACTCATACATCACACCGTTAGTAACCAAGCCTGCTTCAACAGCTTTTGCAATACTCCCGTAACGCCGCACACTGTTAATTATTTTCAAGTGGTGCCGATGTCCGCCGCGCACAGCAATACCGCGTTTCATGTCAACCCCTAAAGAGGTTCCCATATTCGATTGTTCCATGTCGTGAACTGCGATCGCATTTCCGCCCAACAACGCTTGTACGTAACCTTCGCGAATCAAATGTGCTAAATGTTCGCCACCGCCGGTGTGGATAACAACAGGCCCCGCCGTAACTACAACTTTGCCACCGCGATCGCGAATTTGGCGCAATTCCCAGGCTACTTGTTCCACCACCAATTCTACGCGGCGCTCGCTAGAAACGCTGCCCGACATAAAGCTGAATTCTTGAGAATTGCGCTGTTCCCGCGATTCTGTTTTGCGGATGGTGCGGATGCCCACTACATCTACAACGACTTTTTCTCCTACTTTTAAGTCGCGCAATAATTTGCATTTAGCCACTGGGCCATCAGCGGTTTCAGTAATAGCAACAGCACCATCCATCCGCTGATTTTGCGCTTTCACCCACTGACCATTTACCCGCACTTCCGTGGGATAAATCGTACTAACATAAAAGTCGTCCGGGCCAACGCCATCTTGCACTACCGGTTCTAAAATAGCGTCGCAAATCTCTTGTGGTGGCGGTACTGCACCCAAGTCAATCAGCATTCCCATCATTTCTTCCATCACATCGTGGGAAGGAGCCGAAACTTTAACGTCGGCAGATGATGTACTTTGCCGCTGCTCTCCTAGATTGAAATTGAGCACTTGGAAACTGCCACCGAGATCGACAATTAAGTCTAAAGCGCGGCTGATTAAGCCTGCATCGAGCAAGTGACCTTCCATGCGAATTGTGCGGCTTTCTACCATCACGTTTGCCGATCGATCTTCTTGCACCGGTTCCGTTACCCGCAGCGTCAAACACTTACAGGCGCCGCCCGCTTTCAGAAATTCGCTCATCGGCGTTTCAATTACTTGAAAACCGGCCTGAGTAATGCGCGATTTTAAGGCTTCGCTAACCTTGTTCATTACCACAACTTTGTCAATATTGACCGCATTGCAGGCAAAGTTAGCGGCATCTGCTTCTTCAATGGCAATGCGTTTTTCTGGTGGTACCCGCATTTCAATTAAGCGGTTGGAATACGAGTCAAATGCTGCTGGATAGTAGAGCAAATAGCCACCTGTCAAGGGACAAAAACAGGTGTCTAGGTGATAGAAACGTTCGTCAACTAAACGCAGCGAAAGCACTTCTATGTTGAGCCATTTTGCTAGTAACGGGTGCGAGTCGAGTTCGGAACGGAAGCCGTAGCCGGCCCACAACCAGCGTCCTTCGCGATCGAGTAAAGCATCGCCAGCGCCCTCAAACGGCAAGTCTTTCGGGAGTTCGTGCACGGTGAAACCTTTGCTTTCAAACCATGCTTTGAAATAGGGTTCTTCGCCTTGGCGTTCTTTGTGATAGAAACGGCTGAGGACGAAGGTATTGCCTAAAAGTAAGCCTGCGTTGGCGGTGAACACCATATCCGGCCAGCCTTTTTCGGGCGGTACGAGGTCTACCACGGCGTTGTCTTTGAGGACGTGGTAAAGTTTTTCCCACTGTTCGACGGCGCGATCGCGCGATGATTTGTGGACATTTCCCTCCATCCACGGATTAATCACGTAATCCACATCGTAGTGGTCGGGAGCACACATGAGGAAGCGAATTGAGTCAGTCATAATTCAGTTAAAATGTGGTAGACGCTACAGCAGACGTATGTTGACAGAGTTTGTATAATAGCAACTGTAATATTGACTACTAATTTTAGCAGCGCAACGTCTGGAGCCTCAAAAGGCTAACTCTTTATTATATCATGTTTAATATGAGATTACACTCAGGAATGAGAATTAAATAACTTCCACTCTTGAAAGTGGGATGGGCGTCCCGCCCGTCCTTTTTG
>NZ_JAUBUY010000065.1:0-30363 GCF_036705565.1 Microcoleus sp. AT8-B5
GGGCGTCCCGCCCGTCCAAAAAGGACGGGCGGGACGCCCATCCCACAATAACAATTAAAATTGTAAGTTATTTAATTTGCGCTCCTCAATAACTTTAATTGCTAGCGAGCTTTCAGTAGGGTGCGTCAGCTAGTTAAATGGTGAAGTAGGAGCGAAAAACTGAGAACTGCTGACGCACGCTACAGTAATTTAATTAATTAGGTTCTCGGCCCGAAGCACTGAGCCTCTCGCGGGCAAAACTCTTCCAAATACTTAATTCGGGAAGTTTCCACGCCACACCTTCTTGTTGTTGGCCTTGTGTCGAGCAAGTCAGGCATTTTTGCCAGCAAGAAAGAGCTGCTGTTGTATCCCCTTTTGCTTCGAGAACTTGTGCTAGCAAGCAGTGTGCTACAGTATAGAATTTATCTAATTCAATTGCTTTTTCCAGGTGAGTCTCGGCGTCACTGTAAAGTTGCAGTCCTAGATAAGCCCATCCCAGATTTTTGTGGAGCGTGACTTGCACCATTTTGTCATTAACTTGTGGCAAAATGGAGAGAATTAGCTCTACCGCTACGTCAAAAT
This sequence comes from Microcoleus sp. AT8-B5, assembly GCF_036705565.1. Lineage (NCBI taxonomy): Bacteria > Bacillati > Cyanobacteriota > Cyanophyceae > Oscillatoriales > Microcoleaceae > Microcoleus > Microcoleus sp. AT8-B5. The sequence goes on from NZ_JAUBUY010000065.1 coordinate 562, forward strand.
TTTCGCTCAGAATTTCCAGTCGAGCTAAATTATTGACAGCAGCACCGGCAGCGCGACTGTTTTTATATTCTGCTGCTTTTTTGTAGTGCTGGCGAGCGTTGGACAAATCTTCGAGTTTTTCGTAGGTTGACCCTAAATTGTAGTTAGCTGCTGGCAGTTCTGGATTGTAGCGAAGGGTTTGTGTTAAATAACATTTTGCCGTCTGTAACTCACTCTCTAAGTATTTCTTGTAACCAATTTGATTCAGGTATTTAGCAATTAATTGATGGGTGACAAATCGCCTAGCCTGCGGGCTGACTGTCAGGCGTTCTTCCCTGGACTCGGTGAGGGCTTGCAGGAGCGATCGCTCAATTAGAATTTCTACAGCCCGTTTCAATTCTGATAAGTCTTCAGCAAATAGGAGACTGGATTGCAACTCGCTAAGGGTGGCGGGTTTATTGCTCGCCAAACAAGACAATACTTTTACTTCTAATTCATGAAAATCCTGAAATTTTTCCTCAAAATAATCTCGGACAATGCCCTCAATAACCGAGGGAGTTTTTTTGATGAGTTGTGCTAAATTGCCCGCTAACATATCTTGAGCGTGAGTGACGGCTATTTTTAAAAGGAGGGGATTGCCACCATATAGATAAATGAGTTCTGATAGCAAATTACTCTCTGAAATAGAAAATTTTGGGGCGGATAAAATGATTTGTTTGGCATCCTTTTCTGGTAATTCCCTCAGTTCTAAAGCTCGACAAGGTAAGGTTTCTTCTGCTACATTATAAATTTCTATAGGGTGAGTCCAACTGATGATAAGCAGGCAACTTCGGTGAGGGGTTTGTGCTATTTGTTGGAAGAGTTCCCGGTAACTTTCGTATCCGGGGCGGTAGTGTCCTGATAGCTTTCCGCTTTCAAGGATAGTTTCGACTTCATCGAAGACTAATAAACAGCGGGTTAAACGCAAATATTCTATTAATTGGGCGATGAGTGAGTTGCTGGGTTTTGGCAGGTCGATTTCTGAATAATGAGATAGGGATTGCAAGATGTCTGGCAAGAGTTTTTCAAGGGGACTAGAGGGGGCGATATTTCGCCAGATTATGGTTTGAAATTCCCCTTGAATTTGTTGTAGAGTTTGGGTAGCTAATGCTGTTTTGCCAATCCCTCCCATGCCACAAATTGTGACTACTGGACAACGGTTTGTTACTATCCATTTTTTGAGAGTTTCTATTTCGGAATTGCGTCCGTAAAAAGGTTCTTTAGCTGGGACTTCTCCCCAATCAATACGCGGTGAGAATTGAGGGATAGTTGTGTCTTGAAAGCGGGTATTCTCTACGGTTGGAGCAACTTCGCGGTCGCTTGTGGCATCGTGACGGTTAGTGGAAACTTGTTTCTGGTATTCAGTTACGAGAATTTGCTGGAGTTTGGCTAATTTTCCAGGCCCAGCACCTTGAACTTCAAATTTTTTATACACTTCTCCCAGGCGTTTTTGTAAGGCATCTTTGCGAACGCGAAGCTGGTCTGAAATATCAGACATGGATTCGCCTTTGATTGCTCTTGATAAGACTTCAAATTCGTTTTCGGAAATGCCAACTTTAGTGGCTAAAGTTATTAAAAAATCTTCGGGAAGTTTCATACTACGTTGAATACAGGTATTACAAAGCTGGCGGTTCTACTCAAAGATAGCTGGGAAAGGAGGGGGCGATCGCGCGAAATCAGCGAACACAGGAATTTTGGCAGTAGAAACAGAGGTTTCTGGGCTGTAACTTGATTATATGGGCTTTTTTCTCACTTATCACGCGATAAACGAGATAGACAACAGAAGAACTGAGGGGTGGGGCAAGCTAAGACTTCTGGGCTGTAACTTGATTATATGGGCTTTTTTCTCATTTAGAAGTAGGTAAAGGAGATAGACAACAGAATAATTGAGGGGCGATCGGCTGAAATTTGGAGCCATTTTTAGGTCGGGATACTTTATTTGTAAAGGTTTAGAGCTTGTTTAAGTTGTCGTTAGAGGGGCTAGAGCCTTGTGAAATCGACTTTTGAGTAGTTTTTCTCATTTAATGAGATTTTAGTGAGCATTAGCTTGACAAGCTAGAACTATGTTTGATACATTAATCTCAGTTAGGCGCGGTGGATGTTTCAGAAAGTCGGCGCAGCCGGAGAGCTTTCTGAGTTCAGCGAACCTGAATACAGTTTCCCCCTCAGCTTTGCATAATTTTTGGGTTTGACCCTGGTTAATCAGTGGAGGTCGAAACCAGATTTACCTGTGAAAACTGCTGGACTAAAACAACTGATGAGTATCGTTACTCGATTGGAGAGTAAAAGGCCATGTTTAGGTGCGTCAAGTTGATAACCGCTTTACCTACGATCGCGCTTCTGTCTGTTTTCAATCTGTTTCCGAGGGCGATCGCCCAAGAATATCCGGGGTGTTTTCAGTTGAATTCTGAAAGAAAACAGTATGAATCTCTCGATCGGCTTTGTCGATTTCCCAAACCACCTGAAAACCCGCGGAAGCCAGACCCTTTTAGGGTTCAGCTTGTGAATGGACTGGAGTTAACTGGATTAGCGATGGAAAATACAGGAACTCAGCGATTTCTTGTAGGGCGGTTGACCAACAAGCAAAGTAAGACGGCTAAAGTTCAGTCTATCAGCGTCCAATTTATCGATAAACGAGACGGAGCTGTAGTCGAATTTTTGACTGTTGGGCTTGGCGGTGTATTAACCCCCAATCAGGGTTATGAATTCAGGAGAATTATGGATAATGCTCTTCAACTAGGCGATCGTAGTAACAATGATTTGTCTATCAAGTTTTTGGAGTGGAAGGAGGTAAGAGACTAGAGACCAAACTTAAACACCTACCAAATACTTCAATAAATTAGTAAAAATTCATGAAATGAGTAAATAAATTTTTGGGCTTGTTTCATTGAATCCCTTTGTTAAAGAGAAGTCAAGGCAAAAAAACCAAATTCTCTGATTTTTAATTCCTCTATATAGAGACTAGGAGCAACATTATGGACGAGTTTGTTAGGAAAGCTGCTGGACTAGGATTGCCTGTAATTTTACTTCTAATTGTGATGGCAACTACAGGTTTTGCAGGAGCTGCCGCAATTACGACTGCTTTGGCAATGTTAGGTGGGCCAGCAGGAATGTTCGGTGGTATTGCCTTGCTGGGCATCATCGGTTTAGCGACAGAAATGTTATCTAAGTACGGTCTTGAAGCGCTGTTAATTGGAATCTACAGGCAGCGCATTCAAAATGGAGAATCTCATGCTGCAATTTGCCAAGAAATCCGCCAATTACCACTATCTGGAGATTTGAGGCGGAGACTTGGGGAAGAGTTTGGGTTTTAGTAAACATCAGATGAGCAATTTTATTTGTAAATTGCCCAATATATATCTCTGCTAAGTGCTTAGAGAATCAAATAGGAGGAACAGATGGAGAGCGAATTGATTGGAGAGGTTAGATTACGCAACTGCCACCTAGTCTACCGTGAAGGCTCAAACTATCGAGTAGATGTGATTAAGGCTCAAAGACCTACAATCGTATTTACAAAAAACATTACTTGTGAAGTAGTGGAGTATTTGTACAATCAACTCAAGGGACATCAAGTTAATAAAGATGAAGCAGCAGATGTCCTCAAACCCGTTGCCAGCAAGTTAGATTTACCTTACAGCTATGGGCATCAGCTTGCCTATTATACGCAGGAGGTTTTAGTGGTACTTGTGGCGATAGGGAGAGCAAGTTTGAGTCAACAAATAGGTCGAGGTTGTTGTTATACAATTCTTCGGACGTGCTAAACCCTAAAACGAGGCGATCTAATAGCTTTTCCGAACCGCCAATAGACAATAAATATGAAATCTAATCAACTCATCCAAATCAGCGGTACACCTGGTCAAATTGTGGGGATTGTTCCAGTTCAAAGTAATGGCACAATTACGGTTAAATTGGCCGGCGAAATGTTACAAATCAGCTCGGAATCTTTTTTCGGGTTAGAAACAAAAGAAGTGTTTATTCCGATTGAGGATGTTAGAGCGATTGAAACAGGAGAGGGTTGTACTTGGTGGCTGTTTTGGGTAGGAATTCCGACTCTCAGTATTTTTATCGGTGTTGTCTTTATTATTCTTGCCTTCATTGTCAAACAGCGCTATCTCACTATTTACAGTAGTCGGGTTAATGTGATAGTATTTCACAGGAAGGGAGAAAAAGTGGCTCAGTTTAGAACTGGTGTTTTAGAGGCTCGCTATTCTAAGTCTCTGGCGATCGCTAAACCGCCAATGCCACCACCGCCATCGCGTCCTTTGAATATTTGATTCAAGAGAGTAGATATCATATCAAATCCGCGCTTGATCGTCGGGCGTAAAATCGAGTCAACATTCAACACTCAAGCATCATTGAGTTTTGCGATCCAGAGTTAACAGTTAACAGTCAACAGTCAACTATTATGAGGAGTGCAACCGGAATTGATCTCATAATCCAAATCTCCTGAGTTTATGGTGCTCAGCAAAATAAAAATGCTCGTGGTGCGGGCCCCATATCCCGGATGAGGAAGACGCTTATATAGCAATCCTTGCAGGAGTCATAAATTTTTTAACCCCACCCCAACCCTCCCCTTGGTAAGGGGAGAGAGTAAGAAATTCACACAGGATTTAGGATTGCTATACTATCATTTCTACCACAAATCCAGGAGAGCCAATCTTTTATAAGAAACCGGATTTTTTAGGGTAAGTCTTATTTAAATTAACAAAACTACGGCTGCTGTTGCTAGCAGTAGCAGAATTCCGGCTGCACCGGCTAGGGGTTTTGCTGCTATTCCTGTAATCCATTCTGGTACGGTAGAAGTAGGTTTAATTGCGCCTTCTGTATCTACGGTAGTTATACCCCAAATCCAAGCTGCGTGAATGCCGATCGCCAATCCTAGACTGCCATTGTCGGCGATGCGGGCTAGTGTTAAAACCATCCCCATCAGCCACAATCCGGGCAGTTGCGGTAGAGTTTCTTTGGCTGCCCAAATTAGGTGGGCGATCGCGAAAATGAAACTGGCGATCGCTGCTGCGATTAGCATTGAGTAATCTTCCTGGAGTATCGTTTGCAAGCAGCCGCGAAAGATTAACTCTTCTGTGGCGCTAATCCACAGTGCTAATAACAGAGTCAGCAGACTAGCAGGGGTAAAAATTAAAGTCCACAAATTAATTTTTTCGCCTGTTTCGGTGGAAGTTTCGCTTTTTTTTAGCTCTATCCAGCCTGCGGTTAATTGCAGGCCGAATAAAATTACTAAGCTGATTATTCCTAATCCTAATCCCCGCATTAATGACATCAAAACTGCGGGTTGCCAATCCCAACCCCAGTTGACAAAAGATGTATTTTCGATCCAACTTGTCGCCCATAAAATGAAGGGGACAATCACGTAGAGGGAAGCTAGTAAAGGTAGTTTTTTGTTTCCCAAGGGTTGGGGCGGATGCCATTTAAGGGCGATCGCCAGCACAATCGCTGCGGGAAGCCACACAACCATCCAAGTCGAGAAAAAGAAGATTATTTTGACAATTGCTGGTATTGACGGCGACATCAATTGCAGGTTGTTTATACTATTCCACATTTAATAGGTTGCAACTATAATACTGTTGGCTGTTGACTGTTAACTGTTAACTAATGACTAATGACTAATGACTAATGACTACTGCCAACTGCCAACTGACTACTGCCAACTGCCAATTGACTACCGATCGAGCTTGCGCTGAATTTGCCTCAAAGATTGGTACATTTCCGGCAAGCGGTTGTAGACGGCTGCGGCTTTCAGAAATAGTTTGTGGGGAATTGCTGGAACACCCGTCACGATCGCACCTGCGGGCACGTCGCTGTGAATTCCGGCTTTAGCAGTGGCGATCGCCCCATCTCCGATTTTGGCTTGATTAGCAATTCCTACTTGACCTGCCAAAATTACATTGTTGCCAATTTTTACTCCGCCAGCCATGCCAACGTGAGCGGCAAACGCGCAATTTTTCCCGACTTGACAGCCATGACCTACCTGTACTAAATTGTCGATTTTTGTATTTTGGCCGATGCGGGTTTCTCCGACAGCGGGCCTATCGATCGTGCTGTTGCAGCCAACCTCAACGCCCTCTTCTAATACAGTGCAGCCAGACTGCTCCATTTTCACCCATCCTGTGGCTGTCGGCACGAACCCAAAACCTTCGGAACCGATCGCCGCACCGCTGTGAATCACGCAATTTGCCCCGATGCGAGTACGTTCGTGAATGACACAATTAGCGTGTAAAACAGTGCCTGCGCCTATTTCCGCATCTGGGTAAATTACAACATTTGGATGAATGCAAACGTTGCTGCCAATTTTGACTTTTGCTTGAATAACGACGTGGGGGCCGATATAGACATTTTCACCAATTTCTGCTGAGGGGTGAACGACGGCTGAGGGATGAATTTCGGATGCTGGGCGAAACGGTTGATAGAAAATGGCGATCGTTTCAGCAAATAACAATCGCGGATCTGCCGCGGCAATCCAAGCAATGTTGCGATCGTCACATTGAGCTTGGAGGCTTTCATCTAAGGGTAAAATTAAAGCCGAAGCATTTGTAGTGGCTGTATGAACGGCAAATTTAGCACCTTCTATATAACTGATTGTACCCGATGGAGCTTCATCAACTGGGGCAGGGCCAGTAATTTCCGGATCGGTAGCAACCGACGCTGTGAGGGTGCGACTGGTGGCTAAATTAAGTCTTCGTACTATGTAGCTAAACTTCATCTATAAAAATTTGTTGTTAGCACAGATGGATCATAGTTAAAATTACCAGCTTTGGAGCACGATCTGAGCAGTTGCCATTTAAAAAACAAAAACCCCGGTTTCTTGAAGAAGTCGGGGTTGTAGCGATCGATTATTTTTGGAAAAATTATTTTACAGAAACTGCATCTACGTCAACGGTGCTGCCTTTGGCTTCAGAATAAGGGGCACCGGTGGCTTCGGATGCTGAAGCTGTCTCTGTTTGGCGGGATTTAAAGTAGTCGATCGCCATTTGCGACACTTCGGAAATCAGCAAGACTGCAATTGCCACGTCGTCAATTTGTCCGATGACGGGGAGAAAGTCTGGGGCTATGTCGATCGGGCTTACCAGATATGCCAGGGTTCCCAGAATAATCCACCAGCGGTACTTGGGGTTGCGGAGGGTGTCGCGATACCAGTTGTAAACAGATTGTATAGAAAAGCTCATGGGGTTGTCCTCTACTTATATTTTCAATCTTGACAAATTCTCGCTCGAAATGCTTGTGGAGATATCCCCCCTAGGGTTGGCAAGAGACTTCTACCTGGGAGTATAGGGAATTGGGGCGGGAGAAGGTGTCAATCGATTTTAGATTTTAGATTTTAGATTTTAGATTTTAGAATTGAAGCATTGACTTGCGCGAGATAAATTCGGGGCTCCTTTATCGGATACAGGTTTTTTATTTCTGGACGGATGAATGCGGGGGCTTGTATCCTGGATGCTTTCGGTCAAGCTGTGTGGGAAGGGCGGGGACTCGTGACAACGCCCCTACAGAAACCTGACTGATAAAAGCCGATGGAATTTATCTGTGTTTATCTGCTGTTTAAAAGCATCTTCATCTATTATATCATGTCCGATCGATCGCGCATAATACACAGGCCGGGGCGGGTTTTTGAGATTGTCGGTTTTTGGCAAATATTATTGGTGAACCCGCCCCTACAGCAATCATGGTAATCGACCGGACATGATATTAGTTGTATATCGTGATTAAAGCAAGTTACTCAAATTGGGATTTTTAACCGCAGATGTCAGCAGATAAACACAGATAAACACAGATAAACGCTGATGGGATTCATTTGTGTTTATCTGCTGTTTAAAAACATCTTCATCTCTCTCACTCACGAATTTTGAAATATCCATTTTTGGTCGCCGATCGCAATTTCGCAGCCATTTGGCAGCCAAAAAGGCTCGTTAGCAGCCAGCCTCTGCCCCCCTACAAAAGTGCCGTTGGAACTGCCGCTATCGACAAGCTGATACCGCTGTTTGCCAAGTTCGTCAGTGGCCCGGCGGATTTGAGCGTGATAGCGCGAACTTTGCGGATCTTGTAATACTAAAGTGTTGGTTGGTTCGCGTCCAATTGTAAAGGGATTGGCCGTTAGGGCGATCGCCTCTCCAGAAAGTTTGTAGATTAAATATGCGGTTGTTTTGCGATCGCTGCTTGCGAGTACCGTCGGTGCAAGTTGGGGAGGATTTCTCCCAGCAGGAAGGCTGTTTTGAGCAAGTTGTTCTGTCAGTTGTTGTAAATCGCGATCGAACCCTGCTGCTGTGTCGGAAGCTGGAAGACTCGCAGGAGAATTACCTGAAATTAAGTTTAACTGCTGTACGGGAGATTGAGGAACAATCGGACGGCCTGCTTCGGCAATTCTCATTTGCAGGGCTGCGGCATTTTCTGCTTCCTGTCGGGCACTCATTCCCTCAACTTGGCGAATAACTCCGTTGGTTTCGGGAAAGCTGACATCGCCAATTCGCACGTCTTCTAAGTTAAAACCTAGAGTATAAAAATCTTGGACGCGATCGAGCAAATTTTGGCGCAGCAACAGCCGTCCTTGACTAATAAGCTGTTGTAGGGGTATTTGCCCGATCGCTAATCCCATACAATCCTTAACTGCACTTGCTAAAACAGCTAGAGGATCGGACAATTCCAAAGCTACTCGTTTCGGATCTATAACTTGATAAATAACAGTCAGAGTGGCATCAATTAAAAACCGATCCTTAGACAAAAAATCTCCGTGCGACTGTACATCCAAATTGCGGAGTTTGGTGTCTACGATGACAATTTGACACTGTTCCAGCAGGGGAAGGGCGAAGCTGAAATGCCGCCCGGATTTCAGGGTACGCACGGCGCGGCCGTTTTTGACCAACAAACCCGTGTAACCCGCCCCTATAAAGTCCATACTAAACCCGGCCCAGCGTTCTGGAGTCACGGTTTGAATCAGGGGAGAAGCGTTGTTCATGGGAGGGAGTTGAGGGAGGGGAGATTCTATTTTTAGGGTAACAAATTGCTGGGGGCGAGCGATCGGGCGGTGTGCCGGTTCCGCAACCTCTATTCTATACTTCTGGACTCCCCCCGATTCAGGCCGGACTGGATCTAGTTTGCATCTACTTGATGGTGAGGGCGATCGAAATACTGTCCGTAGGGTGCGTCAGATCCTTCAAACCTGTTGAAATCGAAAGAATTAATGTCTAAGGCATCCTACAATTTGGTTTAACGATGACTAAAGGTGAGTAATTTATTGGCTATACTTAAGGCATCATGCTAGGAGCGTAAGTCAGATGAACACGATCGCGATCGCCCTTTCAGATGAGCGCCTCCTGAAGTTACAAAAACTCGCCAACGACTTGAATGTATCGATAGAAGAGTTAGTTTTAATAGGCATCGAAAACTTACTCGCACAGCCAGAAAGTCTTTCACCCAATACTGCTCAAAATCTTCTCAATAAAAATGCTAAAATTCCCCCTGATATAGTTGACAAGTTTTATGCAATAGCTTCGGATTGGGAGAAAGATGTTGCTGGACTTTCTTCAACTGCCCAAATGTCTCAGCATTCTGTCTATCAGGAAATTATTAGTATGGGAATACAAATCGTGCCACTGTTGCTATCGGAACTGAAAAAAAATCCCCTTTACTGGTTATCGGCGTTGAGTGCAATTACGGGTGAAAATCCCTTTAAACCAGAACAAAAGGGAAGGGTAAAACAGATGGCATCAGTTTGGATAGATTGGGGGAGAAATCAAGGCTACGCGATTGAAGAGAATGTATAGAATACCAGAATTTGTTTGAACTTAAGTAGCCCAATTTGTATCGCACGGATTATCAAGTTACCAGCCCTAAATCTCAAGAATATAACTGCTTTGCATGGGCTGCTGAGGAAGACGATCGTTGGTGGCAACCGATACCGAGAAAGCAATTTTATTGGCCTGACGGTGTGCCGCAAGAGGAGACTCTAGAAGCGTATATTCAGGCTTATCAAACGCTGGGATGTGAAATTTGTAAGGGCGATCGCGACAAAATAGTAAAATAAGCTTAACAATTGAAAAGTGAAACTTAGGTTATGTTAAAGTGTAATCAACAAGACCGTTTTTGTACCCTAACGCACGGGAATCAGTGCCATGTCCATTTCCAAACCTGAAAAGCCACAGTATTTAAAACCGATTAATCCCCCCGATCGGCAAATGCGAGCGATCGCCTACAGTTTAGATACTTTAATTCCAGGGTTCTACATTTGGCTGGGTGCCATCAAAATTAGGATTGGGGGTAGCGAACCCGAAGAAAACTATCCGGGGACTATTCACAGTCCCATTGGCATTGCTTTAGTATTCCCTGGCTACCACATCTACAGCACTTATCAAGGTAGCTATGACCCTGCGAATAACTATTTAGGGTAAAGCGGAGTTAGGATGGCACCAAGAGATGCTCAAATAATTAAACATGATCGATGACGAATTACGACAACAAATTTCAGAAATAGCTAGTAAATTTAAGCTGTTTGAATGTAATGCTTGCGCTTTAAGCGTCCAAGAGTTTTTAATTACCAGGGGTATTTCGGGGAAAAAACTAAAAATTTACACTGGCAGTGCCAAGGGAAAATATGGTAATATTTACCATGATGACCTAGGACAAAATATTGCTACAAATGGACGGCATGAAGCTATTGCAGTTAAAATAAATGGGGAGGAACTAATTTTTGATAATATCCACAATGAAGGAATTCCTAAACAAGAGTGGTTGGGAAAATTTTATTGTTTGGCGATCGAGCTGGGCGGTAATTTTGAGATTGCGGAAATTGAATTTTAGCTGAAAGGAGATGAAACAATGTTAGATTTGTATGATTTGCTAGAAAAAATTAAGCAAAGATCGTCTTTATACTTGGGGAAGCGATCGCTCAGTCATCTCCATGTTTTTATAGACGGCTATACCTTTGCGCGCCGTCAACTTGGCATCCCTGTAACAGAACAAGAAACAAAGTTTGAGGAGTTTCAAGAATGGATAGAAAATCGATTTAACCAAGCAGATAGTCAATCTTGGAGTCGGATTATTCTTTTTTATTCTGAGGATGAAGCAGATGCACTGAAGCGCTTTTTTGATTTATTTGAAGAATTCTTGAATAGTGAACAGTTACCAAAAATTGATAAAACCAATAATTCCGAAATGTCTGATGAGTTGAGTGTTGTAGGTGTAAATGGTTGAGTCTCATATTGATAGGGATAGTAAAAGTGCGATCGCACTTTCGGACAATAAGGGCGATCGTACTTTCGGAAAAAGAAACAATTGCGCTACACTCAAAGCATTATGAGACAGCTTTGAGGTATTGCGTTACAGGCTTCAAATCGATATCATCGTTATCAGTCAGTATTTTGAATAGATGACGCGGGATGCCGGCTGCAATCAAAGCTTCTAGATCGCGATCGAGCTTTGAGAAGTCTTCATAGATACCCACAAACTGACTTACACAAGCTAAAGATGAATCTTTCGGGTCATTGACTCCCGTGTATTTGTACTGAATATCAAAACCTGCTTTTTCGCCAATTTCTTCGATATCCCAGTCTACAAGATTAATATCTATCGCTTCAACGGCTAGGGCAATATGACCGGGCGGTATGGGGTCAAGAGGCTCGCAGCACCAGCCCTCAGAATGATTCCATACACTTTGACCAAGAGATTCTCGAATTTTCATGTCTTTTCCCTCACTGAAAGTAGCAGCGAAACCAGGCTTTGCCTTCAGGGCGAACATCTGCAAGAGACCGTTCATATTCAGTTGCTAGCTGTTGGCATTTCTTTTTCGCTTCTTTTAGGTTATACGCTTGTACGGGTTCGTTGATGGGATTGCCAAGCTCTTCTTTTTCCCGTTCTGGATCTCTCACTCCTCCCCCTTTTTGCTGCTTTTGCTGGATGAGGGGGCTTGCTGAGCCTGGAACCACATCTCTATCGCCTCTTCCAGCCCTTCTCCTATATTTAGCTGCTTCAGAGTACACGCAGCTTTAAACTGAAGTCCTAGTTCTTTTCGGACATCTCCCGATAGCTGTATGTAATTTGGGTCGTGTCGCTTCGCTGGCACTTCTGTACTTTTTCCCATTTAGGCTTCCTGCAATTTTTATATTCTCACGATCGTACACCTGTTCTGCTGATATGTTATCATGTTAACAAGTTGAATATGTGCGCGAGTAAATAAAATAAGGGCGATCACTTTTGGGATAGGTGGATGGAAAAGATCGATCGTACTTTGGGATTCGGCATGAGAAAGGCGATCGAGCTTTGACAAGTCCTCATAAATGCCGGCTTGCCTGACTTACGCAAGCTAAACAGGCTTTTCATTCTCCTGTGAACTAAATGCAGAAAGCGATCGCCCATTGATAGAGTTTCAGTGCTACACTAAAATTACAGCATTGTTCGGTGGCAATTCCGTGATACCTGCACGAGGAAAATATATGGTAACTACGCTCGAAATTGACAAAACTCTCCTTCAAGAAGCCCTTGATTTGAGTAACCATCCAACACCTACTACATTAATAGAAGCAGCTTTACGCGAGTACATTCAACGTCGCAAACAACTAAAAGTAATGGAATTGTTTGGTACTATTGACTACGATGAAGATTATAACTACAAGCAACAGCGACAAACTTTATGAATGTTCTTGTTGATAGTTCCGTTTGGTCGTTGGCATTGCGGCGCAACACAACAAATGATGCGCTCTCTATTGTTAATGTACTGCGTGATTTGATTGCAGATGGACGAGTTGTTTTACTGGGGGCAATTCGTCAGGAGGTGCTTTCTGGGGTACGCTACAAGGAACAGTTTGCTCGATTGCGAGAGTATCTTCGTGCTTTTCCTGATTTAGAGCTAACAACTGAAGATTATGAGTTAGCCGCAGAGTTTTTCAATACCTGTCGCAGTAATGGCGTTCAGGGTTCAAATACTGATTTTCTGTTATGTGCCGTTGCTCATCGTCGCGGTTACAGCATTTTCACTACTGATAAAGATTTTGAGAATTTCCGATCGCACATTCCTGTCGTATTACTATCAGGGTGATTTCTCAGTTTATATCTTAACTTAGGAATGCCGATCGCACTTTGGGATTGGAGATGTCCGAGGGACGATCGCACTTTAGGAAAAAGAACAATTGCGCTACACCCAAGACATGATCAGACTGCTTTGAGCTATTGCGCTACAGGCTTCAAATCGATGTCATCGTTGGAAGTCAGTATTTTATATAAATGACAGGGGATGCCCGCTGCAATCAAAGTTTCCAGAGCGCGATCAAGCTTTGACCAGTCCTCATCAATGCCGACTTGGCTGGCTTACGCAAAATAGTTCTATAGGCTCTTACCTTGATCTTCTCGAATTTTCATGTATTTTCCCTCACTGAAAGTATCAGCGAAACATGGACTTGGGATCGGAGACGAGAGATCGCTATTTGAGAAAAAAGGGCGATCGCTCTTTGGGTTATTTCGGAAATAAGGGAGTGAGTGCAGCTCAATTTATCTTCGATGCACTATTTAGCTTATAATCTAATGATGAGCAATCGCTATATAACTTGATGTCATTAGTTCAAAATACTGAGTCTGGCCAATACTACGTCGGCAAAAGCGAAAAGATTCTGAGAAGTCCTGCCCTCAGCCAGCACTGTGGCAAGGTGCAGCTTATCATGACATCCCCACCTTTTCCACTTAACAGCAAAAAGAGCTACGGCAACATGATGGGTGATAAATACCTCCAGTGGTTTTCTAGTTTAGCTCCAATCTTTGCAGAAATGTTAGCCGATGATGGTTCTATTGTTATTGAACTCGGTAATAGCTGGGAGCCAGGACGTCCTGTCCAATCTCTGCTACCTTTGCAATCTCTATTAGGCTTCGTATCTCATAAGGAAACAGAACTTCGCCTTATTCAAGAGTTTGTCTGTTACAACCCGTCTCGACTTCCCTCACCAGCACACTGGGTCACAGTGAAACGAATTAGAACCGTAGATAGCTATACTCGCCTCTGGTGGATGGCCAAGAGTGATTCACCAAAAGCAGACAATTCTAAAGTTTTGCGTCCTTACAGCGAGCGGATGAAATATCTACTTTCTACAGGTAGATATAACGCCGGAAAAAGACCTTCTCAGCATAAGATCGGCGAAACAAGCTTTCTTAAGGACTGCGGAGGTTCCATCGCTCACAACTTATTTGAATTAGATCCGATGGATTCTGAACGGGAGGTTCGCCTACCTAAGAATGCTTTTTCCTTTTCAAACAGCATTTCTACTGATTTCCTTTCACGAACTTGTAAGGAAAGAGGCATTACTCCTCATCCTGCTCGAATGCCAATGGGTCTAGCTGCTTTTTTCATTGAATTTCTGACAGAACCAGGAGATTTAGTTCTAGATCCTTTTGCTGGAAGCAATACCACTGGATATATTGCCGCCAGACTAGATCGTAAATGGATAGCGATAGATGTAGAGGAAAAATATGTAGAACAGTCAAAAATTCGTTTTGAAGATCCTGCCCTTAAAAACAAACCTGAATAACACTATGAGTATCATCACAAAACTGACACAATCCAACTTTTTTAAACGTAAGCCAGACGGAAATTGGGAGACCGGAATCTTTGTTGGTCGCCCTTTTAGACTTAGCTATAGTAAAGCAGAAATTTTATTAGCTGACGCTTGGAAGCAAAACGCTAAAGGTATTCCTCAAGGCTGCTTTCTTCTTGCTTACTATGACAACGAACTGGATGACAATAATAATACTGAAGCTATTTTACTCCGAGTCATTCAGCCAGCTAAACTGCCAACCGATCAGGACGTTATTAGCAGTATGGTGGAGTATTACAAAGATGATATTAAAACAGGTACGAATAAACGCTCTCAGCTAGATACATTCACCCGTTACGAATTCTCTTTTAGTGGATTAGAATGTTCGGTTCTAGGCTCTTTTTACACTGATGAAAATAGGAGAACTCGTTTTGGGGCTGACTTAGAGAATTTCTATAGTGCCCATAATTATTCGGTGATTAAACCCTCATCTGATATCTTAAAAGCAATTGTCAACTATCGAGAAAACGGAACTGCTGGAGGATCTGGAGATATCAAGATTGGAAAAGTACGTTACAGTTCCAGTCGCCGATTTCAGCAAACTGAAGAAGAAATCCCTGTCTATGTTCAAGCTCCAGACTTTGCTGGAAAGAGAACTGCCCTTTTTGGTATGACTCGAACAGGTAAATCAAACACAGTTAAAAAGATTATCCAAGCCTGTGTTGAGATGAGCAATAATGCTCAACTGATACTAGACAAAAGCAAGGAAACTCCAGAAGAAGTTCTTAAACCTCTGACTGACGATAACAACCCCAAGTATCCAATGGGACAGCTAATCTTTGATATAAATGGTGAGTATGCTAACCCGAATCTACAGGATCGGGGAACTGCAATCTTTGATTTATACAAAGATCAGACGATTCGATACTCCACTGTACCCAAGCCGGGTTTCTTAGAAATGAAGGTAAACTTTTATCGGGAAATTGAAAACGGCTTCGAGCTGATAAAAGCCTACCCAAATATTGCAGATGATACATCTCGTTTTGTGACAAATTTCAAATCAGTAGAGCTGATCAAACCTGAAGACTATAATACTAACCACTCAGCTAAAGCGCGTTACGATCGCCAAGTTGCCGTCTATCTCTGTTGCCTATACCGGGCAGGTTTTGATCTGCCCGCCAACTTTCCTCCAATACGTTTCACTGCCAATCAAGATGTTCGTAACGCTGTTCAGGAAGCTGTTGACCCAAGTAGAGGAATAACCATTGAGAATGCTGCTAACTGGTGGACTAACTTTTGGGATATTTACGATGAAGATTCGAGTGGTGTTTTTACCAAATACAGACAGGAAAAAGGACATGAATGGGCTGATGAAGACCTCAAATCCTTATTAGTAATGCTTACTAGAAAAAGCAACTCTGGTAGAAATGCTAACTGTGCGGGATTCCGTATTCTCAATCCTATTCGTGAGCAACATACCAGCACGGTTCAAGATCCATTTGACCAAGATATTCTCAATAAACTGCGACAAGGACAGATTATCATCGTTGATCTTTCTCTTGGCAATCCTGAAATTCAGGCAATGTTCAGCGAGCGAATCTGTCAACGTATTTTTACTGATGCTATTAGCCGTTTTACTAACACCCAGCCCAATAACTTCATTCAGTTTTACTTTGAAGAAGCTCATAATCTCTTCCCCAAAAAAGATGATAAAGATTTGTCACAAATATATAACAGGCTAGCAAAGGAAGGAGCTAAACTAAACCTCGGTCTAATCTATGCAACTCAGGAGGTAAGCTCTATCAGTAGTAACATCCTCAAAGCTACTCAAAACTGGTTTATCTCTCATTTGAACAATGAAGATGAAATTAAGGAACTACGCAAATACTACGACTTTAGTGACTTCACTGAGAGTCTAATCCGCTTTAGCCAAGACACAGATAAGGGTTTTGTCCGCATGAAAACCTACAGTAACTCTTTTGTTATTCCAGTTCAGATCGATCGCTTCCCCCCTGAAAAATAACTTACCTGATACTAATCTCACACAATTATGGGATATCCAAGTAAAAACAATCGACGACCTTTTGAAGGTGCAAGTAAGGCTTCGCATCATCATATCATTAACGATGCAGAAGTACAAGCTGTAATGGATCGCCTTTATAAGCCTGAAAAAGATGATGATCTTCTGCTCACAGATTTTACTGTAGATTTTGACCCTTCTGAAAATAATCCTGTAGAGGCAATTATTGCTGTAGATGGCGGTTACAGTGAGGTTATTCTCGACAAGGGATTTCCTTCACGTACCATACACTTTCTACAGTTCGGTGCTCTCTTTTTTAAGCTGGACGATCTTGCTAAAATTGATGCAGCAGCCTTTATTGCACCAGAAGATATGGCCAAGCTGAGAAATATTGAACGATTAAAATTAGCTCTGCCAACCAGAAATCTTCGCTTTAAGGATGAAAATACTCTCCAAGGTACTGTTCTTAAAGCTATCTTTGAGTTTTTTAGCAAAAATAATTTAGGAGAAAGGCATAGCTTAATAGATACTCTAGCCTGGTTTATATTCCGTCGCTATAAGCAAGGACAGAAAACCGAAAAAGATAAGAGATGGAATTTGGCAACTAACCCGTTAAGTCAAGACGGAAATCAAGTTGTTTTGTCAGAGATAGATATGGACAAAAGTTATACATTTCCATGTCCCGAAACAGGAGGAAGAATTCATTTAACTGATATCTTTAGGCTTCATGAAGTGATTGAAGAGGAAACAGGAGCCGCTGGGATTTTAGGTTATTTGTTGAATGTTATCGAACATATAATTATCATTCATCTGATTCGTCAATTGTTGAATATTCAACCAGAAATGCTAAAGAAAGTCCTGTTCATCAAAGATGGATCGACTGGATTTTTTGGTCAAACAGCTCTACTACATGACCCGATGAATGATTTGGCTAATTGGCTTTTCGATAAGCACAATATTTTATTAGCTGGGTTAGAAAAAAGTGGTGCTTTTGTCGATCATGCCCAAGAAATTCAGAGCAAGTTAGAGCCGGGACAAGCACTTATTCTAACTGACGATTACATCTATCGATACATTTTGCCAGGTACAGGAGATCCTAGCCGAGCTTATGCTTCTACAAGCAACTACGGACATAAAGTCATTTTTAAGACAAGAGGAGGACAAATGTATGTTGTTTCGATGCCTGTGCGGGAACTGAAGAAAACACCGATCGCTGCTGATTTGCCCAACTTGCAGGTAATATTGAAAAACGTCGAAGCTCTACACTGCGATATGTATGATTCAGCTCTTTTCCCTGTAGCTCTTGTCAACAAACTGGTTAGTCTTTCGGATCACCCCAGTCAGCGAATTCTTCAGAAGTTCGCCAATCAGACTGTTAACAAGTAAATCTAGTACGAAATGGAAACTAAATATGGATGGACACCCAA
This sequence comes from Microcoleus sp. AT8-B5, assembly GCF_036705565.1. NCBI lineage: Bacteria > Bacillati > Cyanobacteriota > Cyanophyceae > Oscillatoriales > Microcoleaceae > Microcoleus > Microcoleus sp. AT8-B5. The sequence goes on from NZ_JAUBUY010000065.1 coordinate 18,549, forward strand.
GAGGATAGAAAAACTTAAGGGTGACATCTTGAAAGCCGATCGCGCGCACGAACAGGATGATGACAATGCGTAAATACATTGTTTTTAGATCCGAAGGGCGGCGACAGGGAAGCCTACGAACGTTAGCTAGAATCTCAAAAAGACCCGCAAGCTGCTGAGGTATAGCGAGGTAAATTTAAGGGCGATCGCTATTCCATAGACTTGCGAAAATCAAGCTTAGGGCGATCGCCTACAATAGAATCAACACCCCTCATCTCAAACACCATGCAAATTGTTTTGCCACCTGAAGCCGAAGTCCTCATACAGCGCCAACTCACCAGCGGCAAATACAACAGCGCGATCGACGTTATCCTTGCAGCCATTCAACTACTCGAACAACAGCAAGACATTTATCAAGGACGACTGCAAGAACTCCAACGAGACGCACAGATTGGCCAGCAAGCATCCCAACGCGGTGAAGTCGTAGACGGTGCAGCCGCAATGGCACAAATTCGAGCTAATTTGCGATCGCGCTACAGTTCAAAAGAAACATGAGTCCAAAATTTCGCCTCACCCAACCCGCAATTCAAGACATTGAGCAAATTGCAGACTACATCGCTAGTCGATCAGGACTCGATCGAGCAGATCGCTTTTTAAGCAATCTTGACGCTAAATTCGCCAAAATTGCTCAATTTCCCAATATTGGACGACAAAGAGACGAAATTTTACCCTTGCTTCGCAGTCTCTCCATAGACAACTATCTCATCCTCTATATGCCGATCGGACAAGATGTAGAAATCTTTCGAGTTGTCAGTGGTTATCGAGATTTATCCGCCCTCTTCGCCGATGCTGATGATTGAATTTAACTAAACAACGATCGCCCTTTCATTCACCTGACCAAAAAAGCCGCACACTCAACATGAGAAGTCTGAGGAAAGAAATCCGCCGGCTGCACTCGCGCTAACTTATAATCCCCATTTTCGCACAAAATCTTCAGGTCGCGAGCCAAAGTAGCCGGCTTGCAGCTAACATAAACAATACGATTTGGTTTAATTTCCTTGATAGCTTCCAAAACCGCGCGATCGCACCCTTTCCTCGGCGGATCTAGCAGCACAATATCCGGTGTCAATCCCAAGGAAGGCAGCAAACTCTCTACAGTTCCCACCTGAAAATCGACATTTCTCACGTCATTTAACTCAGCATTTAATTTGGCTTGTTCGATCGCCGCCGGTTGCACTTCTAAACCTATCGCTATTTTTACTTGTTTTGCCAAGGGTAAAGTAAAAGTACCAATTCCGCAGTAAGCGTCAATCAAAACCTCATTTCCCTGCAAATTCAATTCCCCTACCATCACCTCTAACAGCGCTTCAGCAGCCTCTGTATTTACCTGGAAAAAAGTATCGGCTCTGAGCTGAAAATTCATCCCAGCAAATCTTTCTCGCAGATAAGAACGACCCGCAATGCAGCGAGTTTCTGCACCAAAAATCACATTAGTTTGATCGGGATTTATATTCAAACAAACCCCTACCAGTTGAGGATATTGTTTCAGCCACTCGGATGCTTGCACTTCGAGTCCCGGCAACTCTCCAGTGCGAACTATTAAAGTTAGCAGCATCTCGCCGGTGCGCCGTCCAATCCGCAAGGATAAGTGACGCAATTCTCCTGTATGTTTCTTTTCGTCGTAGACTTGCCAATCCCGCCAGTGGATGTCTTCTTTGACTTCTTTTAACAAAGGATTGAGGCGCGGATCTTGCACCGGACACTGATTGAGATTGACTAATTTGTGGGTGCTTTTTTGATAGTAACCTGCTTGGACTTGACCTGTTGCAGATATTGCCACGGGATAAGTCGCTTTGTTGCGGTATCCCAAAAATTGAGGAAATCCCTCGATTTTTCCAGTTAAAATTTCATCAACTTGCAGATTGCTAAACCCGCCAATCCGTTCTAAGGCTTGAATGATTTGATTTTGCTTAGCTGCAAGCTGATATTGATAGTCTACGTGCTGCCACTGACAGCCGCCGCACTTGTCGGCGACAATGCAGTTAGCTCGGATGCGGTGTTCGGAGGTTTCGAGAAGTGTGTCCAGCTTGCCTGTAGCATAGGTGGATTTGACTTGGACGAGGCGCACAAGGACTCGATCGCCCGTCACGGTATCGGGCACAAACACTACTAACTCACCAAAACGACCAACTCCGTCGCCGGTGTCTGTCAAGTCGGTAATCTCTATCTCAATCAGTTGACCTTGCTGGCAAGGGTTTGCCAATTTCGTCGAGTTTGGGGTGGGGAATTTAGATTTGGTCACAAGTAGTCGTGGTAGGATTTAATATGGTAATGCAATATCGCTCTCTCTTTCCTGAGATAAGTCGTAGCGAAGAAGCGGGGCGTAAGCCGTCGCACTCAAGCTCAATTGCAGGCTGTCTTCCTGCTGCTGAACGTCTTGCTGCTAAAGCCAAGCTTCAACCGGGGAGTCGAGCTTGCCGCGAGTTGCCTCGATCCCGTCGGTGCGATATGCTGTTGGGGCGATGTAGCAAAAACTCGTTAAACAGTCCAACTGTCTGCTGACATCCAAACTCTCACTCGCAATTTTTGAGTTTTTCCCGCAGTACCCTGGAACACAAGGAAACTGGCTTGAACATCAAGCATAACGCTTGGGGAGATTTACCCTCTACTTCTAGGATTGATAAATGTTAGGAGCAAGGCAAGTCTGCGAACCAAGAATCCCGTCGCTAAAAGATGGGAATGTTTATTAATGTTATCCTCAAATTTGAATAACAATGAGCGTAGTTAGCCAATTTATTCTCCAAGCCGACGACGAACTTCGTTATCCCAGTACCGGCGAACTCCAAAGTATCAATGATTTCTTTAAAACCGGAGAACAGCGGGTGCGTATTGCTACTGCGCTGTCTGACAGTGAGAAGAAAATTGTTGAAGAAGCTAGTAAAAAACTCTGGAAAAAACGACCTGATTTTATCTCTCCTGGGGGCAATGCTTACGGCCAACGCGAACGGGCTTTGTGTCTGCGCGACTACGGCTGGTACTTGCGCCTGATTACCTACGGTATCTTGGCGGGTGACAAGGAGCCGATCGAAAGCATCGGTTTGATTGGCGTTCGGGAAATGTATAATTCTCTGGGCGTTCCTGTTCCTGGCATGGTCGAAGCTATCCGCTGTTTGAAGGAAGCTTCTTTGGCTTTGCTCAATCAGGATGATGCTAAGGAAGCAGCTCCTTATTTTGATTATATTGCTCAGGCAATGTCTTAATTGCTTTGGCGATCGCTTTCATGAATGTGGCGGAGCATTCGCGGGTGATTTTTGGGGTGATTCGATCTCGCAATTGCTCGCAAATGTTTCGCTTCTGTTTTGGGCAAGGAAATCTGCCTAATTTCTGCTAGGAAGCAATGCAGTTTGAGCTTTCCCAGATTTCGAGAATGTCTTGTCTTTCAATGCACATTTGATTTAAAAAGTCAAGTGTTTTTGGGAGACATTGTTTTTTGAATTTCCGGCTGTCGTAGTGAATAGATGTTTTGAGCTGCGAGAGTTCTCCAAGAGTGGGGCAGGTTTGGATGTGATGGGCGATCGCATTTTGCCATTCTTCCAGCTTCCGGTAGCTGAGAAATTGTCCGCCTCTGTCCCGCCGGTGCACGAAAACCACGAAAGCCCAGGATTCGACTCGCTTAATTTGATTTTGGCTGATTTTGAGCAGTTGGGCGATGGCTACGCCCCGGCTTACGCCTACGACCTGACGGTGATGCGGAGCTTTTTCGAGGGTTGGATGCGGCGAAACAGTGGTGTCATGGCTGTATACTCAGGGGTTGAGAGGCAAGTTCGGTTTAGAGTCAATTACATATTACTATATCAGACTCTTATTGCACAAGTGCAATGAAATTAATTTAAACTTCTTCAGCTCAGATGTTGCTCGTGCAACCCTCAATCATTGATGCTGTGCTAGTTTGAGAGTTAACGTAGGTGGGAAAAATGTCAGGACTCTCTAACAAAGCTGTGGTAGACAAAGAGCAGGAATTGCGTCCCGTTCGCTTCACTGAAACGGGGCGGATGCGTTTGGGGAAGATTTTAAAAGCAGCAAGACAGACAACAGGCTGGTCTGTCAGCGAAACAGAGTTCAAAACCAAGGGATATGAAGAGGCGCTGTTCACAGCTACAAATCAACCCGTACCCAAAGATGTGGGTATCAGTGCCGCAACAGTCAACCGTTACGAACGTGGGAAGCTGGATAATTTGGATTGGCGATCGCTCTCTCTGTTATGCTTTGTCCTCAAGCCGATCGATCCGGTGACTGGGGAAGCCCTGGAACCGACAAATGCGCTTTACATCGCGTGCGAACATCCGCCGTACAATGACGCGAAGCTCTACGAGTAGTTGATTTTTGATGTCTGATTAAAGAAAATTAGTTAGATTGGGAGTTTTTAACCGCAGAGGGCGCAGAGGGCGCAGAGTTAGAGAAGAGAGAGATTAATCATTCTGATACCCACGGATTTGATATTACGCATCGCCCTTTTGTTTAGCAATTAAAGCTTTAGCTTGCTGCCACAGAGATTCTAACTCTTCTGGGGCATAATCTGACAAAGGTCGATCGCACGCAGCCTCTACCTTCGCAAACCGCTGCACGAAACGATCGTTTGTTCCTTGCAAAGCAGCCGACGGATCTAAATCGTACCAGCGAGCTAATTGAATCAACACAAACATAATATCTCCCAATTCTGACTGCTGCGCTGCCTGATCCTCGTGTTTGAGAGCGTGCTCAAATTCTGCCATTTCTTCGTGAAATTTATCCCAAACGCCGTCTACACTGTCCCAATCAAAACTCACTTCCGCAGCTTTTTGGGAGATTTTCATCCCGGCGGCTATTGGCGGCAAAGTGCTGGCATAACGGCTCATTTTCGAGGCTAAAGTTGGCGGCTTTTCCGATGTTGTGCCTTTTTCTGCTGCTTTGATTTTTTCCCAGTTTTCGTTGACTTCATCGACGCTGTTGATTTCGACATCGCCAAAGACGTGGGGATGTCGCCGAATTAGTTTTTCTGTAATGCCCGCAGCTATTTCGGCGAAGGTAAACTGATTGGATTCGCTGGCAATTTGAGCTTGCAGAATTACCTGTAACAGTAAGTCGCCCAATTCTTCGACGATCGCATCTTTATCTCCTTTGCGAATCGCATCGGCGGTTTCATAAGCTTCTTCGATTATGTGAGGAATTAGAGTTTGGGGAGTTTGAGCTAAATCCCAAGGACATCCGCCGTCGGGCGATCGCAATTTAGCTACAACTTCTATAAGTTCTTCGAGTGCTGTGAGCGATCGATTGTGGGAATTAGACATCGGAATTTACCTTTTAGATTTGCTGGAAGTGCGGCGGGTAGGTTGGCGTTTGCGCCTCTTAATTGTCCCAGGAGGCCGCAACCCGCTCAATCCTTTCTTTTTTAATCTTTTGTAAGCCGAGCCGCCCCAATCGCTCAGATAGTGGCTCATAGCGCCCAATTCTAGACCGATGTAAACGGCTAAAATTTCGATGTGGTGTTCCCAGATCGATCGCCCGTAACTCAAAACCACATCCTGCCAATTCCAGCCGAAGTTTCCGACTTTTTCGGCAATTGCCAATCCCAACACTCCGAGAACCGCGATCCAGATAGCGAGGTACAGGATTCGCAAAGCAGTGCCGATCAGAGGGCCGTGGGACAAAAAAGAGCGGTGGCGCAGGCTTTTTTGGTACGGGAGCCAAATTGGTTTGAACCATCCCCAGCGCTGATACTGGCAGGAGTAGATATCCAAGTCGGGGCCAAACATCAGCCCGCCGAATAAGAAACTGCCGGAAACGAGCAAAGTCAGGTTGCTGCTGCTCGTCTGGCCAAAGGTGAGGGCTGCCACCAAGGGCAAACTCCACATGGTTATTTGATCGTGGGTGCGGCCAGAGGGCATTTAAAGTTTAGGATTTTTTTTACTTGATCTTTCTGAGTTACTGTGATATGATAAATCCTTGTGAGTGCAATTGGGTGATTAGCTCAGTGGTAGAGCGCCTGCTTTACACGCAGGATGCCGTAGGTTCAAATCCTACATTACCCATCCGATAACTCAATATCAAAAGTTTCAGCCGTTTTTAGCCGTCAAGCCGAGAACGGCTGTTGCTGTTGCTCTTGGGGGTTGACTGTTGAATTGGGTGACAACTAAATTTAACATTCTGGGGCGGATGTCTCAAAAGTTGGCACCCAATGCTAGAAAATTAATTTATTGATTTTCTTTTTTAGAACCTTGTATATGAAGCCTAAAATAACTAGCCCGATCGCGTGGCAGCAAGCTGAACTGCTCATGCAGCCAGCGATGATCCGAGTGATCGACAACATCCGCAAACAATTAGAGGAGTCAGTTTGGACGGGTACTTATCAAGAAGTCCAGATTCCCATTCCTGGCTATCAACTACTTTTAGAGCTTCAAGGCGAGCAAAGATGTGTCGATATTTGGGAACTTTGCTATCGAGTCTGCTTTGTCAACTACCAGCCCGCCCACAGTCAAATCCAAAGCCAAGAAGTTGTAATTGATACTAGCTTGATTGATGGTGAGACTGGCGATGTAGATTGGAATCGTCTTGATGCTAAAGCCAGCCAATTAATCCAAGAAATATTCGCTAATTTGGACAAATAGTCAGTTGTCAGTTGTCAGTTGACAGGAAAGTAGTAGTTAATAGTCAACAGTCAACAGTCATCAGTTATCAGTCAACAGTTAACAGTCAACAAAATCTTATGATTCAGCAATTGCACGACATTCAAGCAGCCACCGGTGCTACTTTTGCAGAGTTAACAACCAAAGAAATTGTCCCAGTCAGTTTTGGTAACGACGCAGAAGCGATCGCAGCAACGAAACAAGGTGTAGCTTTGTACGATCGCACTCACTGGGGACGCATTCAAATCTCAGACAGCGATCGACTGCGGTTCTTGCACAATCAAAGTACCAATAACTTTAATATACTCAAACCCGGTCAAGGTTGTGACACAGTTTTCGTCACATCCACCGCCCGGACGATCGACCTCGCCACCGCTTACGCTACAGAAGATGCCGTACTGCTGTTAGTTTCGCCCAACCGCCGCCGCCAACTACTGGAATTGCTCGATCGCTATATTTTCCCAATGGATCGCGTCGAGTTAACAGATTTAACCGATACAACAGTTGCTTTCAGTTTCTTCGGCCCGGAAAGCACTCAACTACTAGAAAAAATCGGAGTTACCGAACTCGAAAATCAACCTTACGCTACTCACAAATTGATAAAAACCCCCCCTTACCAAGGGGGGGTTCGAGTGGCTGTGGGTAGCGGTTTAGCAACTCCCGGATACACGTTAATTGCCCAAGCTTGCGATGCCGCCAACTTGTGGCAGGAATTAGTCAAAGCTGGGGCCGTACCGATGGGCGATCGAGTTTGGGAACAACTGCGAATCCAACAAGGACGCCCCGCACCCGATTTTGAACTCACAGACGATTACAACCCCTTAGAAGCCCGCCTTTTACACACGATTACCTATGACAAAGGTTGCTACATCGGTCAAGAAACAATTGCCCGGTTGAACACCTACAAAGGAGTCAAACAAGAACTTTGGGGCGTGCAGTTGAGCGGTGCTGTTGAACCCGGAACAGCAGTCACAATCGGAGAAGAAAAAGTCGGCAAACTCACCAGTTTTACGGAAACTGAATCTGGCTTTTTTGGTCTGGCTTACATCCGCACAAAAGCGGGGGGCGAAGGGCTGAAAGTGCAGGTAGGAGAAATGACCGGGGAAGTAGTAAACCTGCCTTTTTTAAGTTTGTAAGCTTGGGTTTGTAGTGAGGACTTTATTCCTCATAGATTGAATTCCTCACTACGAACCTATAGGGGGTATTCTACTGGACATCATAAGCTAGATCAGTATTTAAATTGCAGGTCAACAAATAATCAAACTCTTGTGGGACGTTGCTCCGACGCTGCCCCAAGTATGCAGTTTAAATGCACAATAGCTGATTAAATTATGACATAATCTTCGCCCAAAACAGCTTGATTGACCTGCGGTTCCGGCTCTACTGGGTCGCTGTAATGAGTGTCAATGTGTTTGATGAAACTTTCCCGATAAGCTTTGAGATGCGAGTTAAGTGCTTCGAGATCCTGCTCTCCTGTCGCGAAACCTTTCTCTCTTCTAAATTGACCCGATTCTTTAACAAAAGCCATATCAACTTGCCACAACGCCTTATCAATCGGGCGATAGGACAAATCAACAATATCATAAGCTGCGAATCCTTGGGAGTTCATAAAACTCATTACATCATACATCTGACCGAACAATGTAACTTCTACAATTACATATTCAGTTTGCTGCAAAATCTCAGTTGCTCCTGCTAAAACATCTAATTCCTGTCCGTCTACATCAACTTTAATTAAATACGGGCCTGGCAAGTTTCTTTCCCTGCATATTCCATCCAAGGTAATGGCTGGTATGTTTCTCACATAAGGATTGCTGCTGTCAGTAACGAGATTTTCAGAAAGTGAAGAATGCACCATACCGGGACTGACGTTGAGGGTGAAAACTCCCGATTCTTTGGTAGCTGCTGCAATAATGTATTCTGCACTTTTGAGTTTGCGGCAAATTTTGGCCAGATAAGGTTCATTTTCGGCGATTGGCTCAATTAGCAAATGTCGCGCATCGGGGAAAGTTTCGTAAAGATTAAAAGTTCCCAAGGCGGCACCGACATCAATCACAGTTCTTGGTTGAAAACCTAAGTCTTTAGCCAGCAGCAAGCTGCCTGACATCGAGTTTCTGAGAATTCCTGTTTGTTGTTGGTTCACAATTTTTTCCAGATTTCAATGTGGATAAAGTTAATACAGCACTTTCCAGGTAAGTGAAGTACAGAGAAACCGGGTTTCTTGAATAAAACCGGTTTTTGGCGAGAAATCCAGAAGAAACCCGGTTTCTGGGGTGTACTTTATAAACCTGGAATCCGCTGTAGTATGTCTTGCAGCCGAGTTATTGTATGTCCGAATATTGTATGTTTGAATAAAGAAACGAAGCAATCGCCGAGGTTTGCTATTTCTTCGTTTCGGATCGTAATGACAGAAATAGGTTTTAACTCAGATGTTGCACCATTGTCAATCAGCTTTTTAGGAACAGGCTTTTCGGCCTGTTCCACAATATATATATAGCAATCCTTGCAGGAGTAAAAAGATGTAGGGGTAGTGCTAAGACTGCCTACCCTGCCTCATGGGGCAACCACGGGGGGTTTGCCCCTACAATAATTACACAAATGATTTGGGATTGCTATAGTAAATTTTCTTGTGGAACAAGCTGGACGGCCTGTTCTTGAGAATGGTGCAAGATGTGAGTTTCCATGTAACCTGCTACTATTTCGCGGATTTGTGCGCCTTGTTTTCCGGTTCGACAGATTGCAAAGCTTCGTCGAGAATTGCACGGGCTGACTCGGCTTTACTCCTAGCATCTCGATAGCGAACGTTAGCTTGAGCGAAGTTTTTGAGAACCTTGAAACCGTCTTTGAGGCTGGCGATTTCTTCGGCAGTCACAGCCTCATCTGTAAACAAAATGTCGATCGCAGCCCGGATTTTTAGTGCTTCTTCGCGGGATTCCATCACTTTCAATTTGAGACTTGCCAAATTGCTCAAAATCTGGACGGCTTCAGTAATCGCATCCTCGCCGTCAGACGCAGCATCTTCGATATCCTTAACTTCAACAAACTGTTTGGGCCCAAATCCCTCCATGAGTTCCGTAGGCAGCTTGCCCTCATCCATGAGATCCATCAGCCGATCCATCGCTTCTTCACGGGCTTTGGCTGAATCTTTCCCCTTGACAGTTAAAATAATTTCGGGGCTTTGAGGAAGTGTATAGCGAACCATATTTTGACAGCCTGTGCGCGAAAACAATTGAATGATATTTTATCTTTATTCGATCGCCAGTTGCAGCTATCAATCCGCTCGACTACCAACCGCTTGCCAAAACTTGACACATATACACTCAAAAGGAACCCTCGACAATGAAAGATAAATTTCTTAACTTTCTCAACTTGATTTTAGTAGCTGATGTGTTTTTCGTCTTTGCCATTTTTGGGTGGTTTGTGATCGCAGTAGCGGGTCGATCGACCGGGGTGAATCTCGGTTTTGATTTGTGGTACAGTCTCTGGCAGCCCGTATTTAATCCCGCCCTGGGAATTCTTATGGGTGGTGCTATTCTCAGCGGTATAATTAACCAAGTTTCTAAACGCCTCAATCCCAAGTAAAATTGATGTTTTGTTGGAGACGGTGATTGGCGATGCTACTTAGTTGGCGATCGAACTTGTGGAATGCTTCAGAGATGAGGCACTCAATTAGGTCGATGAAGCTTGAAAATACATAAGTAGTCAAAAACGAGTGAAACGCTCCCCAAAGGAGCGATATCTTATCAAAGCAATCACAAAAGTTATGATAGCTTTACATTCTGTTACAGAGTAAAGTTTATTTTCGCCTACCTATTTACGTCGAAAATCAGGATTGGACGATCGGGATCTAAAAATATCAACTCATGTTCTGATGAACAAAAGTCGGGCAATTATGGGAGAACAAAAATGTATCGGTATCCTCACCAGCGGGGGTGACTGTGCCGGCTTAAACGCAGTTATTCGAGCCGTTGTCTACCGCGCAACGGGAACTTACAATTGGAAAGTGATGGGGATTCGTCAAGCCACCAACGGATTGATGAGTCGTCCCCCTGCAGCAATTCCCTTGGATATTGAGAAAGTAGACTCGTGGCTCACCATTGGCGGTACGATGCTAGGCACGACAAATAAGGGCGATCCTTTTGCTTTCCCCATGCCGGATGGGACTCTACGCGATCGTTCTGACGACATTATCGAAGGCTATCATCAATTAGGTTTGGATGCTTTAATTGGGATTGGTGGCGACGGTAGTCTTGCCATTCTCAGGAAGATTGCTCAACAAGGTAATTTGAATTTAGTTGCGATTCCTAAAACTATTGATAATGATGTTGGAATTACCGAGCGTTCTATCGGTTTTGATACTGCGGTAAATATTGCCACTGAAGCACTCGATCGCTTGCATTTTACTGCCGCAAGTCACAGTCGCGTCATGATTGTCGAAGTCATGGGACGCGACGCTGGACATATTGCGATCAGTGCCGGAATTTCTGGAGGAGCTGATATAATTTTGATTCCAGAAATCCCTTACACAATTTCCAAAATCTGTGCCCAAATCCAAGAACGCCAAGACCGGGGAAAAAACTACTGTTTAATTATAGTAGCGGAGGCAGTTCGCACTGAAGAAGGCGAGTTAGTAATGCAAACAAATCGCTTAGGTCAAAGTCGATTAGGCGGAATTGGTCAGTATTTAGCTGATACAATTTCTGACTGCAGCGGTGCAGAAACTCGCGTCACTGTTTTGGGGCATATTCAACGCGGAGGAACTCCTTCATCGCTAGAAAGGTTAATTGCTTCTGCTTTTGGCGTCGCAGCAGTTGATTTAATTGCCGAAGAGAAATACGACTGCATGGTATCTTGGCAAAAGCGGGAAGTTGTGAGCGTTCCTCTGGAAGATGCGATCGCCAAATACAGACCTGTAGACTTCGATGGTACTCTGGTTAAAACGGCCCGCGGTTTAGGGATTTGTCTAGGGGACTAAACAATTACCCCTCCGATTTCTCAAAGATTTAGTCGGGGACGCACTCAGAACCAAGAAACCGGCTTTTTTAACCGAGACTGAGGGTTTTAAGCTAGTGTATGGTCGTAAAAAAACCAAGGTGATGACCAAGAATTTCTTCATGTGGTATCCGCCACGTGATTTATCCGTGGAATCAATCCAAAATCGAAAATCGAAAATC
>NZ_JAUBUY010000116.1:0-1682 GCF_036705565.1 Microcoleus sp. AT8-B5
CAAAATACTCTCCTGACTTAAATGATATTGAGCATGATTTTAGTGCATTAAAGAGAGCTAAAATGTATGCGTCTCCTAACACATCTCTTGATGAAGTTATTCGTGCTTATTGTGCATGAAGAGTGTCTCATACTTATTTGAAATAACTATAATCTGAGAACGGCGAAAGTACCACAAAAAGTCAAAGATCGAGCAGAAGTAATCAGGTTAAACGCAAATGGCTGGTATGTTGAGAAAATAGCTACTCACTTTAACTGGGCTTCACAAACAGTGAGAGCAGTCTTACATAAATGGGAAGAATTTGGTATAGAAAGCCTTTGGAAAAAACCAGGTCGAGGGGTAAAAGCCAAATGGAAAGAAGAAGATATAGAGTTTTTGTCAGAATGCTTAAAAAAAGAACCACGTACATATAACAGTTTTCAATTAGCTGATAAGTTAGAAAAAGAGCGCTCTATTAAATTAAGTCCCGACCGACTAAGACGGGTACTAAAAAAAAAAGGGATCATTTGGAAAAGAGCTAGTCCAAGTCATAAAGGAAAACAAGACCCCAAACAACGAGCAATAAAGCAATCAGACCTAGATATGCTGGAATTAGCAGCGGCAGCCGGAGAAATCGACTTAAAATATTTAGATGAATCAGGATTTTGTGCGTGGAGTAAAGGAAGTTATACATATTACAAAAAAGTCAACAAAAACGGATACAGCAAACTAAAAATCGAGGTCGTAGATTAAGTATTGTGGGGCTTTTTGAACCTTTAAGTAGCTTTGTATATGGTTTGGTAATTGGAGGTGTTGATCGAAAAGCTTATATTCAGATGATGGAAAAAGAAGCAGAAGAAGCGGCCCAAATGAAACGGATTAGAATTATTGTACAAGACAACGGTCTAATACACCGATGTCAGGAGGTTAAACAGTTGTGGTCAAAGTGGGAAGCTCAGGGTTTATATATTTTTTTCTTGCCTAAATATTGTTCCGAAATGAACCCAATTGAATTAGAGTGGCAACACATTAAAGAAGATGAATTAGCAGCGACATTTGTTTGAGGATGAATTAGAACTCGCCTACGCCGTAATTCATGGAGTAGAAGTTAGAGGAAAAAGAGGAGATTACCCTACACAACGTATTAAATTCAAGTCCAGTCACCCGACTTAATATTTTGTTACATACTTATGGATTTTCCCGCCGACCTACTTATGTAGCCACCGCTAGCTTTCCTGTCTCTTTTTAGTCCTACGCCCTTGGGGCATTCCTTCTGTGCTTGTTTGAAGTAGTCCAGAATCCGCTCGTAACCAACAAGGTAGTCTCCAGTGGTACTTGCCGTGACTGGATTAGACTTTTCGCTCATCTTTCGCTCCCTACTATAAGAATGCCGACTTTGCTTGCTGTAGACAGCGTACAGCAAGTCGCTCGGTATTCGCTCAAATCCAAAACAGGACTTTCAGAGTAGGCACAAAAAATGGCTAGAACAACGTAAAAGCGTCGATTGAGAACTCAGCGCTAATTCAAATCCCACCCTCTCCGTATCCCTTGACTGATAAAGGTTTTAGCGATTAACAAGCTCTAGTTTTTCAGTAATACATACCAAAATGGTATATAAAATGGTATATATAGCAATCCTAAATGATTTTCTAGACCTAGAGCAATCCTAATTAATTTTTTCCGTGCAATTATATTTATGTATT
>NZ_JAUBUY010000066.1:0-29024 GCF_036705565.1 Microcoleus sp. AT8-B5
GGGTCATTTTTTAACGTTATATGCTTGCTATGTAAGCATTATAACCTATTTTTATCGTATTTTATGTTTAAGTCCCGTTAGTGTCAACGCTTTAGATTATTCCGGCTATCGGCACTGTCGCCCCCATTATATTCAAGCCATGCAAGAAGTATTTCGGATCGGGGCATAATAGGAGAGAGAAGGCGATGCACTCTCTATCTTAATACCTCTGATTGAGCTAAAAAAGACAGCAATCATTAAATTAGGCAATAATGGGGGAGTGCCTTGCAAAAAAACTTGGTTTTGTTACGGCGGCGGTAAAGTTGCTGACGGCGTTGGCAATTCCTGTGAGGAATGAGAATTAAATAACTTCCACTCTTGAAAGTGGGATGGGCGTCCCGCCCGTCCACTCATGATGGGCGGGACGCCCATCCCACAATAACAATTAAAATTGTAAGTTATTTAATTAGCGCTCCTGAGTTAAAGCTGGCAGCGTTTCATGAGTTAAGTTTACAAGATCCGCAGCCTGATACTCGCAACCATAAAACCCCTCGATAAAAATTTTCTTAATAATTTTGCCACAACACTTGACTGAAGCTTAACCAACGGATAATCTATTTTAATGAAAGTTTCTTCCAAATAGCTTATAATAGTTATGCAATTTTCAACTGCCACTCAAACTCCTAAAAATTATGAAGCGGCGGCATTTTGTTGGGTTATCCCTATTGTTTGTAGCAAGCTGTTCTACAACAGTAAATCAATCTAATCGCACTTCTTCCAGTTTGGCCGTAAGTGAACCTGAAACCCTTGAATTTGCTGTGACTGATGTTCATGGTGCAGAAGATTTGCAGCAAAATTATCAAACCTTTCGCAGTGTTCTTGGGGAAGTTTTGGAGAAAAAAATTGAATTGTTCCCTGTCGATAACTATATAGAAGCAGCAGTAGCTCTCCAGTCTGGTCAGCTAAAACTAGCTCTAACAGGGCCATCTGAATATGTGATTATGCGGGCCCGGACAAATGCTGTTCCCATCATTGCCATCACCCGCCCCGACTATCACTCAATTATTCTTGTTCGTGCCAATAGCGAAATTAAGTCCGCAGCACAATTGAAAGGTAAAACAATAGCTATGTGGGAAATAGGTGCAACTGGTGGTCATCTAAGCCCGATTAAAATTCTCCTGGATGCTGGCTTAAATCCCCAATCCGACTTCAAAATCTCAATGTTGGGAATCAAGGGTTTGCAGGCTCTCAAAAAAGACCAAGTTGATGCCTTAGCAATTGGTGTGAATAGATACAAAGATTTACTCAAAACAGACAGTTTATCAACCAAGGATTTTCGGATTATTGCCACAGGGCAACCCTTACCTAATGATTTGTTTGTTGCTAGTAGTAATCTGCCTAATACTCTTGTTGAAGAAATTCGCGATCGCCTGGTCGAAAATCAAGATAAGCTAATTGAAGCAATTTTAGTTGGGAAAGATAATGATAAGTATCAAGGAGCTAAACTGGTCCCAGCAAACGACAGTGATTATAACATGATTCGTGAAGTTTATAAAGCTATTGGTCAGGGGAATGTTTTGTAAGGTTAAGTTTTATCTAATGCCGACTTTGTAGTAGGGCGTTAGCCCTTAATCCATAAACTATAGAGAAGATTTGGTACTAGGAATCAGAAAGTTTATTTACGTGCATTTACTAATTGATAAAGTTGTTAAAATTTAGCTCAGGTTGCCAGTATGCAAAAGTTTGAACAGGGAGAGAATAGGGCTGTGAGGTTCAAAAACCTTATCCTAAATAGAGGTAAAAATAATGTCCCTGTCAGTGAAGGATCTCGCGAAATTAAAAATTATCTCAAAAAAACTCCCTTCATTGCAATTAACCGTTTCATTTCTCGTTTGAGCATTGCCCAAAAAATTAATTATGGCTACTCCCTAGCAATTGGAATAGCCGTACTAGGAACCACAGGGGGAATGATCTGTGGAGACTATTACCAAAAGCAAGCTTTCAAAGCTTTAACCTTCGCCGACGATCAACAAGATTTGCTCAGGGATTTAGAATATTCCGTGCAGGTAGTCCAGTCACATCCCAAACGACTAATATCTATCTTGGGAGATTCAATCTGGTTTGAATATGAAACTGCTAAGTTCTCGAAAGATGTTAAGGCAGTTAAAAAAAATATTGCAGAAATAGACACTTTTAGTGAAGAATACTCGGAAGAATTAGCAGTAAATTATGCTGAATTAAAGGAATTATTAGACGGTTACACAACTGCGACAGATTCGTATTCTAAATTGCTCAAATCTTTTTGGCAAGAAATAGCTCCCTCCTCACTAAAACTAGAGGACGTTAAACAGGCGCAGCAGCAAGTATTGGATTTAATCAGAGGGGATAGAGCTGTTAAGCTCGATGTTAAGTTTGAGCGACTGTCAGAGAGTTTAAGCTTGATGACAGAAGTAGCTAAGGCACAGCAGAGACAAGCTTCTGTTAATTTTAAGAGAGCTGAGAAATTGCGAGTGCAAATCATCGTAGTGAGTATGTTAGTTTCAGTTGTGATCGCTACTTTTCTAGCCATTTGTACCAGTCGCGCGATCGCCATCCCTATCCAAGCTGTAACCAGCGTGGCTAAAACTATTACTCAACAAGCAAACTTTGATTTGCAAGCGCCTGTCACCACAGAAGATGAAGTGGGAACCTTAGCAAAATCCATCAATCAATTAGTTCAATGGGTAGCAGAATACACCCATGAATTAGAGCTGGCTCGCCAAACTTTGGAAGAGCGAGTAGAAGAAAGAACAGAAGAGCTTACAGCAGCGCTTCACCAACTAAAACACACCCAAACCCAGTTAATCCAAACCGAAAAAATGTCGAGTTTAGGGCAGATGGTGGCAGGGGTAGCCCATGAAATCAACAACCCTATTAACTTTATTCACGGCAACCTAGAATATGCCAACGAGTATATTATAAACTTGCTGCATTTACTTCGTCTATATCAGCAGGAATACCCGCAACCCACAGAGGCGATCGCAGAAGAAATCGCAGAAATAGAACTAGAATTTATCACAGAAGATTTACTAAAACTTCTTGAATCTATGAAAATAGGTTCAGAACGCATCCGGCAAATAGTTTTGTCTTTGCGAAATTTCTCTCGCTTAGATGAATCTCAAATGAAATTAGTTGATATTCATGAAGGCATTGACAATACACTGTTGATTTTGAACAGTCGGCTCAAGCAGGGAATTGAAGTTGTCAAAAACTATGGAGACTTGCCAGAAGTAGAGTGTTATCCAGCGCAGCTAAATCAAGTATTTATGAATATTATAGCAAATGCGATAGATGCACTAGAACAATCATCCCATGACTCTAAAAAAGGGAAAAATCCTCAGATTTTAATTCAGACGCAAAAGTTGGACAGTAGCCAAATTCTGGTGCGAATTTGCGATAACGGCCCTGGCATTCCATCCGCAATCCAAAACAAGCTATTTGACCCATTTTTTACAACTAAAGAACCAGGAAAAGGCACTGGTATCGGACTCGCAATTTGCTACCAAATTGTGGAAAAACATCGGGGAAAAATAGAGGTAATTTCATCTTTGGGAGGGGGAGCAGAGTTTGCGATCGCACTCCCCGCCTCATCTCAAACTTGAAGCTAGATATTGTCTATTTTGAGGACATTAATGTGTTAACGACGGCACATAATTTGTTATTCGACTATTTAAACTCAGCTCCGACAGCCGCCCAATTTCCCAAACCAGCCGATTTGCTCAACCAGTTGACAGCCCGACGTAAAAAGTCGGGGCGAACTGGGCAGATATAGAGGCGCTTTTGGACTTAGTAAAAAACCATTAGCGCGAAAATTGAGCGGAAAACAGAACTCTTGGTGACAAGAAATCTGAAACCGTTGAATCACTAACGATTGAAATGGATGGGGGCGGAGGGACTTGAACCCACACGACCGTTTCGGGTCAACGGATTTTAAGTCCGTAGCGTCTACCATTCCGCCACGCCCCCCTTTGGTCAAGCTGCTGTGGTTTTGAGCGATTAACAGCAACAGCCTTTTATTCTACAGGCAAAACCCCGATTTACGCAACCCCTAATCAAAAAATTCCCAAAAGTCGCGCTGGATCTCCGCAAGCGGTACAATAGTTAACCAGCTAACGGAGCGTGTCAACTGACTTACCGGTGTTATTATTCCCCTAAAGCAAATCTATGTATATTACCTTACTGCTTTACGCCGTCTTGGCAGGAGCCTACCTCCTGGTAGTACCCGCGGCCACCTACGCTTACCTGAACAGCCGCTGGTACGTCGCTACCTCTTTTGAGCGGGGCTTCATGTACTTCTTGATGTTCTTCTTCTTCCCAGGTATGTTTCTCCTAGCTCCATTTTTGAATTTTCGGCCCAAACGGCGACAGATAGAAGCCTAAATGCGACGTATTGACGTAATTGGAATCAGTGTCGGCTTTTTTGTAGCAGGTGGGTTTGTCTACTTGCTACTGCAATTTGCCGGACTCGACAGTATGAATGCCGGGATTTGGAGTCAGTTGTTTTTGGTTGCTGGCTTGATTGGCTGGCTGGTGACTTATTTATTTCGAGCACTGACTCAAAATATGACCTACAGCCAGCAATTGCAAGACTACAAAGAAGCTGTCTTGCAGAAGCAACTGGATGCACTCACTCCTGAAGAATTAGCCAAACTTCAAGCCGAAATTGAGCAGGAAAAAGATAGTTAGTCAGTGGTTAGTTGTCAATTGTCAGTGGTTAGTTGTTAGTTGTCAGTGGTTAGTTGTTATATCATGTCCGGTCGAGCGATCGCGATTTTTGTAGGGGCGGGTTCACAAACAATACCGCCCATAATTGACAATCTCAAAAACCCGCCCCGACCGGGCTATTATGGTTAATCGCTCGGACATGATATTAGTTGTTATTAGCTCTAATACCAACTGCCAACAACCAACTGCCAACTGCCAACAACCAACTGCCAACAACCAACTGCCAACAACCAACTGCCAACAACCAATGACTGATGACTAATAACTAATGACTATTTCTAATTGTTTTGAAACGTTACGCAAGAACCACCAATGTGCATTGATTCCTTTTATTACTGCTGGCGACCCAGACTTGGAGACAACGGCTAAAGCACTGCAAATTTTGGATGACAATGGTGCAGATGCGATCGAGCTTGGCGTTCCCTATTCTGACCCGCTAGCTGACGGGCCGGTGATTCAAGCCGCTGCTACAAGGGCTCTACAGCGGGGAACGCGGTTAGATTCGGTGCTGGAAATGGTAGCGAAAGTTAGTCCGAATTTGCGATCGCCCATCATTCTCTTCACATACTACAACCCGATTTTGTACCGAGGTATAGAAACCTTCTTGCAGCAAATCAAAAGTGCTGGAGTTCAGGGATTGGTTGTACCAGACTTGCCCTTAGAAGAAGCAGACAGTCTCATCCAACCTGCCAACAAATTAGGGATTGAACTAACATTATTAGTTGCGCCGACAAGTCCCAAAAGTCGTATAGAAGCGATCGCTCGTCAGTCTCAAGGATTTATTTACTTAGTCAGTGTGACGGGGGTGACGGGAGTACGCGAAGGCTTAGAAACGAGAGCAAAAGAGTTGCTGCAAGAACTTCGCGCCGTCACCGACAAACCCATCGGGGTCGGGTTTGGTATATCGCAACCCGAACACGCTCGCCAAGTGAAAGAATGGGGTGCAGATGCTGCGATTGTTGGTAGTGCTTTTGTCAAACGGTTGGCAGAAGGTACTCCAGAACAGGGCTTAGAGGCGATCGGCGAATTCTGCAAAAGTCTAAAAACAGCGATTCAAAATCCTTAGTAACTGTACAATACTTTCAGCCATTAGACAGATGTGTGCGATCGGGATGTGCCATCACAATTGCGATTAAAGACCTTGTTGTACTTGAGATAATACACCACATTCCTTCTAGTTCCTGACTAGAAGGTTTTTTTTGAGCCGAACACGCACAACATTTCAACATAGTGGAGGCATGGAGAACCAAACAGCTATGTATGCAAACGACTTTGCCTTCTCCGGTGGGCTGTGCTGCGACTTTTAATAATGGGTAAAAGATTGAGGATTATTCATTCCTTCTTCCTGATTGGTGATTTCTCTCCGCTCGCCAAGCTGAAGAGCCTTCTTCCTTCTTATTTCTTCCTTCTTCCTTCTTCCTTCTTCCTTCTTCCTCCTACTATAACTTGAGGAATGTAACTTGGGATAGATGAAAAGCTACGGTTTCTATTCGTATACTTAAAAAAGTGTTTAAGTGCCTAATTTGGTAAGGCTAGCCATCTACAAAACCACCAGGCATTTGAGCATCTCACAATAGAAAGGAGCATTTTTGTCAGGAACTCAGGGCTAAGTGCCACTGAGCTTGTAAGAAATTGCAAGCTGTTCTGACCAGACCCCCGCATGGCGGAGACGTTATTTAGGTCACGACACCGGTGAATGCGACGCCAGTTTTCCGCTCTGTCATCTGCAATTAAACAGTTTTAAAGTCACTGAAACAGTGTTGCAGGTCTAACAAGCCTTTATAACCAGGTCGAGGCGAACATTACCCCGCAAGGGAGAAAGGAGACAACCATATCTCCATCGGAGGGGCAACCATACCTCTCCAACCCCGAAAGGCGATTCAAAGCGGTTGAAACCGCCGCGTCGTTTCCTTCTCAGGGCTCAAGCCACGCTTGTTTCCCACTTACCGAGCATTTTTATGAAGACACTAACTGCATTTCTGAAAAAAATTCGAGCTGTACAAATTTTAACAGTTTTTCTGGCTGGCATTTTAGTATTTGTGAGTACGGCCTGCAGCAGCGCCCCTGATATTATGGCAGGAAAAACTGATGTGATGACAGGAAAAGGAAAAACTGCCGACCAAATTAGAGAAGAAGTGCCGAGCGGCGCTGTAACGTCCGAATTCAAAGGCGGCATGAACGATTACAGCGATGTCGATCCTAGAAACAAAAAGATGACAACAACAGAAGCAAAAGCTCAGCTTCTCAAAGATCAAGCGCAGCGCCGCATTGACACGAAATCTAGCAACAATGTAGGTGAAAATGTGCGGCGGGTAGCGGATGATGCGCCTGAAAAACTCGACCAAATTGGCGAAAAGATCAAGGAGGATGCTCGCACCGCCCAGCAGAAAGCTGATGACTTTGGCGACAAAACCAAACAAGGCTTTGCTAATCTTAAAGAAAACACTCGCGAAGGCTTGAAGGGAGCAAAAGATATTGTTAAAGAAGCCACCGAGGGAGCAAAAGAAAGAGTATCAGAGGGTACTGAGTCTCTGAGATATAATACCGCCGGCGGCCAAGAAAATATCAATGATGCAGCACGAGATGCAAGATAGAAGGCTCAAGATGCCTCAGACGATATTTGCTCGAAAGTGAATCGAGATATTGACTGAACTCAACGATAGGCCCAAAGAGCGACAGACTACTAATCTCAAATAACGCTGTTTCCTTTTCTGGAAGCTACATTCCGACAGGGGTTTTAACCTCTGTCGGAATGTAGGTAAAGTCAATCAATTTTAGATTTTAGATTTTAGATTTTAGATTTTAGCATTGACTTGCGCGAGATAAATTCGGGGCCTGTATCCTGGATGCTTTCGGTAAATCGATTTTAGATTAAAGATTAAAGAATTGAAGCATTGACTTGCGCGAGATAAATTCGGGGGACTGGAATGCCACTGCTCTCACGACGGATTCTTTATAATATATATAGATTGTATTTGGACTTTTTAAGGTAATAACTTTTCGATCGGCTTTGCGGAAATTTGGGCGATCGAGCTATATTAAATTCAATTAATTAAGGTGTGTATTTTTCAATACATGACAAGGCAGTGTTTATACGGAATTTTGCGTTTATTTAATCGCCTTTGAGATTAAGAGCAGAAACTTATACGTAAGTAAACAGCTTTAATCGCGATCGCTCAAGTATAAAACATTATTTTTTAATAGATAATTTGATTTTTTGATCTACAGCTCGAAAATTATGGTGTTTATGCCCTAAGATAGATAGACCAAGTTTTGTCAAGTTAATGTCTGGGTTGAGGTCAGCCAATATGGACACAATAATAAATGGAGTATATTTGACTAGGGTAATACCGGGGTATCGCTCGATCGCGCAATCGCGCAATCGTACACAGATTCTCGATCGGCTATCGATCGATTCATGGGGGAGAAAGACCGACAACCCGCCGCTAAAATTCTCAAACCTACGCTATTGTGGCGGAGGATTTCCGAGAGGCGGTGCTGCCCAAATCTCCAAAAGTTGCATTAGCGACCGTTAATTGCATCGGTAGAAATAGTCCTAAACAGAAGAAAAATTTTCGACAGACTGAAATGCAGACCGGTTATTTACAAATACATTAAACCTTCCAATCTTTCAATTAATCTTGACTGTTACCTGCTATATAGAGGTGTATAAAATTTAGCAAAAAGAGGCCACGGATTCAGGATATATTAGAGCAGTAATCCGCAGCCAATCGACAGGGGAAATGGAGGTAAACCTTATCTTGGGAATTGTGTTTTGATGCTAGTAACGATGATGCACGACTTTTATGATGCGCTGGCAGATTTGGCAATCTATGCAGAGGCCCCACCGGCGGAGCGCCAACAAATCCTTGATCGCGTTGGGGCTAGTCAGAAAAAACTCAAAGAATTCGCGCACCATACGCCGATCAATTACCAACACAAGTTCGATCTGGTTGAGGCAGAATTGCTGGGCGTTTTGGGACAGACAGCAGAAGCAATGGAATTGTACGATCGAGCTATTACCGGAGCTAAAGCTAACGAATATGTCAATGAAGAAGCTCTTGCCTGCGAACTCGCTGCTAAATTTTACCTGTCATTAGGAAGGGAAAAAATTGCCAGAATCTACATGATAGATGCCTATGATTGCTATGTCCGCTGGGGAGACAGAGCAAAAATTGATGACTTAGAAAAACGTTATCCTCAATTATTAAAACCGATTTTAGAACAGGCAAAACTCCCTGCAAATTCATTAGCAAATTTTCCAACACCTGCTGGGCAAAATCAATCGCTTCATCCATCCATTCATCCATCCATTCATCCATCCATTCATCCGTCTGTTTCGGCGAGTGTCTCAGATTTCGGGAATTTTTCAACACTGCTCAAAGCTTGTCAAGCGCTCTCTAGTGAAAGAGAACTCGATCGACTGATTGCCAAACTCATGCAACTGGCGATGAAAAATACAGGAGCTGACAAAGGAGCGCTGATTTTACCAAACGGCAATCAATGGGAAATCGCGGCTACCAGCACGCTCGACAATTCGGGAGTCGAGTGGGCGATCGACTTATCATCCGCAAAACTCGATGACAACAGCGATATCTTGCCCCTCAAAATTGTTGACTGCGTTAAAAATTTATTGAAACCTGTGATTGTTCGGGATCTCACTCAACAACGTGATTGGGATTCCGACTCCTACATCCTCAAATATCAACCGCAGAGCCTGCTGTGTTGGCCGATTCTCGATCGAGGCAGCTTAGTCGGCATTTTGTATCTGGAAAATCGCTTAACCGCAAAAGTTTTTACCCGCGATCGACTGCAACTTCTCAATCTCCTGTCTTCCCAGGCAGCCATCTGTTTGCAAAATGCTCTGCTCTATAAAAAATATCAGGATTATAACCAACAATTAGAGCGATCGCTAGTAAAAATTAGCCGAACCGAAGCTCAGCTTGCGGAGCAGAAACAAATGCTGCAAGCAATTCTTGATGTCGCTCCGATTTGGATTTGGATGGTTAATCCTAGAGGTAAAGTACAGTTTTTCAACAAGACATTTTGTGAAGATGTGGGCGTGCCCCTGAGCGAGTTTTTAGCTGTCGATCATTACAAAGATATACTCGGAGAGAATGCAGCGAACTGTCTGGTTTCAGATGCGGCCTGCCTTGCCCAAGATTCGCCGCATTACTCCAGCGAAACTCTCAGACTTGTTGACGGCAAACTGCACTATTTAGAAGTCACCAAAGTGCAGTTAAAAAATTCCCAGGGCGAGACAATCGGGATTATCGGTTTGGGCGTGGATGCCACCGAGCGCAAGCGAGCCGCAGAACTTTTGCAAGAGCAAAATCAACAGCTCGAACAAACTTTAAAAAATTTACAGCAAGCACAACTGCAAATCGTCCAAAGCGAGAAAATGTCAGCTTTGGGCAATTTAGTCGCCGGAGTCGCCCACGAAATCAACAATCCGATTGGGTTTATTTCTGGCAATTTAAGCGAAGGTAAAAGGAGTTTGGAAGATGTAATCGAACACTTAGAATTGTATCGCTCCGCGGCCTCGCCATCGGAAATTGCCGACCACGCCGAAGAGATAGACATCGATTATCTTTTGGAAGATTTACCAAAGATGATTGATTCAATGCAACTCGGATGCGAACGCATTTGCAGCATCAGCAACAGTTTGCGTACCTTCTCGCGAGGCGACAAAGACTACAAAGTTCCTTTTAATATTCACGAAGGCATTGATAGCGCTATTTTAATTTTGAAACACCGCCTCAAAGCAAACGAACACCGCCCGCAGATCGAAGTTATCACTAAATACGGCAATCTCCCTAAAATAGAATGTTTTCCCGGTCAATTAAATCAAGTTTTCATGAACATCCTTGCCAATGCGATCGATGCCTTAGAAGAGTCAAATATAGGACGCACTTTTAGCGAAATTACCGCCAATCCCAACCGCATCACGATATGCACTGATATAGTTGGCGAAGGGTACATTAAAATTAAAATAGCTGATAACGGCACCGGAATCAAAGAGGAAATTAAACAGCAGATATTCGACCATTTGTTCACGACGAAAGGTGTCGGAAAAGGAACTGGATTGGGGTTGGCAATTGTCCACCAGATTGCGGTAGAGAAACATGGCGGAAGCATCGAAGTGAATGGCGAGCCGGGAATTGGCACTGAGTTTGCGATCGTTTTGCCTGTGAAGGGAGAAAATTGAATTAAAATTTAATGTTTTTTGGGCGATCGGGTAATAACATATACTGACTTTAATTCGGGTCTTTTCTTGAAAGCCTTAGCATAACTCTTTTAAAGTTGTATTTTAGACACCCTATAAGTGAGCGCGTCACCCATTTTGAGTTGGGAGATGTCTATTATACAAAAAAAATTAATCACCAAGGCTTCGCCCTACAAAAATTTATCTTAAATTTAACCAATCTTGAATTTCTTGCGCTAACCAAGCCGCCTCAACCTCTTTCAAATTTTTTGCTACAACATAAAAGTAAGTTCCCATATCGTTACCGGCACGAATCTTGATTTGATTTCCCGAAAGAGAGTTATTGTGAATGAAAGCACCCAAGATTTCTGATATTTCTCCTGTTTCTTGTAAGTATTTACACCCCAATACCTGATGTGTTATTTTAAAAAATTTGCGATTAAATTTAACTTGCTTTATCTCAAAAATAACCTTAACTAAGAAACCTATTATAAGTACCGAAATTACTACCCCTATGCTCAATTCTCCTGTTAAAAAGGGGATAATTGTCGGGATGAATATCATTAGCATTACTGTTCCTAGATAAGCAGAGAATAAAGGCTTTCTGACTAAGACAGCCGGAATTTTAATGTGTAACTCCGTCGCTGATTTGCTAACTTGAATGAGACTGTGAGGCGGTTTAGCAATTTTCCGAACAGTCGCAATTTGAAGATTAGCTCCTTGTATGTTGCCCGATTTCAAAGCGGCTAAAGCCTCTCTAGCCAGGGGGAAACGCTTTTCTAACCCGATTTCCGTCATCTTCTCAATCCAGCTTACCAAAGTAGGATTGACACTCACGCGATCGCTAAACTGAATCCGAGAATCTTTCTGTGGCAAATCCGCAGGAGTCGCCCCCGTTAACAAATGAATTAAAGTAGCTCCCAAAGCATACAAATCCGAAGCCGCCACCGCCCGCCCCCAAAACTGTTCTAAGGGTGCATAGCCACTCGTTCCTACCACTGTAAACGTTACACCTGTCACCGCCGCTTGAGCTTGTACCGCACCAAAATCTACTAGATAAACCTGCTGATCTTCCCCCAAAATTAAATTACTCGGCTTAATATCTCGGTGCAAAACCGGGGGACTTAATTCATGCAAATAAATTAAAATTTCCAGAACTTCAGTGGCAATTTTTCGTACTTGTTTTTCGGAAAAATGCTGACCATTTTCTAACAATTCCTGAAGCGAAAACCCCGGAATATAATCTTGCACTAACCCAAACCAAGGCAATCCCGATCCGGCTTCCCTCTCCAGGGAAAAATAATCTCGATAGCAAGGAATGCGGGGATGATTTAGCGCCTGCAAAACTTGTGCTTCTCTTTCAAAGAGCTTGAGTTCTTCCCACTGCATTTCCGGGCTAAAAGCTAACATTTTTAGTGTCACCTGTTCTTGAAACTCTAAATCTACTGCTCGCCAAGTTTGATGACCGGTCGCTGTGCGCCCTAAACGCTGTTGCAATTGATAACGTTCTTGTAAAATTTTTCCTGGATTTAACACAGCATTGCACTATTTTTTTTAATTATATGAAATTTCCTTAACTATTAAATTAACTATTTTCCCGAGAGCGTTAAATTGCTAGTACAAGTAATTATCCGTGCATTTCTCCATTCGGCATAATTGTACCGCGCCACTGAGCCCCCGCTAAATTAGCAGTGCTCAAATCTGCCCTAATCAAAGTTGTGCGGTGCAAAATTGCCTCCCGCAAATCTGTTCTAGCCAGGTAAGCATCAGTCAAATCAGCTTCACTCAAATTTGCCTGATTCAAATTAGCTCGACTTAAATCAGCCCTCACTAAATTAGCTCGACTCAAGTCAGCCATAACTAAATTAGCATTGCTCAACTTAACATCAGGAAGAAATGCACCCCGCAAGTTAGCGCCAGCAAATTCAGCATCAATTAACACAGCTCTTTCCAACTTAGCATTTGTCATTACAGCCCAGGAAAAATTTGTTTCTACCAAAGTTGCTTCAGTCAAATATATGCCATCTAAAATAGCTTCGCTCAAATTCGCCTGAGTCAGATTTGCTTCCCCCAGAGATGCTTCTGTCAAATTCGCGTGACTGAGATTAGCTTTAGTCAAATCGGCACCTTGCAAATTGACGCCCCGCAAATCGGCACCTTGCAAATTTGCACCCCGCAAATTTGCACCCTCAAAAATCCGCACCTCCTTCCGCAAATTTGCACCCCGCAAGCACGCCCCGCGCAAATCTGCACCTTGCAAATTCACACCTCGCATATCTGCATCGCTCAAATTTGCATCAATAAAAACTGCCAAAGAGATATTGGCTCTGCGAAAGTCTGCACCTTGCAAAGTCGCTCCGTGGAAGTCTGCATCGGACAAATTTGCTCCGCTCAAGTTTGCTTGATTTAAGTTAGCACCGCACAGCTTTGCATTAGTTAAATTGGCGCGCTGAAGGTTAATTCTGCTCAGGTACGACATCGCTAAGTTTGCACCCCAGAGGTCAGCATTACTTAAATTGACGCCAATTAAATCGGCACCGCTCAGGTATACCCCTCTGAGATTCATACCTTGAAAATCTAGTTCTCCTGATGTATATCGCCTTAAAATTTCGCTGGCATTCATATTTGTTTTTGTTGTTAATTAGGTACAATCTGCTATTTCTAGAATTGTTAAAATTCTTCTGTTCGCGCAGGCGGAATTAGTTTGTCTAGCCCCTGACTTAAGTCGGGATATTTAATGATTTTGATTGACAAATTCTTGAGTCCAAGAAACTGTTTTGCTGCCTAACTGTCGCCCGTGAATTTTCACATGAGTAAGATATTTTGATTTTAAAGTACACAGTTTTTTGTGAATGTATGTAGCTGTACTCTGTTGGTTTGGTACTTCAGCAGACTCCAGAATCACATGGAGCCAACCGTCTTTAAATCCTACTGTAGCAGCAATTCCTTTAGGCTGTAGCAATTGATTAATCAATTGGGCGATCGCCTTTGGTTTGCCTTGTTTTGCCATTTCCAGAAGCTGATACTGATTTGCTTTAGGGCTAGAGTTTTCCGGCGGGATTTCGGAAATATTGTCTGCCATATTTTCTGGGATTTTAGAAAGATTTTTTCCGCTTTCTTTTGACTCCAATTCAATCAAAATTTCCAGCAATTTATCGGTAAACTTCTGAACTTTGCCTACATACTCTCTGAGATTTTTATATTTCCAGTACAAACGATCCTCTGCACTTCCGGTTGAAAACTTTCCATTTAAGGCTGATTCTAACTGGGTGAATATATTTTCTATTTGCGCTGTGGCGGAGTTAGCACTTTGACTGACTAATTCTGTCATTTCTTCTTCCAATCCCAACTTGCGTTTGATGGAATCGCTAATATTTATAATAACAGGAGCAGCAGGTTCTAAAATTTCGATAATAGTCGGCATTTCTGCAACTGGGAATGTTTCTACCATTTCCTGTCTGAACTCAGTAGGATAATTATTGCTGGTTTCTGGTTCTTGAAACGGTAGATTTTCTGCCGTGTCCGGCACTAAGTAACTCTTTTGAGGGTCATAATGATAGTGAGGTGGAGCAGCTTGAAGGATGTGGGTAATCTCGCCTGGATCAAAATAATCGCTGCCTTTGTCCACCAGCTCGATCTCTTGATAAACACTGTTGTTTAAATGTGTCTGATCGTAATCTTCACTAGCCGAAGATTCGGCTTCATGGGGTTCTTCCTGTTGCATTTTTGCGTAACAAGGATTCATCGCTTTGATGATTACGCTCGCTGCTTGGTCGTTTTCATCTCTGTTGTCGAGATTGCTAGCAGTTCTGTACAACTGAGATTCCAGTTCGGCTAGGGTGGTACAGACATTAAACAGTTGTCGCAGTAGATTGTCAAGTTCTTGAGTTTTCAGAAGTAGCCAGTCGCGATCGCTAAAAGTAAACTGGTGATAAAGAGTAGAAAAAATGAGGATTTTCGCCCTCAGCGGATTTGTTTGCTGCAAAATTTTTTGTCGCACATCAAATAAAGTGCCGGGGTTTCTTGCCCTTTCTTCGCTGCTGGGTACTTCCGAACTAAAGTGTTCTTCAAATGCGGGAGATTCCTGACCGCCAAAACTAGATATGTTTACTTCTAATTTGGTGAAGTCTTCAAATTCATACAGCCTGCTAAGTTGACAGACTATGAGGTCGGCTACTAAAGCATACTCGGTTTTTTTATTAACCTTAGAGACTATACTATTTAAAACTGCTTCAATATCTTCTAACCGGCTGTATTTGGCGCACAGTTCTTCGATTAAAATCCTTACATCGGCGCTGGCGAGTTGGGCAGGGTCGTTTTCCCAGAACTCTTTACAAGCAAAAAATATTATTTTTTTAATGCGCGAGAGATTCACGTCTTGTTCTAATTCGCGAACAACTTCATCTAAAATAGATAAAGCTTTCATAGTTTTCCTCCCATAAAAATACCCTGTCAGTCGATTTGAGATTTGAGATTTTAGATTTGAGATTTACTTGCAGCGCCGTGAATCTGGGAACCAGAACTTGAGTCTAAAATTTTAGTATCTCCACTCAGGAGCGTAGGTGGCACGGTACCCGTTTTTGGGCGGGTCAACACTTAGCAAGAAATAATACAATTATACCACATTTGATAAATGCAAGACTTTGATGCGATCGTAATTGGGAGCGGTATTGGGGGCTTAGTCGCAGGCTCGATGCTAGCTCGCTACGGGAAGCAGGTGCTCGTCTGCGAGAGCCACATCATAGCGGGCGGGGCAGCTCACAGCTTTTCGCGCCGGGGATTTCACTTTGATTCGGGGCCTTCTTTTTATTGCGGTTTGACTGACTCCCGCTCGTTCAATCCTTTGCGGCAAGTTTTTGATGTTTTGGAGGAATCGATCGCTGCAATTTCTTACGATCCGCTGGGGCATTACCATTTTCCAGAGGGAAGTTTACCGATTTATGCTGATGCGAGAAGTTACTTAGATGCTGTAGCTAAATTCGCACCGCAAGGTGCTGTAGAATTACAGCAATTTCAACAAAATTTATTAGTTTTGTATGAAGCTTTGCGTGGAATTCCGGCTTTAGCGCTGAGATCCGACTGGCAGTTGATACCTGTTTTGCTGTCTCGGTACTCGCCTGCTTTGCTGAAGCTGTTGCCGCTAGTAGGTGCGATCGCGGGTTCAGCAGGTTCCTTGATGGATCGGGACGTGCGTGACCCTTGGGTGCGGCGTTTGATCGATTTGGAGTGCTTTTTGCTGTCTGGTTTGAAAGCGCACGGAACTGTCGCGCCGGAAATAGCTTTTATGATTGGCGAACGATCGCGCTGTGCGATCGAATATCCTGTAGGTGGCAGCGGTGCGATCGTCGATGCTTTAGTCAGAGGCTTGCAGCGCTGGGGAGGAAAATTGCGCCTGGGAGCTCCCGTCGAGCAAATATTAGTTGAATCCGGCAAAACCACTGGCGTTCGCTTGAAAAATGGCGAAATTATCCGCGCCCCAATTGTCATTTCCAATGCCACAATCTGGGATACTTATACAAAATTACTGCGGCCTGAAGATTTGCCGAAAAGCTACCGAAAAAACGCTTTGTCGATGCCAGCAGTAGACAGTTTCATGCACCTGCATTTAGGAATTAAAGCCGAAGGACTCGAAGGTTTGACCGGCCACCACGTCGTCGTTCACGACAGCAAGATTGACATTACAGTACCCGGAAATACTTGCATGATTTCGATTCCTACAGTGTGGGATGAAACTCTGGCGCCGCCCGGACATCACGCCATTCACGCTTATACATTGGAACCTTACGAAGGTTGGGAATATGGCGAATTGTATCAGCAGAAAAAGCAAGAGCGATCGCAATCTCTGTTTCAAGCTTTAGAAAAAATTATACCGGATTTGCGATCGCGGATAGTCTTAGAGTCGATCGGCACACCGCTAACCCACGCCCGATTTTTGCATCGATATCAAGGAACTTACGGGCCTGCAATTGCCGCCGGAAAAGGCACATTTCCCGGGCCGCAAACACCAGTCAAAGGCTTGTATCGCGTGGGAGACAGCACCATGCCGGGAATTGGCGTGCCCGCTGTCGCAGCATCGGGTATTTTGTGCGCGAATACTTTGGTAAATTCCGATGTGACAGCACAATTTTTTTGACACTCCCCGACCTGAAGGCGCGGGGATTCTTGGATCAATCAGTCGAACTTATCTCTGTTTTGCTGCCACCATTGAGTAGAGATCGGTCTGTCCCCAAGCTTTGATTTCGGTGTGCCCCACCGTATTTAAATTAAAGCCAACTCCTGCCTGCTTCAACCCTTTCGCCAAAATGTTATTCGCGGCGTTGTGATCGCGATCCAATATCGTACCGCAACCACAAATGTGGGTTCGAGTTGACAGCGTTTTCTTAACAAGATTTCCACAATTTGAACAGGTTTGAGAAGTATACTGAGGAGCCACAGCAATTATTGTTTTGCTGTACACTCTTCCAAAATACTCCAAATAATGATCAAGTTTGTGACCACGCTGCATCGCTAATAGATTTAGCAAGCTTGTGATTTTTGACCATATTCCGCACATGAAGGTCTTCGTAGGCTACAAAATCGTTAGATTTTACCGCGCACAACGCCGTCTTTATGGCGAAGTCTTTACGCTGCCGACTGACCTTCAGATGTTTTCTTCCTAACTTGTTGATCGCTTTCTTCCGATTACCCGATCCTTTCTTTTTTCGAGAAACTCGCTTCTGCAATCTCTTCAAAGCTTTTTCACTTTTACGGAGATATCGAGGGTTGGCAACTGTTTCGCCATCGCTATCAGTATAGAAATGGTTTAGTCCAACGTCTATTCCAATAATTTCACCAGTAGAAACGAATTCCTCTTTTCGTTCCGCATTGATACAAAATTGTGCGTAGTAGCCATCGGCACGACGCACAATTCTGATTCGCTTTATCTCACTGGGTGCATAAAAATGCAAGTCCCGACTACCGATTAACTTAAACCTTCCAGCAGCAAAACCATCCTTAAGTGTCAAGCATCTTTTGTCGGTAGAAAATTCCCAACCCGAAGTTTTATACTCAACGGATCGAGTATGTTTCTTGAACTGCGGGTATCCCTTTTTCCCTGGTTTCTTGGCTTTGCAATTAGCAAAGAAACGTTGGATAGCAAAAATGGCACGTTCTGCCGAAGCCTGACGTGCCATCGAATTAAGCTTGCCTGCCCATTCAAACTCTTTTGCCATGATGGCGCATTGTTTGTACAGGTCTACTAACTTAACTCCTTGATTTTCTATCCAATACCTAAGAGTTTTGTTTCGGACAAATTGAGCCGTCCGAATCATGTCGTCGATGATCCGATACTGCTCCGTTTTGCCCTTTAACTTAAACTCTAAAACTATCATTGGAATAGCCTACCAATTCTACAAAGACTTTTACTTGCAAATCTGTATGTTTAACAATTATTCACACATTGTGGGAATTAAAGCCGTCCTAGAAGGAGGGGGCTTTAGACCCGATTTTTTGGTAAGCGAAGGAAGAAGAAAGAAGGAAGAAGGAAGAAGGAAGAAGGAAGAAGGAAGAAGGAAGAAGGAAGAAGGAAGAAGGGAGAAGGGAGAAGGAAAATTAACTGGTTCCCTGGCTCTGGCTGGGAACCGAGCTCCAGAGGCTCTGCCTCGCTTGCAAAAAAACAGGAGGCAGAGCAATAGTGAAATGCGTTCCCAGGCTCTTCCTGGGAACGAGGAAAACGAGGAAAAAACTACTTTTTACAAAATCTCCCTGCTGCCAAAACTGATTATCCACCAGCGGCAAAAGCGCCCATAATTGCGATCGACAAAGCCAAACCTGGCAACAGCAGCAATCCTAACATCAAAGCATCGTGTCCGCTCATCACTTTCTCCTGATATTGACGTTAAACATTATACTCTATAAACTGCCATCTTGCCTCGGTCTTAATAATTAATTAAAACCGACAGATAGATTCAGGATTGACAGGGCAAATTTTATTAACAATGGGATTGCCGCGCAAGTCCAGCGTAGTCAACTTTTGCAAAGATTGCAGGGAACTGATATCCGAGATTTGATTGTTGTACAAGTCTAGTAAAAATAAATTATTTAAAGCTTGTAGCGCGCTGCTATCCGAAATCGGATTGTTGAACAAATAAAGTTCAGTCAAATTAGTTAACGATTTCAGCGGACTGATGTCTGATATTTGATTGTTACCGAGGTTGAGTTCAATTAAATTAGTCAGCGATGTCAAAGGACTAATATCTGATATTTGATTTTGGAATAAAACCAATTTATTTAAATTAGTTAAAGATTTCAACGGAGTAATGTCAGATATTTCATTTCCGAACAGAAACAGCGTCTTGAGATTTTTTAAGGAAGCCAGCGGCGTGATATCCGATATTTTATTATTATAAAGGTAGAGTGTCTGGAGTTCAGTTAAATTTGCCAGAGGAGCGAGATCGGAAATTTGATTGTTGTAGAGAATCAGCGCATTTAAGTTAGTTAACTTTTGCACCGGAGTGATGTCGGAAATTTTGTTGTCAAACAAGACAAGTGCGGTAAGATTAGTTAGACCTGCTAGGGGACTGATGTCTGAGATTTGATTGGTATCGAGAACGAGTATAGTCAGATTTATTAGAGATGAAAGCGAACTGATATCTGATATTTGATTGACATCTATAACCAGAGCTTTCAGATTAGTTAAAGATTGCAGGGGAGCGATGTCAGATATTTGATTACTGCCGAGGATGAGAGTAGTAAGTTGAGTAAAAGATGAGAGGGGGCTGATATCGGTAATTTGAAGATTTTTGAGGTTAAGTTCTGTTGTATTAGAAAGCAGTTCGTTAGCTCGATCGCACTCTGAAGTATCTGATATTTGCAACAGTATTTCTACCGTGTGTTTGACGCCGGGAGAGATATTTTCTTTGTGCTTGCACCACTCGGAAAAGTTATTATAAGTTGTCATGGGCTGTGCGGCCTTAATCGATTTTAGATGGGAGATTTGAAATTTTAGATAATTATAGCAATTCTATTTCATTTGTGAATGATATTTTTTTCGGGTTTTGAGAAATTTCAGCAAAAATTGTGTAAAGTAATCTTAACATCCTTAATTGCATTGCCTTCGCAGGAGCCAAGAGCCAACTATGACACCCGAACTAATTTTTAATGCCGGTAATCTGTTCGTTGTGCCTTTCTGGGCAATTATGATTTTATTACCAAACTGGGGAATTACCCGAAAAGTGATGAATTCCTTCATTCCGTTTGCGATGCTCGCCGCTTTGTACATATATTTGTTTGGTAGCAGTCTGACGGCGGAAAATGCGGCTGCTTTGTCGAATCCTAAGTTAGCAGATATTGCTAAGTTTCTGGGGGAGGAAACGGCGGCGGCTACGGGATGGATACATTTTTTAGTGATGGACTTGTTTGTCGGGCGCTGGATTTATTTGGAAGGACAGCGGACAGGAGTTTGGACGGTTCATTCTTTGGCTTTGTGTTTTTTTGCTGGGCCGATGGGATTGCTTTCTCATATTGTAACTGCTTGGATTACTCAAAGGTTTTTCCCGAGTTCTGAAAGTCTTTCAGGGGGGGTTTCTCCGGTTCACCCGCAAGAAAATTGATGTATTGTGGAACGGGCTCTCCTGCCCGTTCGTTCCTAAGAATGGCGCAAGATATCAGTAACAATATAGATACAGCATATTCCATGTAGATGTGGTACACACAATTTTCTAGCCCGTGTAAGGTGCGGATACACCCGTCAATCTGTAAGTTTTATCGACCAATATTTTGCAGATACGCACCCTACAGATTAACACCACACAATATATTTATAGTGTACTTCATGAACCACCGAAGAGGCTGTATTAGCTAAATCCGTCCCTTGTATTTTGAAAGAGGTAGATGGCGGTTTACTGTTGGGTGGGGGCGGGTTTAGAAAATTATGGGTTTTAGGCAATTATTGTTGGTGAAACCCGCCCCTACAATCCTCGATCGCAGCTTGGAACTTTTACAAAATTTTACCAGATTAAGAATTGGCTAGGGGCAGCACTAAACGAGCGACAATTAAATTGTTTTCTAACATTTCTAGAGAAAAGTTTCCCCCCATTAAGCGTACTGCTCGCTGACAAATTAAGAGATTTTGCACGATCGACCTATGGGAATTAGCAACCGCTAATATATCGGGTTCGGAACCGCCGTTGAAGGCAGCAATTAACTGTCGATCGCACGCGCCGCTATCGATCACAGACAATTCTAACAAATCTTCCCCCAACAACTCAGAGCGAATCTCAATCTTGGCACCAACAGCAGAGCGCCTGCAAGCCGTCGCCAGCAATTCGCACAGAATCAAATCCAGCTTGATGCTGTCCCCGCGAACGCTCAAAGTCTGACCGGCCGGCATAGACACAGCAGCTTCTCTGTGCACATCCAGCAAGACTTTCGAGTGTTTGACCAGGGGGGCCGTTCGATCGAGCGATCGTCTCAGCCAAGCGCTCACAGGCACCGCATCTTGTGCGAATTGCAGCCGCCAATGTTCCTGTTTCAGCAGCAAATGAGTTGACCCCAAAGCATTGCCAATTTGCCGCAAAACCTGTTGGTAGCGCAAAATTTTCAGAGCATCCTTTTGTTCCTTCGCCGACTGCAAAATCGACTGACTCAACTCCCCCAACTCCTTCACCCCCGCTCCCACAGTGCGGTAAAACTCCTCAAAACGGCGTTGTTTGTACCAGTTGAGCAACTCTAGATCCAATCGCTGCGACTCCTGGATCGATTGCACCGCCAAATACCTGCGCCACCAAGCCAACTGAGACGCCATCGAGCTAAGTAAACTCACCGACAACTCCGACCACTGGCGGCCCGGAGCGTCTGCAGCCACCACAATGCCCACCGGAGCGTGTTCTGGGGCCGTCCGCAGCGCCACCGTCATAATCTCGCCAATTCCCGGACTGCGTAGCCACCGCTTTGTCGCCAGTGGCAGTTGGCTCGTGCTCTGTTGCACCACGCAGTTAGCAGCCAGGGTTTGTTGGATCAAAGCATCTGTTTGGACAGGAATCACCGCCTCGGGATTGAGGGCAAATACGGGATTAGCAGCTACCGTCGCCACGATCGAACCTTCCTCATCACCGGGATTCCAAGTAATTACGGCTACTAAAGGACAGGAAATTGTCTGGGAAACGTGTTGAGCAAAGTTACGATCGAGCTTTTGTAGCGGCAACTCTGGGAACATCGGCGGTGAAGCAGCAGATATCTCTTGCTCAGATTGCTCATCAGGAGAATGGTGCAAAACCGCCAAACCCGATTTGAGCGATCGCTCAAATTGCTGATATTTGTCGATTGCCGAACTCTGCTGCCACGAGTGCAGGATCAATCCGAGTTGTTCGCCCACTAGCCGAACTAATTCTTGCTCAGATCGCCTCCAAGTGCGAGTTGCACTGTGTCCGACAACCAGCAAACCCTCGATCGATTTGCGATTGGCGATTTTCGATTTGAGATTGGGGTTTTCTCCCTCGGACTTTTTCGCCCTAGTGCTCGATGCCAACAGCGATCGCACCCCAGCTTCCCCCAACACTTCCCGCCAAGCGCCCAACCGCCCATCTTCCTCCCAATTTTCAATAGCCAGAGGTGCACTTGCTTGCAACAGCCCCACGTCAGCCACATCCAGGGCGTTGAGTGGCGACGGCACTGCCCTGCGGTTGCGGGGCAGATTTTGGCAGACAATTTCAAAGCGATTTTGTTCTTCGCCGTACAGCAGCAGCAAAAAGTATTCGCATTTGAGCCGATCGCACAACTGTTCGGCGGTATTTTTCAAAGTCGTCTCCCAGTCAGCATCGCTGTAGATGGCGTGAGCTATTCCGGCAGTTAAATCTCGATCGATCTCAATTTGCTGAATTTTCTCCTCCATCTCCGACACAGGAGCCGTCAGAGCCACTAACTGCGCCACTCCCCGCAGATAATGCTTTTCATTGTCTTGCCAAATCCGGGGCTCGCCGGCTTCGACTGCCAAAAATCCCAACAATTCCCCTTCCGAAACAATCGGCGCAGCCAACAGAGAGCGAGCGCGGATTTGCTGCATCAACCGCCCTGTCAGCTCAGTTTTCAGAGAACTTTGAGATTCACCGATCCAAACCATTTCTTCCCTGCCCAAAGCCTGATAAAATTCGCCCAAGTCTTGGACGGTGATGCCCGAAGCCGCTCGGCCCGGCCCGCTCAAACCCGGAGTAACTTCGCGGTTGCTGACTCTGCGCCAAAAATAGCGCCGCTCTCGCTCGAACCAATAAACATTGGTGCGCGTCGGCTCAATAAATTCATGAGTTTGTTCTACCACCGCTTGCAAGTATTGGTCGAGCGATCGCAATTCCCCCAACTGCGAAATCAGCGCTAAAAGAGACTCATCTGGGTGTTTAACTTGTTGTCGCTGCCAGTCTTTTTCTATTTGGTAAAGAGCAGTTGCCAGCGCTCCAAATACGATCGCCAACTGGGTTTTTTCCCCCGACTTGGGCGACGCTCCCCATACCTCAGTTCCGAGCAAAATCACGCCGTAGCAGCGGTCTTTGTAGCGCAGCGGAAACAGAGTCGTGCCTTGAATATTGAAAGTTTGAGCTGCTTTGCGCCATTCTCCGGCTCGGTTTTCCGATCGCAAATCCGGGACTCCCACCGGCCGGAGCTGAATCACCACTTGTTCCAGCAAATCCCCTGGGCTGAGGGCAAACCGCTGTTTGAGAAAAGACTGGTCGCCGTTAGGAGTTATGCCGCCTTTCCCGAACAATCTGTGGGCCTGTCGATCGTACAACCCGATCCAAATCAAACCCCAGTCAAATTCCGATTGCAAGTAACCGAGTGTGGTCGAAAGTAGCACTTCAACATTCTCCTCTTCTCGGAGAGTCTGGAGAACGCGCTCTAGGGTCGCGATTTGTTCGTCTAAATCCTTTGGTCTTTGCTGCTGCCCCATTTCCAAGCTTCCCCGCACCTTGTCTAATTTAAAATTACTAACTTAAAGATTCAAAAAATTAAAATGCCAAAGAGTCAACTTATAATATAATCGTCTCACTTATCCTTCAGTCTCAAACATTGGATAAAGTCGATCGAGGTTGAAGTAAAAACTTCGCCTTCCCTGCCTGCTCGTGAATATTTTTATTTTCCTTCTCCTTTCTCATTTGTAAATTGCCCCAGTACAAATCATTGGATATTTATCAATCAAGTGTACGCCCGCTGTTGTTTTCCGTATTGAAAACCGATGCCGAGTGGCTGCACAACCGCACTCTCCAAGTTCTTGAACTTGCAGCCAGAACCCAGTCAAACCCCGCCACCAGCCAAATGCTCTCTCGATTGCAGAAATCTTTGGGAGTCCAAGATTCTCGCCTCGAACAATCTTTGTGGGGACTGAGCTTTAACAATCCTGTCGGCTTGGCCGCCGGATTTGATAAAAACGGCGTAGCTGCCGATATTTGGGCAAATTTTGGCTTTGGCTTTGCCGAACTTGGCACTGTCACTTGTCAACCACAGCCGGGAAACCCCCAACCTCGCTTGTTTCGCTTGACGGAGGACAGTGCAGCCCTCAACCGCATGGGATTTAACAATCAAGGAGCCGGGGCAATGGCAGCCCGGTTTCAGGCAGCACAGAAAAAGTCCCCACTCGATGCCCAGGGCCCCATGCCTCAGTCTCCGTTCCCCTTGGGCATCAATCTCGGTAAATCTAAGGTAACACCGTTAGAGCAGGCAGCAGCCGACTATTTGGAGAGTTTTAAGCTGCTGAAAGATTGGGGCGACTATTTTGTAGTGAACGTTTCGTCTCCGAATACGCCGGGGTTACGATCGCTCCAAGATGCTGCTGGGCTTAGCACAATTTTGGAAAGTTTGCAACAAGAAAATCAGGGAATCAAGCCAATTTTAGTCAAGATTGCGCCGGATTTGGAGTCGGAGGATCTCGTATCTATCCTTGACTTAGCAAAAACCTACCAATTAGCAGGAATTATCGCCACCAATACCACCATCCGCCGCGACGGATTGAAAACACAAATATTGCCAGAAACAGGCAAACCAATCGCCGAAGAAGCCGGGGGAATTAGCGGGCTTCCTGTGCGGGAGCGATCGACAGAAGTAATCCGATTTATCTGGCAATATACAAAAGGCGAATTACCCATAATTGGAGTTGGTGGCATTTTCACCGCCGAAGATGCTTGGGAAAAAATAGCCGCCGGTGCGAGTTTAATTCAGGTTTACACGGGTTGGGTTTACGAAGGGCCTTGGATGGTGCGTCGGATTCTCCAAGGTTTGTTGCAAAAGTTAGAAGAAAGCGGATTTAGTTCGATTTCTGAGGCAGTAGGTTCGGACAATCAATAGACATAGGACTGTTGACTGTTAACTGTTAACTAATGACTAATGATATCAATTCCGGTTGCATTGGAATGATTAAACCGCAGAGAACGCAGAGAACGCAGAGGAAGAGAACAGAGAGATGAATAATTCTGATGCTAACGGATTTGATATGACTAATGACTAATGACTATTGACTGTTGACTGGTGACTGTGAGTAAAAAAATGAAAATTGCGCGAATTATTTGTTGGCAGCTTGATTCGACTTTAAGCCCGACTTAGAAGCGCGGATTTGATATCATTCCGGCCTGACTGCCGGAATTGATATGACTCACAGTGCGATCGCTAAAAAAAGTATCAGGCAACACCATACCAACAGTTCCCTAACATTAATACTACAAAAAATCTTTTGGTTTCGATCGATTTTAATTAGTATTGCATCAAAAGTAAATCGGCGTTCAAAATCTTCAACAATCTTAACAACTCGATTTATCTAACACGCATCTAATCAAATATTTCCGCTAATTTCAAAGCATTAACTTGAGCTTGAGCTTTCTGCAGCGACTCCTGCCATTCCCTTTCTGGATCGCTATCAGCAACAATCCCCGCACCCACTTGTCCCCAAACAACCCCCCCCGTCGTACCGTCACTTTTTGGTGCATATAAAAGGGTGCGAATCAAAATATTTAAATCCAGGTTTCCGCGCCAGTCCAAATAACCGCAGGAACCGTAAAATAAATTGCGTTTCACCGGTTCCAATTCTTCGATGATTTCCAGACAGCGCACTTTTGGACAACCTGTAATCGTACCGCCCGGAAATACCCCTCGAATTAAGTCGATCGCGTCGCAATCTCCTCTTAATGTACCGATAACATTACTGACGAGGTGCATCACGTGACTGTAGCGTTCAATAGTCAGAAATTCGTTAACTTTTACCGAACCCCATTCACACACCCTCCCGATATCGTTGCGCTCTAAGTCAACTAACATAATATGTTCTGCTCTTTCTTTGATA
The DNA here is from genome assembly GCF_036705565.1 of Microcoleus sp. AT8-B5. Lineage (NCBI taxonomy): Bacteria > Bacillati > Cyanobacteriota > Cyanophyceae > Oscillatoriales > Microcoleaceae > Microcoleus > Microcoleus sp. AT8-B5. The sequence goes on from NZ_JAUBUY010000066.1 coordinate 26,244, forward strand.
TTCTCTATTAATTCCCGTGCTAACTGCTCATCTTCAATGCAGGTTAAACCTCGCCGTCTCGTTCCCGCGATCGGTCTAGTATCCACTTTATTTCCTAATAATTGAACGAGTCTTTCCGGCGAACAACTAACTATCGCCCCCCACGGAGTTTGCCAATAACTTGCAAAAGGCGAAGGATTTATCCGTTGCAAAGCGCGGTAAATTGACCAACTACTGCAATCTGTACTGGCTTCAAACCGCAAAGATAAATTAGCCTGAAAAATATCGCCCGCCTGAATATACTTCTGAGCTTTTCGCACTATTTCTTTATACTCACTCTGAGATAATTGGAAAATAGGAGTAGCGGAATTTTGTTGATAATTTTCCGGTAAATTATTCTGGATTATTTCTCCCTTGGCTTGCTCTAATTGATGCTGCATAACATCGAGTTGAGAAGGTTGACTCGCAGCCAACCAGAGAATTTGCGTTTGATGGTCTAAAACCGCAAAAGATTCTGGTTCGTACCAACAGCTAACCGGGAAAGGAAGCGGATCGGTATTGAGTTGGGGCAGGTGTTCGATTTCCCATGCTAAATCATAACCTAGCCATCCCAACCAACCCCCCGTAAAAGGAATTTCCGGCGGTACATTCACTGCTAAATTTTGCTCTTGAGAGTCCAAAAGAGCGCGCAAAAAAGGTAAAATTTCACCGACTGGCGGTGTCCATAGCTGAGATTGACCGTCAATTATCCGGGGAGAACCTGCACAAATAGAATATCGTGCCAAGTTAGTAGAAGATGTAACTGGACTTTCTAGCAGAACAGCCATATCGCGGGGGAAACACTCCGATATTGAGCCTGCACTGTCGGCGGTTTTACCGAGAAATAAAGTTTGAAAAATCTCCGATCCGCTGCGCTGATTTAGGGGAAGCTTTCGCCAATGCCAAGGTTGTATTTTTTTCATAATAGATTGCACTCTGGTTAACACTTTCAGGAATTACGCAAAATGTCAATTCTGTAGTAAAGTGCACAGTTCGCACCCTCCTAAAATCGATTTAAAGCGTTATCTCAGCCATTATTTACAACTTTCCAAATATCTCCGCTTGCCTCTTTTTTGAGGCGTATCCAACCCCTAACGGAGTTAATGAGAAATATAGTTTTGGTTCTTTGCAAATCATCTAAGGTAATTAATTCTTCTCTGATTTTTCCCTCCTCTAAAAGTTGAGAACGAAACGTCCCCGGTAATAAACCGCACTTGAGGGGAGGTGTGATTAAACCTGCGGGTGTATCGATCGCGATATTGGCGATCGTGGATTCGGTGATAACTCCATCTTGATTCCACAGAAAGACATCCTGATATTGGGGCTGCGACTCCAAAGCCATTGTATAAGGCAATCGGTAAGTTGTCTTGTGGTAAAGAAATGGGTTTTGAGAATCGATCGGTTGGCGGGCAATTCCCACAGATGCACCGATTTTTAAGATACCGCTATCTAGTGTCTGAGCTTGTAACGTTATGTTTCCCTCACAAGATATTGTTAACCGTATTTTGTGTTTGACTGACCCGCAAGTCATACTTAATGCTTGTAAAGCTTTGCTTGTTTCTGTTAGCGATAGGGAAAATTTAAAATAATCAGCCGATCGCTCTAATCTTTGAAGATGTCTGTCTAGCAAAAAATAGCCGTTTTTGGGTTCCCATAAAAGTGATTCCAGCAATTCAAAGTTTGGCTGGTGTTGAATCATATTTTTGTCAATATAATATAATGTAAATTCGGGAACAAGACAATTATTAGACCCGCGAAGCGGCCTGTTCGTGTAATTATATAGGAAGTTAACTTGAATTTATGTTGCCTAAATCCTTTATATTTCAATGGCGCTTTGCCATCGGGCTGTTAATATTAACCTCAGTGCTCACACCCCTAGCGCTCAACTACTACGTCCGATTTGTTACCCGCAACTACCGCCACAGCGATATAGCTAACGTGCCTGCTGAACCCATTGCTATAGTTTTTGGTGCCGGACTTTGGGAAGACGGCACTCCAAGCCCCATGTTAGCCGATCGAGTGCAAGCAGCCGTCGATTTGTACAAAGCGGGGCGAGTGGACAAACTTTTGATGACAGGAGACAATAGCACCGTCGATTACAACGAAGTCCAAGCAATGCAGGACTTCGCCGAAGCCCAGGGCGTACCGATTAATAATATCGTTCTCGATTATGCCGGATTTAGTACCTATGAAAGTTGCTACCGGGCGAAAGAGATTTTTGGCATAACGCAGGCTGTTTTAGTTACCCAAAACTTTCACTTAGCCCGCGCTGTTTATACCTGTCGCCGGTTGGGCATAAAGGCGATCGGCTTAGGAACGCCGGATTGGGGCAAATTTCGCCAAAAGGGCATGATTCGCTACACTTTCCGCGAATTTTTGGCAGTCATCAAAGCGCTTTGGGAAGTGCGCGTTACCCGTCCCGAACCGACTTTTTTGGGGCCGTTTGAAGGAATTCAAGAAAAGTTATGATATCATGTCCAGTCGAGCGACCGTGATTTTTGTAGGGGCCCGTGAGCCAACAATACCTGCCAACAAAGGACAATCTCCAAAACCCGCCCAGACCAGGATATTATGGTTAATCGAGCGGACATGATATGAGTGATATGTTGAAGACTTTAGTCCTTAAAACAAGGACTAAAGTCTTCACTAAAAACGGATTTTCTTACAACTAACTGGACATCAGGTAAGGATCGCGAATTAAATAACTTACAATTTTAATTGTTATTGTGGGATGGGCGTCCCGCCCGTCTTTTTTGGACGGGC
>NZ_JAUBUY010000067.1:0-28524 GCF_036705565.1 Microcoleus sp. AT8-B5
TACTTAAATGGCTTAATTGGTAGACCGCCAAAAACTGCACAAGTATAAATACTTATTGCAAAAGTGACATGCTCCCGTCCGAACGTCGCCTCAAGATGCTGCAACGCCGGGTTTCTAAGAAGCATATCAGGGGCAAAAAGCAGTCTAATAGATACCATAAAGCTCGCAGGGCTTTAGCCAAACAACATCTCAAGGTAAGTAGACAGCGTGAAGACAAGGCTCGTAAAGATGCTCTGGCGCTAGTTAGATCTAACGACCTAATTGTCTACGAATACTTGAAGATACGAAACATGGTGAAAAATCACCACTTAGCTAAGTCTATTAGCGACGCATCATGGTATCAATTCACTCAATGGCTTCAATATTTGGCCCTGGTTCACGGTGTCATTGTTATCGCTGTTCCACCTCGAAACACGACTGTTGATTGTTCGTGCTGTGGATCGAAAGTGAAGAAAACTCTTAGCACCAGGACGCATCGATGTAACCAGTGTGGCACGGTTTTAGATCGCGACCACAATGCCGCAAAAAACATTTTGGCAAAAGGATTCAAGCTGTTAGCTGAATATTTAAACAGTACCGTAGGGCATACGGAATCTGGAGCCAAAAGCTCAAAAGCGCAGGGAGAAACTAACCTCTGGCTTAAGAACGGAGACGTTCTTGCTCTAAGTTGGCTCGATGAACTGCGAACCAAGAATTCTTGGGAATCCCCCACTATATTCGGTACTCCAAATTAGTGGTGGGAGGATGTCAAAAGTTTACAAATTTGAACCGAAGGGAGGCAGAGGCGATGTTAGGGATTACGCTTGAGGAAACTCGCTTTTATCGGGAAGCTAAGGAAGAAGGCATTGAACAAGGCATTGAACAAGGCATTGTGCAAGGCATTGTTCAAGGTCGCGAACAAGAAGGAAGAGCCTTGATTTTACGTCTGTTAAATCGCCGTCTGTTAAATCGGCGAGTTGGAACATTACCGGAATCTATCACGACTAGAATTGCTGATTTGTCGATCGAGCAAATTGAAACTCTAGCAGAGGAATTGTTAGATTTTCAGTCGATCGAGGATTTAGTGGTTTGGCTGGAGAATTTGCCGCAGGGAGAGTGATACGAGGTTAGGAATTGTACTTGAGGGGGCGATCGCGCCATTTACGCGCACAAACACATCAAAACGTACCCCCCCTCTACTTCCTGGCTTTTGGGGTTTTTTTGGTGCATCCGCCGTTGCTGAGAGGATGTTCAGGGTGCGATCGCACATAATGGTTAACAGATAACGATGTTGCAAGTTTTATACTGCAACCTTTTTAAGCAGAGATTAAAAAGAGAGGGACGATATGACTTTTGCTGGTGGGGTAGCAGACAAACTAGGCAATCGCTATGAAGGTCGGTGGACTGTGCATTGTATGGTTGATGTCATGGATGAGAAAGCCGATTCTATTAGTCTAGAACCACCAGGTATAGACGGCATAGAGTTTTTTATTCGTCGAAATGGTAAATTGGAGTATCACCAAGTTAAGCGACAAAAAAGTGGGCTTGGGCGCTGGACACTAAAATCTTTGGAAGATCAACAAGTTCAAGTCCTATCTGACTTTTGGAGAAGTCTTAGTAATCCAGATGTTTCTTGTGTATTTATTTCTACTCAAGATGCAGAAGAATTGCAAAGGTTAGCGATGGATGCAAGAGATGCTGCATCATTGACAGAGTTTGAGCAAACTTATCTTAATAAAAAACTATCTGGTCACTTCGATACGCTCCTTCAGAAATGGGGGAATTGTTCTCGCACAGATGCTTACGAAGCGATCCAGCGAGTCAAAGTGGAAACAGTTGGCGAGCAATTTCTGGTTAATACTGTTGATAATCGTTTAGCAGCTTTAGTTGAGGGCGATTCAAAAACTGTAAGGATTGAACTGGCTGAACTAGCACTAAACAGAATTAGGAATGAGTTAACAGCACATGATATCTGGCATTACCTATTGGAAGAAAGAGGCTATCGCCGTCGCGAGTGGGGCAAAAATCCTCACGTTTTGGCTGCTGTCGATCGAGTGAACGATCGCTACCTTTCTCGTTTGCAGAAAGAAGCGATCGCAGGCTCAGTAATCCCCAGAGATGAAGTAGACATTATTTTAAATAAGCTCACCTCACTAGATAGTAAAGGCGGTGTATTAGTTGCAGGTGAAGCTGGAGTTGGTAAAAGTGGCGTCATTCTTCAAGCTGTGGAAGCGCTTCGTAAAGAGGGTATCCCGTTAATAGCTTTTCGGGTAGATCGTTTAGACCCAACAGACTCACCCGATCAAATCGGAAAACAGCTAGAAAATTTACCCGGTTCTCCTGCTCATGTTCTAGCAAATATTGCACAAGGGCGTGATTGTGTCCTGATTATCGATCAGCTTGATGCTGTAAGTACAGCTTCTGGTCGCAATCCTCAGTTTTTTGAATGTATCGATCTAATCATCGACCAGGTTAAAGCTTATCCACAAATGCGTCTACTACTAGCCTGTCGCAAGTTTGACCTAGATTATGACTACAGACTTAAGCGTTTAACAGGTGAGAATGGCATTGCCGAGACAGTGATAATTAACCGCCTGTCTCACGAAAAAGTGCGAGAGATGGTTGCAGAAGTGGGATTAGATAGCAGCTTACTGAACAATAAGCAACTTGAATTGTTATCTATTCCTTTGCACTTGAGATTGCTAGCAGAAGTTGCAGAAGTTTCAAAAGCTAATGTCCTCAACTTTACGACAGCCAAAGATATATACGATAAGTTCTGGGACTATAAAAAGGATGTTATTCACGGTCGGCTTGGTGCTTCTGAGCATTGGACGGATGTAATATACACTCTCTGTGATTACATGAGTAAACATCAGAGGTTGTCTGCTCCCAAAGCTCGTGTGGATAAATATGGAAAGACTGCTGAATGGCTGGCATCCGAACACGTATTGATTCTAGAGGGGCAGCAGTATTCATTTTTTCATGAAGGTTTTTTTGACTATGCTTTTGCCCGTCGTTTTGCAGGTGAGGATCAGGAATTATTGGAGTTTTTGGGAAATAGAGAACAGCAACATCTGTTTCGCCGCGCTCAAGTTCGCCAAATCTTAGTTTACGAAAGGGATGCAGATCGCGATCGCTATCTTGCCGACCTCCAAGCTTTACTCACTAGCCCTAACATTCGTTTTCACATAAAAAAGGTAGTATTTTCCCTGCTTGCAGCGCTAGATGACCCCACACAAGAGGAGTGGGAAATTATAGCCCCCTTGATGGGTGACGAATCCGAGCCTATCACACAACAAGTCTGGCGAACTTTGCGTAGCTCGGTTCGTTGGTTCCAACTACTAGACTCTCTACGATTAATAGAAAAATGGCTCAGGGATGAGAACGACGAGCGTATCGAGCAAACGATAACGCTGCTATCTATTATGCAGAGGCAGATACCGGAGCGGGTGGCTGAGCTAGCAGAGCCTTTTATTGGCGTATCAGAAGCATGGCAGAATCGGCTAAACCACCTTATACAAGGGGCCGAACTTGTTCCTGATCGTCGTTTTTTTGATTTTTTCCTGCGACTGATTCGTGAAGGGATTCTGGACGAACCACGAGAAATAATCGATTCTAGTCGTGATTTCTGGATGAGAATAGATTCTTTACCTAAACATCGTCCAGAATGGGCTTGTGAAGCTATTGCTTGCTATTTCAATCGGTATTTAGATTTAAGTATTGCTGCTGGACAACCCAATTTGTTCGAGCGAAGCTCTAGCGCCCTACCTTACAGCAATTTTTCAGAAGAAATTTTAATAGCAAGCGTCCGTAATGCTCCCAGAGCTTTTATTAAATACTTACTTCCTTTTATGCTTCGGGTGATGGATCTAACCTCTCTGAAGCAAAATAATCCACCTTGGCCTGATTTGGTCTGGTATTGCCGAATTTATGGTAAAGGCTATGAGATTCATGATGCCTTATTAAGTGGAATGGAAGAGGCAATATCGAATTTGGCTGCGAACCATCCTGAAGACTTTTCGCTCCTCGCAGAGCAGCATCTTCGTAACTCCAATTTTGAAACAATCCAGTTTCTGTTGATTCGTGCCTACACTGCGAATGGAGAAATATTTGCCGATGAAGCCATTGATTACCTCTGCGAAAAACCAGTACGACTCAAAACAGGATATTTAGTGAGTAATGGAAATACTTTGCCTGCTTCCTATTGGGCTACCAGACAGCTAATAGAAGCAACTACTCCACATTGCAATGAAGAAAAGTTGTTACAACTTCAACTAATCATTTTTGATTACTACACAGATCATGAAAAAAATTATATAGGTCGTCAATTTCGAGGTTATTCACAGCTAGTTTTATTAGATGGTATCGCTGTCTCTCGACGCACAGACGCAATTAATCATCGGCTACAAGAATGGAAACGCAAGTTCACAAGCTTAGAGTGGCTAAAGCCTCTCGGCAAAATAGAACCTCCAAAGTCAAGCGAAGCTTGGCTTGTTGGTTCTCCAATTCCTAATAAAGCAGCAAACAACATGACGGATAAGCAATGGTTAAAGGCTATTGCTTGTTATGATTACAATGATGTTAGAACTGGATTTCAGCGGACTGGGCAAATAATAGGTGGAGCTTATGAGTTATCTAGACTTTTAGAAAGCCAAGTAAAAAAGGAGCCTTTGCGCTTTGCTGGATTAATAGGGCGGTTTCCAGATAGCGCGAATTCATCTTATTTTAATGCAGTTTTACGCGGTATTGCAGAAGTTGATATAGATTTTGAAACTGCTTTTATGGTATGTCAGCTTTGCCACCAATTACCTAATTATCCTTGTGGTCGTTCGATTACTTGGCTGATGGGGAAATTAGCTGATTTAGCTTGGTCTCAAGAGGCTTTTGATATTGTAACTTGGTATGCCTTAAACGACCCTAACCCAGAACAAGAGACTTCCAACGGACAGGTTTACTATGGTGGTGATATTTTAAATGCTGGAATTAATTCCACGCGAGGTAGTGCTGTAAGTGCCATAGCCAAACTAATTTTTGCGGATAAAAATCGCGCATCTTACTTTCGGGAACATCTCCAACAGATAGTTCAAGACTCTTCCATTGCTGTTAGATCGTGTGCTGTTGAAGCACTAACAGCAATGTTGAATTATGACCGAGACTTAGCTGTCAGCTTGTTTCAGCAACTTTGCAATACCGAAGATGCACTTCTAGGAACTCACACTGTTGAGGATTTTTTGTACTATGCTTTACAAACGCATTTTAAAGTGCTGGCATCGATTGTTGAACGGATGATTATGTGTGAGTTACCGGAAGTAGTAAAGGTTGGGACTAGACAAGCCTGTGTAGCATCTCTAAATATCGAAGAGGCACGTTGGCTGGCAGAACTTTGCCTGTCTAGTACAGAAACTCATCGCATCGCTGCTGCTGAAATATTTGTAACTAACTTTCGTATAGCACACTTTCGTGAGTTTTGTGAAAATAAATTAATATCTTTTTTTGATGATTCGACTGAAAAAGTGCGTTCTCAAGCAGCTAGGTGCTTCTTGCATCTTGAGGGAGATGAACTGGGTGATTACATCTGTTTAGTGGAGGCATTTGTTGATAGTCGAGCATTTTATAATGACGACTACAACTTAATTCATGCCTTGGAAAAGACAACAGCTAAACTTCCAAATGAGGTTACTTATCGAGTGTGCGATCGCTTTCTTGAAGGCTTGAGGTCAGATGATTCTGATATTCGTCAGCGTGGAAGGATTAAAGCAGAAAAAGTTAGTAAATTAGTCCTGCAATTGTACAGTCAAAGCCAAGACAAAAACCTACAAGTGCGTTGTCTTGACTTGATTGACTTTATGACTCAGATGGAAGTTTACAAATTGGCTGAGGAGCTAACGCAATATGATAGATAAAAGCGAGTCTGTTTCCCGTGTGGGGTTGCTGAAGCCAAGTAATGGAAATAGGGAATTGCCTTCGTGATGGCAGCACAGATTAACTTAAAATGGAAGAGACGTTACAAAAACGGCAATTATCAGTACCCCTCCCTTCACGCTTCCTCTCTCACAATTGGCCCATAGTCGATCGCCCGCAAAGTCAAACAGTCGATCGCCCGCAAAGTCAAACAGTCGATCGACTAAAACAAACCTTATTACCAAGGATTGCCAATCATTCTAAAAGCAGACCAATAATAAGGATGAGAGAAATTCTGACTCGTCGTGTTTGCTAATTCCGGGGGTAACGGCAGATTGCCAACAGAAGTGTGCAGCATCCCCCCTTCAATTCGCACTTCTCCCCGCAACATCGCTAATTGCGCTTGCCGCAGTGCTTCTGCTTTAATCGGAGCAGTTTTTAACTGCCCGTAAAACTCCGCCATTAATCCTAAACTGCCCTCGTCGCTGACATACCAAAGAGTCGCCATAGCCGATTTAACCCCGGCTTGCACGGCTAACCCGCCAAAGCCCAACTCGGCCTCTCGATCGCCCACAGCAGTCTTGCAAGCACTCAAAACTAACATTTCAACTTGCGGGCTGTGCCATCCCATTTGCCGCAACTGATCCAAACGCAATTTAGTATCCCACAACTGAATAAAGGATTGGCTGGGCTCTCCCGATCGAAATTCGGCGTGGGTAGCCAAGTGAATCATCCCAAAAGGATACTGCTGGCGCTGCGATTTTAAATTGGCCAGGGTGAAAGCTTCGTTCAAGAAAGACTTGCCGGGCCACTGCTGCGGCGTGATTGTCGATACTTCTATTTCCACCGCAGGCAAAGGACTCATCTCTGGAAATTGCGACGCCCCCATTGCCAGAACTTGGGTATTTTTGAAATTGGCGGGGCTGGTATCCGTCAAACTGAGACTCGGCATCGATCCAACACTGTAACGCTCTACCAGAAAGCCTTTGCCGTCGTGCAGGGCGCCCATCGGTATCGATCGCAACCCCATATCTGAGATAAAAGATAAATTCTCAATGCCTTTGGCTTGCAGTTCTGCTTCGAGCGGCGCTACTATCCACTGGTAGAGCTGCTGAGCCAAGGGCAAATAACTTTTAGTATTGCGCTTTACCGGATTAGTCAGTTCAGCCCGAAATCTCTCCATAGCTTGCATTACCTGGGCGCGAGAGGTTCCAGAGATGCGCTGGCGAACGGGCACGCCTTCCGGGGCGATCACCATCATTTCCAGTTCGTCAGAGGCTTGAATTTGCTGTTCTACGCGCAAAACGGGGGAACTGCTGTAAGGCCGATCGACTGTAGAGCCCCTGGGTACAAAGCTGATATAAATGAGAGCTGGTTTGATGCCTGTGGCTTGTTGGACGCCGCGGAGGGTATTTTGAGCATCTTCTAGGGTGGCGATCGTATTTGTTGATGGCAAATTTAGGTAATCGACAAACTCACTGGTAAATCTCTCCTCCACGGGAAAAATAACAGCGCCGACGTTAGTGGGCAACTTGGAAGCTTCAAGATTCCCAAACGCGGGAGGTGAAATGCGCTGTTGCAAGGAATTAGATATCTGGTTTTGCTCTTGCAAGCTAGGCGAAAATAAACGATTTGTGCTGGGTGGCTGGTTGGCTGCGATCTCCGGTGTCGGCGCGAGATTTATGGGCGCAGCAGCAGGCGCAACCACTGGATTTTGAGTAATTGTCGGTGCTGGTGGCAGAGTTGAGACCGGTGCTGGATTTTGAGTAATTGTCGGTGCTGGTGGCACATTTGATACCGGTGCTGGATTTTGAGTAATTGTCGGTGCTGGTGGCAGAGTTGAGACCGGTGCTGGATTTTGAGTAATTATCGGTGCTGGTGGCAAATTTGAGACCGGTGCTGGATTTTGAGTAATTATCGGTGCTGGTGGCAGATTTGGGACTGGTGCTGGATTTTGAGTAATTGTCGGTGCTGGTGGCAGATTTGAGACCGGTGCTGGATTTTGAGTAATTGTCGGTGCGATCGGCAAATTTGGGACTGGTGCTGGATTTTGAGTAATTATCGGTGCTGGTGGCAGATTTGAGACCGGTGCTGGCGTCGGCGTTAATGTTTGTGCGGGCGCGGGTGCGGGCGCGGGTGCTGGTGCTGGTGCGGGCGCTGGCGCTGGCGCGGGTGCTGGCGTTAATGTTTGTGCGGGTGCGGGTGCTGGGGCGGGTGCTGGTGCGGGTGCTGGTGCGGGCGCGGGTGCTGGCGCGGGTGCGGGTGCTGGCGCGGGTGCTGGGGCGGGTGCTGGTGCTGGTGCGGGCGCGGGTGCTGGCGCGGGTGCTGGTGCGGGCGCGGGTGCTGGCGCGGGTGCGGGTGCTGGGGCGGGTGCTGGTGCTGGTAGGGATGCTCGCGGGGGAGTCGGCGCGGGTAAGGGCGCGGGTGCGGGTGCTGGTGCTGGTGCGGGTGCTGGGGCTGGGGCTGGTGCTGGGGCTGGTGCTGGGGCTGGGGCTGGTGCTGGGGCTGGTGCTGGTGCGGGTGCGGGTGCTGGTGCTGGTGCGGGTGCGGGTGCTGGGGCTGGTGCTGGTGCTGGTGCTGGTGCTGGTGCTGGTGCTGGTGCTGGTGCTGGTGCTGGTGCGGGTGCTGGTGCTGGTGCTGGTGCGGGTGCTGGTGCTGGTGCGGGTGCGGGTGTCGCTGCTGGTGCGGGTGCGGGTGTCGCTGCGGGTGCGGGTGTTTGTGCGGGTGTTGGTGCGGGTGTTGGTGTCGCTGCGGGTGCGGGTGTTGGTGCGGGTGTTGGTGCGGGTGTTGGTGTCGCTGCGGGTGCGGGTGTTGGTGCGGGTGTCGCTGCGGGTGTTGGTGCGGGTGTTGGTGCGGGTGTTGGTGCTGGCGATACTGAAGAAGCCGTAATGTTAATTTGTGTCGGCTGTACTATCTGAGGGTTGGGGCTGAAATAACCTCCCTTTGTAATCACATTTTCCTTCTTTGGACCGCCGGTGGCAATGCTGCCAGCAGTACCGTTGACTCTGTTATAGTCTGGCCCGATGGTGAAAAGAGTGTTCGAGGCTTCGCCACCGTGGCGAATGGTGATATCTCCACCATTGGCGCTACCTGTCGTGGATGCGGAAATGCTGCAAGCTTGCGACAAGCAGTTGTTATCGTTTGTGAAAGTGCCTGTCGCTCGGAAATTGCCGCCGGCTGTAATGTCAATCTTTCCTCCGCCTGTTCTACCTTCGGTGTTGATATGGGTTACTTCGATATCGTTGCGCGCGTTGAGGGTGACTTCGCCACCTTGTTTTTCTTCGGAGTTGGCGTCTATGAAACCTGTTTGAATGCTGCTTGAGGGTGCTGCAATACTAACGTCTCCGGCGTTGCTGTTTTTGTCGATCGACCTTGCGTTGATATTGCCTGTTTCTACTTTTCCTGTACGGCTGGTGACGGTGATGTTGCCGCCTGCGGTGGTGTCGGAGTTGGAGTTGATATCGACAGTGCTAATATCACCCCTAGCTTCTAGGGCGATTGGGCCGCCTTGGGAACTTGTCAGGTTTCCGCTGACTGCAATGCTGTTGGCTGCTTGAATTTCGATCGCCCGAGCGTTTGCATCTTTTAGTGCCACGTCCCCCGCAGCTACTGCTCGGTTAGAGGCCGTGAGTACCACTTCACCGTTGGCATTGACGCTGAGGCCTGTAGCGTTCGTTTCACCGATGCCTGTGAGGAGTTCGGGCAAGGTTGCGATCGAGAATGTCGAAGCTGTTGGCGCTGTTCCTGGGCTCGTCGCTGAGGGCGGCTCGATTTCCAAACTCAGCAAATTGCCTCGCTGGCTGACGCGCACTAAATTTGTCCCGGAGACTGATGCTACGGTAAGTTGACCGTCTGGGGCCGAAAGGCTGCCTGTGCTGACAACGGTGCCGCCTAGCAAGGTTAAGTTCTGCCCTGATTTGACTGCTAAGTCGGCTGTGTTGATAATTGCCCCTGCTCGATCGGCCCCAAAAGCAAAGGAATTGGGCACGCCTGTCAGAGATGTGTAAGTGCTACTACCGACAGCGTTAAACGAGTTTGAACCAAATCCAATAGCGGTGGCGGTGGTTGCTGTGAAAGAAGCCGGCACGTTTAAGCTGGCACTGTTGCCAAATATGATGCCGGATGGATTCATTAGAAACAAGTTAGAATTGCCGCCGGTTACTTGAATTAAGCCGTTAATAATCGAGGGGTTGCCGCCGCCTATGCCCGCTAAAATGTTGCGAATGTTGGGGTTTGATATAAAGTTGGCAATCTGATTTTCCGACAAGCCGAATTCTGTAAAGCTGTGGAAAAGATTTTGTCGATCGCTCGATAATTGTCCGCCTTCAATATCGAAGCGAGTTGGCTGCCCAGGAGTTCCGTTTTGCGCTGCGGGAGTCACGGTAGTACCCGTTGCGTCCGCCGCTGGCACAATTGTTTGACCTTCAGCTTTTGCTTGCACAAAGTAAAGATTTATTAAGACTATTTGCAGAGCAAGTGCCAGTTTGCTTATTCTTGCTTTAGATAGGGATTTAGACGTTTTTTGAATATTTTTGACGCTTTTCATAGGTTTTTAATGGGTAAAATATATAAATCACAGAAATTAGGTAAAAAAACCGACTTTGTAGAAAAAACTTGGGTTTACGGCTGTGTCACTAAATATCTCCACATCTGTGCTGTGTCTGGTCAATGTGCGTAGAAGATTGGAAATCTACCCCTCATTTTCAGAGGTGGTATTTGTGAGCTATTCTGTAAGTCTTATTGCTAAGTAAGGTTTGCCTGGTAAAGGTTCACGTTCCCTGCTTAGGAAAGCGATACGCTTGGCTATCAACCTGTTCACTCGTTCCTTAATCGCCTTCGACAGTGCATAATGCTGGCGTTTACATCACGGTGTCGTGACCAGATGAACGTAGTCAGTTAAGATGCTTGACTGCGGGTTCCGATTTTGTACAGGTGCTGACTAGGAAGGCCAATATCTGCATAGGTTTTTCGGAACGGTTGAAGACGCTATATTTATGAAGCAACCGGGTTGCTGACTGCAAGTGCATTCAGGAGTCAATGGGTAGAATTGGCCTCTGCTTTTGCAATTTTCTCAGCGTATCTTCTCCACAATCTAAATATAACTCGAAATGCCTAGGCTCTGTATCTTCCGCATGACATATTAATAAAAAAAAACAAAAACGGCCTTCATAGAGGCACTCCCACCCGTAGAAACCTGGTTTTTTAACTATTATTGAGAGTCTGAAGGAAGTATCGGGCTTCAAAAACTAGGTTTCTGCGTCCAAGACTGACTCGGAAACATCCCAAAAATTTTTATTTTATACAAAAAAAGTCTACACTTGCCGAAAATTAAAATTATGAAAATAAGAAATGAGAAGGGTCAGAAGACAGAATTCAGAATTCAGAATACCCCATGCCTGAAGTGAGTGTTAACGGTCACGGAAGTGATTTTTTGTGACCCACCATTAAAATCGGGGGGCTTAAGCCTCGATTCTCGATCCTTTCGCACAGAATATCTTCGAGATTCAGGCTGCTGACTTCTGAATTCTTCTTCAGTAAGTCAAATTGTTAGAGTATTCAGAAACCCGGTTTATTTAAATAAAAAACCGGGTTTTTGGTTGTTTTGTGTGAGGTTTTGTGAAGTAAAACTCCTTAAATCCGGCTCTACTTCCCTTTTATAGTCAACTCGATTATTGCCGATTTATATCGGCGGGTTTTGGATTTTAATCGATCGCCCTGTTGGTGGTTAAGGGGGTGTGCAGGCGGATTTGTGGCAGGATTTAAGAGTTAATTGGGTGAAGTTTGGACAGTGGGCGAGGGACTGGGTGAAGCAGGGCGCGGTGAAGCAGGGCGCGGTGAAGCAAGGCCCGGTGAAGGAGTGGATTGGGTGGATTTTTTGAGACCGACAAAAGCGTCATAACGGGTGGTACGATCGCCAATGACGGCCGCTGTAACGCCGATCGACCGCGTGGCGTCAATCCACATTTTTTGGCTGGGAGGAAACTCCGGCAAAGCTAGGTTTTTCGGGTTAAACGCACTCTCGGTGTCGATGAAGAAATTGCCGTTGTGGGGTGTAAGTTGCGATCGGACTGTTTTCTGGAACAGTTCGCTGCTTAAAAGCGGACTTTTCGGTTCCGGAACGATCGCATCAACCACGGGAGCTCCTACTGTCATAAACGCTACATTGTTCATCCAGCCGCGAGTTACCGTAATCCCTCCAAACGGCGATGTCCATTTAATCCCCGGTTTGCCGCCGACTTGAATTTCCTCCACTCTAAATCCTTTAGTTTTCATCGTTTCATCAAGCTGTTTCAGGGATTTGTTCGCAGCCCCCTGGTTGTTTGTTTCCACCATAAATACAAATCCGGCAGCAAATTTGTCTCTGGGATTCTGGGCGGGCGCCGGTATTAATGATAGAGAAAATTCTCCCGCCATCCAGTTCATCAAGTCTTTATCTAAATCCAGGCCCGTAGTGGATTTTAAACCTGTGCGTAAAACTTGGGGATTAATCGGGGAAATCGGGTTGGCCTCGGCTCCCAATACGTAGTCTTGCCACAAACGCTGCAAGTTGCCGCCGGATACCATCATTATTGTATTGTTTGGCAGGCGGTTAACCATTTTTAGAGCATTGTTTTCTACTGCTATCCTTCTGGTAGAATCGGGTTTTAGCCAAGAGACTGATTTGAAGGCAATTCCTTCTTCTTCCAGCGTCGCTGTGGTGGCAAATCCCTGATTTTGTTGCAGTTTTTCGAGGCTTTCTGGCGAAATTTCGCGGGCTGAGTTGGCGGCGGCATAGGCGGCGGCAACGGGCATATTGACGTAGATTTGACCGAAGGCTCCCGGACTTTTTATTTTGTCTATGGCGTCTGCATAGCCAGGGGTTTTTGCTAGGGAAGGTTCGCCTTTGTAGGTGTCGATTATTCTGTCTGTAGCGCTAGGATCTGTGGTGACTGCTAGATACCTTGTGCCGAGTACCGCGACTGAGAAATTGCGATCGGGTACGCCTTGAGTTTCTGTGACTTGCACCCCTTTATAATTACGCTCAACAATTTTTCCTTGGCTAAGGGGTCTGGGTTTTGCTAATAATTCTTTGGCTTTGACTGGGTTGGCAATTGGCAGGATAATTGCCACTGACTGTTGAATTGGCGGAGATGGGGGCGTGTTGGGTGCCGGCGAGGGGGCTGGTATAGCTATTTTGTTGCGGAGAAAGGCTACCATTGCTGTGTTACCAACCCAGGGTTGAATGTCTTGCCCGTAGGCGTAGCCGTTGCTTGTGAGCAGGCGATCGCGCATTTGAGTTAAAAACCTCTCAAACGAAGCTTTTGACTCCGGCGTGCCAAATTCTCGCAGTCTATTCCACTGCGATTCATCGGTGCTGATGGATAGGGCCATCATCGTATCTTGCGGGACAACCGTTGCCCCCGGCGGCAAATCTTTGGCGGGCCCACGGGAAATGACGAGGTAGTAGGTGACAAAGCCTAAACCGATCAGAAGTGTGGCGGCTCCGATCGTAAACAGCAGGGAAGATTTATCTTTCTTAAACATTATTCGTAAGGTTCGGGTGCTCGCAACATGATAGATTATTTTCTTGGCTCATGTAGCAGATACATTAGCAGATACATTTAACCGGGCAAATTTAGGAAACTCGAATTTACCCCTCCGGAAACAACCAGAAAAACATTCCTTACTTGAATCAGACAGTAGGTTAGGCTCGTGAAACGAAACCTAACACAAAAAATGTAGCAAGACTTTTGTGACAGTTTGCCTTAGTCCTGATTAATTGAATCAGTTTCTGGCTTTAAAGTCTTTAAAGATAGTTTGAAACGAGTACATCATTCGGTGGACATCGTTTGTGGCTCTCGGAAAAATGTTGTGTTCCCATTTTTTGCGAGCAGTAGTTAGCAGTTTGGCTACGGGTTGTGAGTAACTGTTAGAAATAAAATAGCTGCCACCTTCGTAGCGAATGTCTGATGCTAAGCCGATAAAAGCACCAGCCATTTCTAGTTGAAGTTCTGAGGTGCTGTGTTCCGATTTTACTGCTAAAATTACCTGCGAGTGCCGAGGTTCGCGGTTAAGCAAGCGGCAGATATTTGCTTCTTTTTGGTACAAAATTAAAACGTTGCAGTTGTGCAAAACTCCGGCTCTACCTTGGACTTTTACTCCTAGGTGAACTTCCAGGGCTGGTTTGTCGGGAAATTCCACAACAGCATGAGTATAGGGATGTGCCGTTCCGTGAATTTTTCCCGCTGTTTTTCTAAATGTTAAATATTTCGGTGTTTCGTCGTCTAAAACATTGTTGTAATAAATAGTACCGCCTTCATTAGCAACTGCTTTTAGCAAGATTGTGAAGAGGTAAGTGTCAAAAATTCTGGCTTGTTCTGCTGCTGTGTTAAAATCTGGATCGATCGAGCTTTTTAATTTGCTTTTAATTTCGGAATTGATGGCGTAGTTGCTCGGCCCAGAGGGCAGTTTTTCCAGCAAGTGCTTGAGGGCGATCGCCTGTTTGTGACGGGGGGCTGTGACGCTGGAGGTAAACTCGATTGTTTTGGCAGTTTCTGCACCTGAATTGGCAAAGGTAATTTTTGTGCCGAGGGGTGAGGTTTCTGATTCTACTTTCAAGAAATAAGCAATTTCGTCTTCCATTTCGGAAGTGTTGACCGTCGCTTGTTCAACAGCATTAATTAACAGCAAAAGTTGTTCTTTTGCGGTATAATCTTCTATCTTGAGCAGAGGTGTTTTTCTTTTGAGCGATCGCTCTTCAATTACTTTGCCTATCTCTACAGTATCCGCTACTTGTTGAACTACCCAACCCAAATTAAACTCATTCAGAATTGCCGCCAGTTCCTGATAGAGTTTGGCATACTCGATCTCATCCATAATTGCTTCTGCACTGCACGCTATTCTGATTATACAAGATAGTTTGATTTTTTTGTCAATAGCTGTGAGCGACTCTGCAGATTGCCTGTGATGGCGGATTTGCCGAGTGTTCGAGTGTCCGAACGGGGAAAATCTTCCCTCGCTCCTCAATATCCATCCGTTAAATCCGTTAAATCCCTGATAAAATTTGTTGCCGAACTTCCTTTTGCTTGAGAAAGACGATTAGTAGTAATACCAATTTCAAAACAGAATGCAACTGCCTGCAAGCTGCCAACCCCCATAGTCATCAGTCATTCCCAGTTTTTCAATTCTTCAATTCTTCAAATCTAAAATCTAAAATCTAAAATCTAAAATGGTATAAGCTATTCTACGACATTCTGTAGCGATCGAACTATGGCAACTATCAACGACAACTACCTCAAACTCAAAGCTGGCTACCTGTTTCCCGAAATTGGGCGCAGGGTGAAAGCCTATGCAGAGGCTAATCCCGAAGCGCCCATCATCCGGCTGGGGATTGGCGACGTGACTGAACCGCTACCGGCTGCTTGTCGGGAGGCGATGGTGGCGGCGGTGGAAGAAATGGGTTCGCGGGATACCTTTAAAGGATACGGCCCGGAACAAGGTTATGAGTGGCTGCGGGAGAAAATTGCCGAGCACGATTTCAAGTCGCGGGGATGCGATGTTGATGCTTCGGAAATCTTTATTTCTGATGGTTCTAAGTGCGATTGCGGCAATATTCTCGATATTTTTGGCAACAATAACACGATCGCAGTTACCGATCCAGTGTATCCGGTGTATGTAGACACTAACGTGATGGCTGGACACACGGGAGATGCGAACGAAAATGGCGAATACGGCGGCTTAGTTTACCTGCCAATTACAGCGGAAAACAATTTTACTGCCCAAATTCCCACGGACAAAAAAGTCGATTTAATTTACTTGTGTTTCCCGAATAACCCGACGGGGGCAACTGCAACCAAGGAACACTTGCAAGCTTGGGTAAATTATGCTAAGGCTAACGGTTCGATTATTTTCTTCGATGCGGCTTACGAAGCGTATATTACCGATCCGAGTTTACCCCATTCTATCTACGAAATTGAAGGGGCGCGGGATTGTGCGATCGAATTTCGTTCTTTTTCCAAAAATGCTGGTTTTACGGGTACTCGCTGTGCGCTAACAGTTGTACCGAAGACTTTGACTGGAAAAGCAGCAGATGGTTCCGATGTGGAAATTTGGAAATTGTGGAACCGCCGCCAATCTACTAAGTTTAACGGTGTTTCTTACATTGTGCAGCGCGGTGCTGAGGCGGTTTATTCAGAGGCTGGCAAGGCACAGATTCAGGCATTAGTCAATTTTTACATGGAAAATGCTGCGATTATTCGCGAGAAATTGACAGCGGCGGGAATCGAGGTTTTTGGTGGCGAAAATGCACCTTATGTGTGGGTGAAAACGCCTCACGGTTTGTCGAGTTGGGATTTCTTTCAGAAGTTGCTGGAAACTTGCAATGTGGTGGGAACTCCGGGTTCTGGTTTTGGTGCGGCGGGTGAGGGTTATTTCCGCATTTCGGCGTTTAATAGTCGGGAGAATGTGGAAGAAGCGATGAGACGGATTGTGGAGAAGTTTAAGGTTTAATCTCATCTCCTGCTTAAACGGGAAGGCGGCCAGCCCGCCAGGGAATGAATTCCCTGGCTAATAGCGAAAGTCCTCTGAAGAGGACTAATGAGTTCTTCAGTCCTCATAGCGAGGACTTTAGCTTTGAGACAGGGGTTTCAACCCCTGGCGGACTGCCGGATTCAGCGAAAGAGCATTAATTTAATATGTTGTGGAACAGGCCGGAAAGCCTGTTCATGAAAATAGTAAAAGATGTGAGTTATAATCTAAGCCAGACCACTTTATTCAGAGCGTGGAACAGCAATGTCCTATAGCGAATTCACCCTCAAAAAAGTCAAACAAGACTTTCAGCTCACCCTAATAGAAGTACCTACTTTTATTGTTTATGCGCCCCCGATTCAGCCGAGTCCAGCCCTAGCTGAGTTCATCGAAAAACGCCTGCCTCTTGCCCTAGCACTGAATACGGAAAAAGCTCGTTCTGAAATGATTATATGTCCGATTCTTTTAGAATTAAAAGATATTTTTCATCAGCAAATCAGTCTTTTTTCTGGGAATGAATTTACTGTAGATCAATCTGTGGGACTTAACGGTGTCTGCGATTTCCTCATCAGCAAATCACCCGAACAACTTTTTATCGAAGCTCCTGCTATGATTGTGGTGGAAGCTAAAAAAGAAGACATCAACGGCGGACTTGGACAATGTGTTGCTGAAATGATTGCGGCTCAGCGTTTCAATGAAAAAAACGGCTACTTTGTAAACAAGCTCTATGGTTGCGTTACGACCGGGAACTTGTGGAAATTTATCAAATTAGAAGAGCAAACTGTTACCATTGGTTTGAGAGAATACTCGCTGCCGCCAGTTGATGAAATTTTGGGAATTTTAGTTAGTTTTATTATCTAGTAATTTTGAGTAGATTAACTTTCACCATTTTTGGTTTAAAATTTAAAACGCCTCGATTATAATATTCCGTTTTCTATCCATCAGCCTCGCTAGGAAAACCAAATTGGTCTGGTAATTCAGCAGAGGTAATTTGCAGAATTTCTAGCAACTTCTTGTATTGAACAGGTGTTAGTTTCGGTACAGATCGCCCAGCTTCCCAGTTGCTTACCGTCGCTTCCGTAACGCCAAGTGCTTCTGCTAGCTGCTTTTGAGTCATAAACCGCTGAACTCTCAGTCGCATTAGGGGCGATCGATCGGCTCTTTCTGAGGTTTCCATAGGCTATTTGTTAAGTTATATTAATTTATTTGGGTTTTGCCTAAAATGATTGACATCTACCCTAAATTAATTTAGATTTAACCCAATAGAGATTAGACAGCACCAGCTAAGCCACTTGTGCTGTAGGGGAATTGCTGTCTTTTCTTCAACTTGTTATTGTACGCGGTTTTACCGTTACAAAGCATCAAACCTATCCAAAATTATTGGTCAAAGCTATGTTGCAAGATTCATCATCGAACCAAACATCGCCGAATGTTTTAACCAACCAAACCTTTGAGGCCGATCGCGAAGCAGTCCGTCACGTCATCATCGGTTCGCCGCTGGGGGTACGCCGAACTATCCACCAACTGCACGCATTGCGCTACGAGGAAGCTGTTCGTTGGACTCATCCGTTAGCGCAGCCCTCGAAGAGGATCGCGATTCCCGACAATCGCATCATTATTACACCCGATCGGGGAGAAATCATGAGTCTGTTAGTCAAATTAATCCGGTTGCAATGAAGTCTAAATGTGCGATCGCACTTTAGCAACTGAGTCAAAAGTGCGATCGCGGTTATTCAGCCATCTCGTACCATCCAAACTAGCATTCCCAAAATTTCGTCCACCGGAGGCAAGGCATAGTCATTAAGATCGATCGATACAATTTTTTCCTCTAGTTTAAGAAATCGCCACTGCGTGCCGTTACTGACACTGCCATAAATAACTGAAATTGGTTTTTCCTTCGCTTCATTAAACTTCTGCATTGCCACCATTTCTGCAACGCACTGTCCAATTCCTGTCTTCAAATCGGCTTTTTTAGCCTCAACAACCGCCACTGCGGGTGCTTCAATCTCCAACATTTCTGGAGAACGACTAATCAAATAATCACAAATCCCGTTTAGTCCAGTTTCGTAATCAACCGTAAAGTCTTCCCCCGAAAACAAGCTAATATTCTGCTGCAAAATCTTCCTGACTTCCAGCAGTACCGGAGTAATAATCATTTCCGATCGAGCTTTTTCGCTACCTGTGGCCACAGCTACGGGTAAACTATTTGCCAAAAAATCTGTCAGGGTTGCACTCGGAGCGATCGGAGTTATTTGCGGTAGAAATCGCGGGCCTTCTACAGTTGTTAATCCAAAGGCTTGTTTAACTTTGATAATTGAGGTGAACTCGCTGTAAGACATCGCTCAATTTATCCTACTACTTATTACTGCCAAATTGTCAACCCCTAAAGGTCGATAAATTGTATCTCTTTGCTGATAACTCCGCCCCAAAGAACTAATCGCATTTTGCAAATCTTCCACAGACTGACAACTGCCGCCAACCGCACCAGCCATCGTTGTAATGTGTTCTTCCATCAATGTACCGCCGATGTCGTTGCAGCCCCATTTCAGCGCTTCTGTAGCTCCATCTAAACCTAATTTTACCCAACTCGGTTGATGATTGGGAATCAAATTTCCCAAGAAGATTCTCGATACAGCGGTGAGTAACAATGTATCTGCTAAAATTGGTTGGTCGCGGCCGACTCGACTCCGCAAAGGTGCCGGTGCTTCCTGTCCAACAAAGGGTAGTAAAATAAATTCTGTGATGCGTGCTGGATAGTTTTGGTCGATCGCAGTTTGTTGGAGCGATCGCACTTTTTCTAAATGCAAAACCTGCTGTTCGGCTGTCTCAATATGCCCGCAAAGCATTGTACTCGTTGTCGGCAAACCCAGACTGTGAGCAGTTCCCACAATTTCCAGCCAAGTTGCCGAATTTAGTTTTTCCGGGCAAATCACCCGTCGCACAGCATCGTCGAGAACTTCCGCCGCGGTTCCCGGCATCGAACCAACTCCCGCATCCCGCAAAGCCGAAATTACATAGCTGAAACTAAGATTATCTTCTCGGGCAATAAATTCTATTTCTTGCGGCGAAAAAGCGTGCAAGTGCAACTGAGGAAACTTATCCTTAATAGTTTTCACCAATTGCAGATAATAAGGTAAAAATGCGCCGTTGAGCTTAGCTTGAAGATTTAAGCCGCCCTGCATACAAATTTCCGTCGCACCCCGCTGCACTGCATCAGTTGCCTTTTCCTGAATTTGGGCTGCATCTAACCAAAAAGCGCCCTCATCTCCCTCGTCGCGGCGGAATGCACAAAAACTGCAATGCTGCTCGCAAATGTTAGTAAAGTTAATATTCCGATTGATAACGTAGGTGACAGTATCCCCTGATTGTCGGCGACGGAGCAAGTCAGCGGTTGTTTGAATAGAAGCTCGCGCGTCTGGCTCTGTTTGCTGCAAAAGTACCAATGCTTCTGCAGAAGAGATGTTATAACCTTGTAAAGCTCGATCGAGAATTGCATCCACAGTTTTCTTTTTAACTCAATTACAGAATTACTGACTAGAATTAAGGCGTTTTTATATTTTAACTAATCAATTATGGAGGAACGATATTTTACAATCTCAAGTGCTACGAAACTATTCTGGACTTTCTTAACACTGAAATTATGGGCATAAACCAACCAAATCAGGTATTGCCAGTGCCGTCGGGGCCCTTGCAAATTCCTGCTATACAGACTTTCGGTTCAACTTTTACAGATGCACGCACAGCGGAAATTTATTTTTCCCTCGTCATTCCCACCTACAACGAGTGCAGGAATATCCAGAGTATTGTGGAAAAATTGAGCCAATTGCTCGATGGCATCATTCCCGGCGACTACGAATTAATTGTAGTCGATGACGACAGCCCCGATCGCACTTGGGAAGTCGCCCTTTCCCTGACACCGGAATATCCGCAATTGCGGGTGATGCGCCGGGAAGAAGAGCGGGGACTTTCCACGGCCGTAATTCGCGGGTGGCAGGCGGCTCGGGGCGAGGTTTTGGGCGTCATCGATGCCGACTTGCAGCATCCCCCGGAAACGCTGTTGCAGCTTTTAGCAGAAATTCAGCGGGGAGCAGATTTGGCCGCTGCGAGCCGTCACGTGGGCGAGGGCGGGGTGAGCGACTGGAGCGTTGTCAGGCGATTTTTATCGCGGGGCGCTCAAACCGTGGGGTTAGTGATCCTGCCGGGAGTGGTGGGCCGAGTTTCCGATCCGATGAGCGGGTATTTTATGGTGCGGCGCTGTTGCATAGCCGGCAAAACCATGAATCCTGCTGGCTACAAAATATTGATTGAAGTGCTCGGCAGAGGCGATATCCGCTGGATTGGAGAAGTTGGTTACGTGTTTCACGAGCGGCAAGAAGGGGAGAGCAAAGTTACCTGGAAACAGTATATTGAGTATTTGCAACATTTGCTTCGGTTGCGCTTTGCCCGCTGGCCGATGGGCAGATTCCTGCGGTTTGGCGTGGTTGGTTTCAGCGGCGTGTTTGTGGATATGGGAGTTTTTTACTTGCTGCGGACTGTCCTCGGTTTGGGGCTGACTCGCAGTGCAATTTTTTCTGCTGAAGTGGCAATTTTCAATAATTTTTTGTGGAACGATTTATGGACTTTTGGTGATATTTCTAAGCGGCAGCAGGGAAAGCGCCAGCGCTTGAAACGGCTGTTGAAATTTAATGTGATTTGTTTGATTGGCTTGATGATAAATGTGCTGCTGGTGAATGTGCTGTTTAATGTTTTTAAGGTAAACGAATATTGGGCTAAGTTGATTGCGATCGCAACTGTGACTCTGTGGAATTTCTGGATCAATATGAAGCTGAGTTGGCGGGTGACGGACGTGAAGTAGGTAATGGGAAATGGGTAATGCGAAATGGGTAATTGGTAATTGATAATGGATAAAATGACTGATGGCTAATGACAAATTGGTCTCCTGCCCTATGCCTTTGAATGACCGAAAGCATCTAGGATACAAGCCCCCGGATTTATCTCGCGCAAGTCAATGCTTCAATGCTTCAATTCTAAAATCTAAAATCGTTCTCCTCTAGCGCGGACGGTGAGCTTGTCGAACTGCACGCCGAAGTCTAAAATCTAAAATCTAAAATCTAAAATCTAAAATCGATTGACTGAATTAATGATTAAGAACAAACAACTGTTGTTGCTATTTCTGTGGACGGCGATCGCCTTGATTTTGCGCTTTGCCAATTTGGACTCGAAACCGCTATGGACAGACGAGTTTTCGACTCTAGTATTTAGTTTGGGCAACAGTTTTCGCGGTGTGCCGCTCGATCGCGCGATCGAGCTTTCTACATTATTACAACCGCTGCAATTGCGCCCCGATGCTGACACCGCCGACGTGCTCCGCAATTTGCTACTAGAAAGCAACCATCCACCAGTATATTTTATGCTCGCTCATTGGTGGATGCGGTTGTTTGGGCTTTCTGAGGATAGTTTAGTTTGGATTGGGCGCGCTCTTCCTGCATTATTGGGTGTGATTTCAGTTCCCGCTATTTACTTTTTAGGCAAGTTTGCTTTTACTTCGCGTTTAGTCGGTCAATGTGCGGCCGCGATGATGGCAGTTTCTCCCTACGGCATTTATCTCGCTCAAGAAGCTCGGCATTACACTTTAGGAATCTTATTAGTTATTGCCTCTCTTTTTTGCCTCGTCTTAGCTGCAAAAAAGCTGCAACAGCGCGCGCCCCTGCCTATTTGGGCGGTGCTGCTTTGGGTGGTTGTTAACTGTTTGGGAATTGCGGTTCACTACTTTTTTGTACTGACTTTGTGTGCCGAAGCAATAGCATTAATTGCTGTAATGTGGCAGGATTTTAATGGAAATTTGCCAATTGACAACAGCCACCAGCCCAATATTTGGCAATTTCAAATCATCTGGCGGCTTTTCGCGGTAGCGATAGGTACTTTAACTGGCGGTTTAGTGTGGTTGCCGGTATTTTTGTCAAACAAGTACGGCAGCGAATTAACTAATTGGATTGTCAGCGGCGATCGCACATTTTTAAGTTGGGTTAATCCGATTTTTCAAGCTTTAGCTGGATGGATCACAGTCATGTCTCTGCTGCCGGTGGAATCGCCAAATTTGGCAGTAGTAGTTGTATCGGCGATCGCCATGACAATATTTTTTATATTAGTGCTTCCCCTGCTGCGAGGCGCTCTTAAAAATTCCTTAAAAACGCCCGATACTCGTTTAGGTACTGTTATTTTCGGCGGATTTGTGCTAGGAGCAATTTTCCAATTTTTCAGCTTTGCATATATTCTAGGGATTGACCTAACTCGCGGCGCACGATACAATTTCGTCTACTTTCCGGGGGTGATATTGCTTTTAGGAGCAACCTTGGCGGTTATTTTTAACACACCTACAGCAAAAAGTCAATGGTTTAATTTACGGGCGATCGAAGTTCCTGGCAAAAAAGCAGTTTTGCTAATTTTAGCAATGGGTTTTTTTAGCGGTGTCACAGTAAATTCCAATCTCGGCTATCGCAAATATTACAAACCAGACCTTTTAATTCCGATTATCCGCGAATTATCGAAAGTTCCCGTGTTAATTGCTACTACTCAAAATACTCATGTAGAAATAGGAGAGTTGATGGGGATAGGGTGGGAATGGGAAAGAAGTTCGGCAACGGATTTTGTAGCGGATGTAACGGATGTAAGGGATGTTAGGAAGAAAGAAGAAGTTAAAGCCTTTGATTCTCCGCTGTTTCTTTTGGCTAATCAGAGAAGGGATGCACCAGAAATAGCGGCAGGGACACTTGACAAAACACTCAGTCAATTAGAACGGCCGCTAGATTTGTGGTTGGTTAATTTTCGCGCACCTGTGAATCTAGAAGCACAAAAATGTCAGGTTGAATCGCGCGATTTGCCTGCGGTGGATGGGTATGAATATCAAGTTTATCATTGTTCCTGATTTGGCGATCGCCCGCAGCTAAGGTTCGATGACTGGGGAGAGATAGTGATAAATTTATGACTCAAGAAGTAGAGGATATAGAGTTAGCCTTACAACCGCAGTCCGGCAGGGGTTGAAACCCCTGCCTCAAAGCTAAAGTCCTCTCAAAGAGGACTAATACCAAATCCGACTTAAATACCCCCTTTATTTCTTAGTCTGCGGAGGCAGACTTCGTTTGACAAGGAGCGGTTTCAACCGCCGAATCATCAAGGGGTGGCAAACTAAGAGTCAGCGGCAAAATGTTTAATTAAGACGCTCATCACTTCACCGGGATTCTGAGTTGGGACAAGCGGACTCCAGTCAGAAACGCAGGCAAAATTATCGCGGTGAAAAGAATGAATGACGCGGGAAACAACTGGACGAGAACTGATAATGAAAAGTTTCAAGAGTTCTCGGTTAACTGAAGTTTGCAAGTTTGGCTTTTTAGCAGGGGGCTGATTGAGTTCGGTAGTTGGACTTTCTGGCCCAACCTCAAAAGCAAGTATTAATTCGGTATTGGGTAGCATTTGCCGGATGACTTTCAGGGAAGATTCTGCTTCGCTGCGGCTGCGAAATTGCGCGACAGGTAAGCGCTGAAAGTTGGGCAGCAGTCGGTAAATAATCCAGGCATTCGCAGTTTCTGGGGTGTTCATGGCTGTATTGTAAATTGGGTATGTTTGCCCATAGAAAAGTGACAGACTTGCACCTTTGATTTTTAGTGCAGTCTGTTTTGGCTATGGCTGTGCCTACCTCAAGGAACTTAACCGCTTAAATTAAGCGCTTAAAATAGATACTTATAATAATATGGTAAAAAAAAGGCAACGTCAACGGCAACCAGAAAATGAGTTGGCTTTTCGGAGACTGCGAGAGGACGCTAACTTGAGCCAAGAAGAGTTGGCTGTGCGGATGGGGGTGTCGGCTTCGTCGGTGCGGCGATGGGAAAAGGGAGACGAACCTACGATGACTGTTCGGCAAATGAGGGATTTTTGCCGTTTGGTGGGGGTATCTTTTGATGAGTTGCCGGATTATCTCAGTCGGCCAGTAGATGAGGAGGAGTCACTAGAAATTGACGGTCGGAGATTTTGAAAAATTATGAGGCTATTCGAGAACAAGCAATTTTTGGTGAGTTGCTGGTTTAAATTGCGATTGGTATCAAAAAACAACCACGCTATAATTGATGTAAGTTTTGGGAAAAACTGCAATGTTAAATTACAACTTACCGAGGTACTTGCCCTCAGCCGATGAACTGCCAGATTCTGACGAAACGCCTGTGGATAACGAACTTCAAGAACTAATACCGGGGTTGCTAAAAGCGGTATTGCTCATAATTTGGGCAGAACGCATGGACTGGTTTTTTGGCATAGATATGGGTATCTATTATCACCCTGAAAAAGCTCCAATTGTCCCCGACGGTTTCTTGAGTTTAGGAGTAGAAAGGTTTTACGATGAAGAATTGCGTCCCAGTTACGTTCTGTGGGATGAAAAGGTTGTCCCAACTTTGGTACTGGAAGTCGTTTCCAAAAAGTATCGCAAGGAATACACCACAAAGTTGGAGGAATATCAAGATTTAGGCGTGCTTTATTACATTATCTATTCATCTCGCCGCCGTCGCAAACCCCGATTGGAAGTACATAAGTTAGTTAATGGGAAGTATGAATTACAGTCGGGACATCCTGTTTGGATGCCCGAAATAGGTTTAGGAATTGGTTGTGAAAGGGGAAATTATTCTGGGGTGACGAGGGAGTGGCTGTATTGGTACGACGCAGAGGGAAAACGTTATCTGACTCCTGAAGAACAGGTGAACAGATTAGCACAAAAATTGCGGGAGTTAGGAGTCGATCCAAATAGTCTGAGGTGAAGTAATTATTAGAGCGATGATTTGGTAAAGCCGACATTTCTATATTCTTATGGTAGGAAGGAGCAAGTTTTTAATCTTTCCTCACACTATCGGGCACGCCCACCGCCGAAATACCCGATATCGCCTTTAAGTTTTGACACCGAATCAACTCATTAAAATCCAAACTGCGCCCTTCAATTTGCGCCACAGCCTCGATCGCCCCAAGTAAATGTCCGGCCGCTTCTGCTTCGTTGTAACCACGCCTTCCCGCTACTCTAATCGCCCCTTCGTCAGCATCTAACTCTACTTGGGAACTGCGGTTGTCGCGCCAAATTCGAGTCATGGCGAGTCCTGTCAAACCGCCCGCGATCGCAGTGCCGATCGCATCTCCCTGCAACAATTCTACAACAGTCCCGACAATTCCCGCCACAGCCGCACCTTGATAAATATCCGGTTTAAACCACTTAAAATTGCACAGAAAACTTACATTCCGCAATAGCAGTAAATCCCGCTGGGGCTTAGATAGCAGCCGCCACAAATCAAAATTAATATAAATCGGGCGAGATTGATTCCAAGGTAAAGGAAACTCGCAGTCAATTACCGTTGATTGTTGTGGCTTATTAATAATTTTACACATCATGCGGCCGGAAGCGGGCATCACATCTAACAGGCGGCGAATTTCTGGTTCGGGATTCATAAATTTTGGGAATTGGGAATTGGGAATTGCTTGCATCGGCATAAAAAACAACAACATCCATCAGGGGCTTGTAGGGGCGGGTTCACCAACCATAATTGTCTAAAACCTACAATCTCTAAAACCGGCCCTCACTCACCCAAGGGCAAATCGCAATCTGATGCACGGGTGGCCAGAAACCGGGTTTTTGCGAGCATACTTTGTGACAACCACAGATTTGATGAAAAACCCGGTTTCTTGGGTCAGAGTCCGTTCCTAACTTGTTTTATCGAAAGCAAAGTTGATGTAGGTTATTGGTTGTGCGGGGGCGGGTTTCTGTAGATTTTTAACGGGAGTTAAATATTGTTGGAAAAACCCGCCCCTACAAGTCAATAGAAGATTATTAAGGGTTTTTCTTGGATGCGGAAGAGGGAGATTCTTGAGCTCTGGGAGACGCTTTTTGGGTATTAGCCGAAGGCTTCGGACTGGCAATTGCTGGGGCAACTGACGGCTTTGAATTCGCGGCTGGGGATGGCGGTGATTTTAGAGATTCAGGGGCTGTTAGCGGGGCAACAGGGGCTGTTTTAGCGCCTAAAATGCTGGCGTCTCCGGTGTCGAAGGTGCCGGCGATGCAAGCGATCATCATTGTGGCTAAGGTGCCGACAAATAATGCTTTCCAACCGAGTTCGGAAATGTCTTTGCGGCGGGATGGAATTAGGGCGATCGTACCGCCGACAAATATGCCGACGGAGGCTAAGTGGGCGAAGCCGGAAAGGGCGTAACTGACAATTAAAACTGTACGATCGCTCACCAGTCCTTTTGCCGATGCTTCTGCTAAACTTTGATAGGGCGGAATTGCTGTTTCTAACAGTCGCCGTCCGATGATTACTGATGCTTCCCAAGAGTCGTCAATGGACACTCCTGTTAATAGCGTCAGGGGATAAAATAAAAATCCCATAATGTTTGCTAAGGTGACAACTTTGAACAAGTCACCAATGGGGCCGGGCAAAATTGCCAGCCAACCAAAGAATTGATTGATTAAGGAAACTAGGCCCAAGATTAAAATCAAAACAGCGGCAATGGCTACTGCCATTTTTACACCGTCCAATGCACCAATTATCGCTGCATCGAGAGGGCTGACTCGTTCGATGGGTTCTCCTCCAACTGTCTCTTGTGGCATCGCTTCGCCGTCCATTTCGGAAATTTCTTCGCCCACAAACTCGCGGCCTTTAGGCTTCCGTTCTTCCTTGGGAATGCCGCCCATTGTCAGGGGTGTGTCTGTTTCTGGTACTAAGATTTTGGAGAGGACAAAACAAGCGGGAATGGCGATAATTGAGGCTGAAACTAAGTGTCCTAAAATATTTGGAAAAACAGGCTTTAGAAAACTAACGTAAATTGCTAATGTTGAAGAAGCGGCAGTCCCAAAACAGCAAGAGAGGATTGCACAAAGTTCGGAACGAGTCATTTTTGGCAAATATGGCTTGACGACAATTGCCGCTTCAATTCCTACGAAAATATTGGCCGCGCCGCTGAGGGCTTCGGCGCCACTCAAGCGCATTGTCGTATAAAATATTTTGGCAAAAAGTTCGGTGATAATTTGAATCACGCCGATGTTGTATAGCAAGGCCATGAGGCCAGAAAAAAAGATGACTGTCGGTAAAGCTCTAAAGGCAAAAATATATCCTAAATTAACTGCCGGCTCTTTACCAGGTATGGGTACAACATTGCTCCCGAATACAAACCTCGCTCCAGCGTCAGCAGCGGTGAATACTCCATCCAGTAAGCTAGTAAACCACTCTAGGGCGATGCGAGTTGGGGGGAACAGGAATACTAAAAATCCTAAGACTAATTGCAGGCCAATGCCCCAGATGATGACGCGCCAAGGTATATACTGAACTTTGCGATTTTCTGAGAAAACCCAGGCGATCGCACACAGGCCAAAGATGCCCAGAAACGAGATAAGATTGTAGATAGACATGAGCTTAGTCCTTGAAATAGCTGAGAATGCCGATCGACGGCTTGCACCACATCAGTTATACTATTCATCTGACGGCAAATGCTAAAAAAAATAACGGGCAGATGAATTACGCACTCAACAGCGTACTTATGTCATTGCTTAGGTCATTCCGAACTCTGCGGATCTTTTGCAAGCCTTGATTTGCCGTAATTACCAGCAGTTTAGATAGAAACTCTAACACATGGAAGCTTTTGCTCCACATCCTCCTGAATGGACTGCGACGGCGGTTCACGCTAATGAGTTTTGCTGCCCCAAGTGCGGCGCTAGCTGCACGGATGCCGCTGATGTCTGGATTAATCGTCGATCGCCAGTATATACCGAGTTCAACCGTCGCAAATGGCAAGAATTTTACCGCTGCCAGTGCGATTCCGTGTGGTGGGCATGGAGTAACGATAGGCCTCCTTCTGAACTTGTGCGTCGCGATCGGAACTCGGATGAGGGCCCTGATGAGGGCCCTGATGATGATTTTTAGAACGGTGACAGAATTTTCGATTTTCGATTCTATTTAAAATTAGGGTAAGGTGTGCCTCGGCGCACCCTACATTTAGATATGTTAGCGCCAGTGAGGATCGTGAATTAAATAACTTACAATTTTAATTGTTATTGTGGGATGGGCGTCCCGCCCGTACACTCATGACGGGCGGGACGCCCATCCCACTTTCAAGAGT
>NZ_JAUBUY010000068.1:0-27731 GCF_036705565.1 Microcoleus sp. AT8-B5
ATTTTAGATTTTAGATTTTAGATTTTAGATTTTAGATTTTAGATTTTAGATTTTAGATTTTAGATTTTAGATTTTAGGTTCTAGATTTTAGATTTTAGATTTTAGATTTTAGGTTTTAGATTGTAGATTTTAGATTTTAGATTTTAGATTTTAGGTTGTAGATTTTAGGTTGTAGATTTTAGATTTTAGGTTGTAGATTGTAGATTGTAGATTGTAGATTTTAGGTTTTAGATTTTAGATTTTAGAATTGAAGAAAGCGACTCCACTGATAAATCCGGGGGCAACTGAAGAGGATTCGGAGCTTTTTTCTCGCTCCACGGATGAATCCGGGGGCTTGTCACCAAATTGCTTGATTGTCACCCGTCCTTTACTTAAGCTTTAAATATCTTTATCTTTTCTTTACAAAAATGCTTATAAAGTGTAGCATATTCACTGATGACATCGAGCTATAAATCTATCAATATAAATCTATTAGCTCTATCCTTATACAACTTATAAATCAGCGGTGCGCGCAAGACTTGTTAATTTTTTTCAACTGTATCCAGAGCATCTTGCTTTGGGATGCAGTAGTTTCCATAGTAGTTCGCGGAGAAAGATTTGTGATGTGTTTGCAGTTTGCAGGTTTTCGGACAGACTGCCAAGTGAAACAATCATGATTCGCAAACCTTTGCAAATGCAGAAAAAATGTAAATTATTGCAACACAATTTCAGTGTTCTCTGCAAGATTTACCGGATGATGGCAAGAGATTATTGGCAGGTACTCAGACACGGATCAAAGTCCAGCGACCTCACAAAAAACGTTCGGAGTGAGGCAAAGCCGTGAATTATAAAAAGAAAAGATTTACTCTTTTAATAGCCAACGATGACGAGGATACGCGCTTTTTGGTGAAGGAAGCACTGGGAGAAGTTCGATTTGAAATTACGAGCGAATTTGTGGAAAATGGAGAACAAGTTCTAGACTACTTGTACCGTCGTGGTCAATATGTTGGTAGCAGCAATTGGCATCAGCCAGACTTGATACTTTTGGATCTGAATATGCCGAGGCTGGACGGGCGAGAAACACTAAGTTTGATCAGAGCTGACCCTCATTTGCAACAAATTCCGGTTGTAATACTCACAACTTCCCACCGCAGAGGAGATATCTTGCTTTGCTACCGCTTGGGAGCCAATTCTTTCATATCCAAACCAGTAACTTTTGAAGGATTGCTGGAAGTAATGAAGACTTTATGTGAGTATTGGTTTGAGATCGTTTCACTCCCACCGGATATGTAAGCTTTAATGGAGCGCTAAATGCGTAGTTTGAGTGTATAGTGAATTTGATAAGCGGAAATATTTGCCGATCGCAAGTATCGCTATCAAAACAAAAAAGTTGCCTTCGACTCGCTCCGAACGCTATAGTTGTGTTAACACGTAACCAATGTCTGAAAATTTTGTTGGTTGAGGATGACCTCGGAGATCCGACAATGATCGAAGACCTTCTAGGGTCATTCAGCGAGTCTCTATTTCTTCTCCAAACTGTTAAGTCTCTGGAGATAGGAGTTGGGCGTCTGGAAGTAGACAAGTTTGACGCCGTACTATTAGATTTGTCACTGTCAGACAGCTTGAGGGGAAGCGAGGCGATCGCAGTTTTGAAAGGGCGATGGCCGACATTGCCAATTGTGGTGCTGACAGATATCAACGATGAAAATATTGCCCGCTCAGTATTGCGCTGGGGCGCTCAAGATTGTTTGGTAAAGGGAAGATTTCACCGAACTCTGCTGGTGCGGGCTATCCATTACGCGATCGAACGCCAGCAAATCGAAGAACAATTGCGGCAGCAGGCTCTGCGACAGCGGCTGTTGGGCAAAATGATCGAACATATTCGATCGTCAATAGATCCGGCAAACATTCTCCAAAGTACCGTCGCAGAAGTGCGCCAATTTCTCCAAACAGACCGCGTTTTAATTTATCGCTGTCAGGATTGGGTGTCTCAATTGGACGGGGAAGAGCAAAAAGGTGCGATCGTCGCAGGTGACGGTTTGCCAGAAGGTTATATTGAAAACCAAAATATTAGTGCTGCTTTGGCGGTGTCATGCTTTGTTTTAGTCGAATCCCAATCGGTACAAGCAATAGCAGATGTCAACACTGCCCCCTTGGCTGGCAGTTGCAAAGAATTGTTGACAGATTGTGAAATTGCAGCAGTTATCAGCGTACCAATTTGGCAATCAGGCGACTGGGAAACGGCAAAAGAAACACAAGAAGCCAGTGTTTGGGAAGTCGAGAACAATCAAGATGCAGCGGAAAATTATATCTGGCACCAGGCGAGTGGCAAACCGCAGGCCCAGGGTAAAAATTTGCCGGATTCGATCGCAGAAAATGGCAATAGTTTGTGGGGAATGCTGACAGCATACAATTGCAGCGGTGTCAGGGAATGGCAACAGTGGGAAATAGATTTTTTACAGCACTTGGCAAATCAAGTGGCGATCGCGATCGAACAATCTCAACTTTACCGCAAGCTAGCAATAGCCAATCAAAAATTGCAGCAACTGGCAACTACTGACGGACTGACTGGCATTGCCAACCGTCGCCAGTTCGATCGAGTTTTGAGCTTAGAGTGGCGCAGATTGGCCAGAGAGGAACTGCCGCTGTCTTTAATTATGTTTGACATCGACTTTTTTAAACTTTACAACGAGTTTTATGGGCACCTCGGCGGGGACGATTGTTTGCGCCAAGTTGCCGGGGCGATCGCCAGCGCCACCAACCGGGCTGGGGATTTGACTGCCCGCTACGGTGGCGAAGAATTTGCCCTAGTGCTGCCCAACACTAGCGCCGAAGGGGCAAACGCTGTCGCCCAAAAAATTTGCGACGGCATCGCCAGCTTGAAACTACCCCACGCGCGATCGTCGATCGGCCCCTACGTTACCCTCAGTTGCGGCATTGCGACAGCGATTCCTTCTGCCCGGGAATCTCCCAATGCCCTAATTCGCAGCGCTGACAGCGCCCTTTTTAAAGCCAAAACCGAAGGCAAAAATCGCATTTGTCACGCCAGCAGTAACTCGGAATCTTCCCCGATTGTTATGTAAAATTTGAAGGTAATTTGTAATATCGTGTTTGATTTTTCACTCACAACTCATAACTCATAACTTATATTGTTGACCTTGGCATCAGAATAATTTTTTGATATCATGTCCGTTCGATTGACCATAATATCACGGTCGGGCGGGTTTTTGAGATTGTTAATTATTAGCAGATATTGTTGGTGAACCCGCCCCTACCTGATTTCTGCTAATCGACCGGACATGATATTACTTGTTTAGGAACAGGCTTTTCGGCCTGTTCCACAAGAAAATTCTCTCTTTGTGGAACAGGCCGAAAAGCCTGTTCTTGAGAAGGGTGCCAGATGTGAGATATTGCCCATTTCCGCTTTCCAATTACCAATTGCTAATTTATTGCCCCAAATTTGAATTCCTACCAGTTAAATTCGGCCGCACTGGAATTTCAATTAAAAACTCCGCTCCCTCACCCGGTGTCGAAATACAGCTCAATCGGCCGCCGTGGCGATCGACGATAATCGAGTGAGAAATCGACAGTCCCAAACCCGTACCCTTGCCCACAGGTTTAGTCGTGAAAAATGGGTCAAACAGCCTCGATCGCACTGACTCCGGTATCCCCCCCCCGTTGTCGGCAATCGATACCGCTACGAAGCCCCCAGCCACCTGATAACTGCGAATAGCGATCGTGCTGGGATGTCGATCGCACTCCTCGATCGAACGCTGCTTGTCCCGTTCTTCCAAAGCATCGATCGCATTAATCAAAATATTCATAAATACCTGATTCAACTCGCCAGGAAAACATTCAATTTGTGGCAAGAGTTGGTAGTCTTTAACTATCTGAATTTCTCCATGACTGCTGTGAGATTTTAACCGATTTTGCAAAATCATCAAAGTGCTATCAATTCCCTCGTGAATGTTAACCGACTTCCCTGCGGACTCGTCCAATCGGGAAAAATTACGCAACGATTTCACAATCTCGACAATTCGCTCGGTTCCTACTTGCATCGAGTTAAACAATTTCGGGAAATCCTCAACAATATAATCCAAGTCTATTTCATCAATTTTATCCAAGACTTGGGCCGGAGGATGAGGACAGTAATGCTGGTAAACTTTAATCAATTCCAGCAAATCTAAAGTGTAATTGCGAGCCGGACTGAGATTGCCGTGAATAAAGCTAACGGGGTTATTAATTTCGTGAGCAACACCAGCAACTAACTGACCCAAACTCACCATTTTTTCATTTTGAACGAGCTGAGCTTGAGTCGTTCGGAGCTTGTTAATAGCTGCTTCTAACTCTAGCGCTTTTGAACGTTCTCGCGCTTCCGATTCCTGCAAAGCTGACTCGGCTTGTTTGCGATCGGCAATTTCACTTTGTGCTTGCTCAAACAGCATTGATTGCTGGATCGCGATCGCCAACTGCACGCTAATTTGTTTGAGACACTCGACCTCAATTTCCAGCCAGCGACGGCGGCCCGCGCACTCGTGGGCAATCAATAGCCCCCACAACTTGTCGCCTTGCAAAATCGGCACTACCAAATTAGCTCGCACCTGAAATTGACTTAATAAATTAATGTAGCACTGGGAAAGACCTGCTTTGTAAATATCATCCACAGCTAAAGGGCGACCGTCTTCGTAAGCAGAAGCAGAGCTGTCTTCAAAGCAGGAATCTTTAATAGTTATTCCTTGAATCGACTGCCAATTTTCGCCCACAGACTCGACAGTTATAAAACCGCTCCAATCGGGATTAAAGCGATAAATAACTGTCCGATCTGTTTGCAAAAAGTGCCGTACTTCAGCAACAGTGTTTGTCAAAATTTCTTCTAAATTGAGAGAAGAGCGAATGCGCTCCAGCATTTTTACCACCAGGCGTTCGCGCTTTAATTGCTGGCGCAAGATAGCCTCGGCAAGTTTGCGAGTGCTAATATCTTCAATCACAGCAATTACATAGCTAGGTTCCCCAAACCCATCCCGCACTAAAGATACAGTCATATTAGTCCAAACAAATGAACCGTCTTTGCGAATAAAGCGTTTTTCAATAGAATAATTAAAAATTTCCCCAGCTAACAGTCTGTCGCGCGACTCGACATCTGCTGCTACATCTTCGGGGTGAGAAATGTCCCCAACATTTCGCGATTTTAGCTCTAATTCTGAGTAGCAGACAATATTGCAAAACCCTTGATTTGCATTCAAAAATTGACCGTCGCGCCACACTTTGACAATGCCAATCGCCGCTTGTTCAAATACAGCTCGAAATCGCTGTTCGCTTTCTTGTAAAGCAATTTCTGCTTTTTTGCGATGGCTAATGTCCATTGCCGTGCCACACAGCCGCACCACCTGACCCAACTCATTTTTAACAGCTTTTCCTTTAGCGTTAACGTGCCTAATTTCTCCTGATGGAAAATAGATGCGGTGGTCGATGTCGTAAGCTGTTCCTTCAGTCACTGCTTTTTGTACAACTTCTGCAAACCTTTCTTTGTCATCGGCATGAATTTGCTCTAAAAGTTCTTCCATTGTCGGCGGCCGATTCAATTCTCGACCGTAAACTCGAAACAGTTCTTCCGACCAAGTAATAACTCCTGTCTCCCTATCAAATTCCCAATTGCCGATGCGGGCTATTTTTTGCGCTGCTTGCAACTGTTCGGCAATTTGTTGCAAAGATGCGATCAACTGCGTTTTTTCGGCTTCTGCTGCAACGCGGGCGCTGATATCTTTGTGAGTGCCTGTTATCCGCAGTGGCGTACCCCATTCGTCGTACTCGACTACCTTGCCCATCGCCAGAATCCACTGCCAATTGCCCGCTTTATTGAGCATCCGAAATTCAAATTCATAGATATCAGTCTCACCTTCCAAATAGGAATTTAAACATTCCATTACCTTCACTCGGTCTTCGGGATGCAGCAAAGTTTCCCAACATTTGAGGTTATTTTCAATTTCGGTTTCTGCATAGCCTAGCATTGATTTCCAATAAAAGTCGAAATAAGTTTCGCCAGTAGCTATATTCCAATCCCACAGCCCCAAAGAGCTACCGGAAACCGCCAACTGTAATCGCTCTTGACTGAGTTTTAATGCCGATTCGGTGCGTTTTATTTCTGTGAGGTCGGCAATTATGGCTATCATTCCTATCGGTTGCTTAGCGCTATCTTTAATGCAGTTAGCCCGCAAAAAAGTTTCTATAATATCGCCATTTTTACTCTTGATTTCAATTTCACTTTCCCAGGAAAAACCTTTCCGCAGCACCCTAAATAACTTTCTCAAGTCTTGAGATTTGGGGTACATTACTGCTGGGCCGCCGGCATTATTTAGTTCCTCCACTGTATAGCCGTAGCGCTGAATAAATGCTTGATTATGATAAACGGAATAACCGTCTAAATCTGCGATCGCGATCGCATCACTAGCACTGTCTACAGCTTGAGTTACTAGGCACAGAGTCAGTTCGGCTTGTTTGCGATCGGTAATATCAAAAATCGCTCTGTCGAGCCACAAAACCAGCCCTTCCAGATTGTAAGTTGGCCTACCTCTTTCCGACACCCACCGCACCGCTCCGTCATCGCGAACAATCCGGTATTCTAGATTGTACGGCTGTTTCGACTCTACTGCTGCGCTGATTTGTCGATCGACCATTTCCTTGTCTGCCTCGTGGACAATGCTCGCAAAACTTAAGCCGTTGTTGCGAATAAAATCTCCAGCAGGATACCCACTAATTACCTCAATTTCATCGCTAATAAATACCATCGTCCACTCAGCATCGTACAAGCTGCGGCAGATAGCGCCAGGGATATTCTCAACGAGCGATCGAAATCTGGCTTCGCTCTCCCGCAAAGCTGCTTCAGTCTGCTTTAAATCAGTAATATCCAGCACGATCCCTTCCCAAACTATATCCCCTTCCTGCCCTATTTTAGTCGCAAAATCAACTCGTTCCGGTCTCGAAACCCCTTGCATCCACTTAAGTTTTCCCGACGGTACAATCGCCCGCCATTCCTGCTGCCATGGCTGCATATTTGCCGCAGAAACAGCAATAGATTCTTCAAATTTTTGACAATCATCTGGATGAATAAAATCAAAAAGTAGTTGAGGATTATGCTGAATATTTTCTGGCTCCAATTCATATAAATCGATGCTCCCCGAAGAAATATAAGGGAAACTTTTTTTTCCGTCTGTTGAGAGACGAAATTGATAAATTATTCCCGGTAAATTGGCTGCAAGTTGCCGAAGTCTAGCTTCGCTTTCTTGCTGCGCTAATTGTTTGCGCCTATCCTCAGTGATATCTCGAATTATCCCGACGAGATTTTTACTGCCATCGCTATTTTCAAATACAGTTTTTTTAGTAGACAAAATGTGCTTTGCACCGCGGCCGTCCGTAAATATTTCCTCGCTCTCGTTTTCTTCCCCCGTCCTAAAAACTTGTTCGTCATTCTGCCAAAAAATCTCAGCTTCTTGTCTTGGGAAAAAGTCATAATCCGACTTGCCCAGCAGTTCCTCGCGCTCCTTGCCGAGCAGCTTGCAAAAAGCATCATTTAACAGTATCCAGCGGTGCTGTTCATCCTTGACAAAAAGTGGGTCTGCCACTGCATCGATTGTATAATTCAAAAACTTTTTACTAGCTTCTAGTTCGGAAAGTGCTAAAATTTTATCGGTAATATCATTGATAGTTCCTGTCGTCCCCTGCGCCCCGCCGTTCTCGCCCCAAAGAAAAAATTCTTGCACTTCTACCCACCGAATTTCGCCATTTTTTGTAAGATATCGAATTTGATAGCAATTGGATGTTTCTTGATTTTCGCTCAGACCTGTCAACGAATTTAAATATTGGTATTGATCCTCAGAATGAATGTAACTCAAACAGGAAGTTCCTAAGCTTTCATCAACGGTAAATCCGGTGATTTCTGTCCAAGCCGGATTGAGAAAAGTCCAATTGCCCGCCGTATTTGTTTCAAAAACAACTTCTTTGATATTGTCAACAACCTGCTGGTATTTTTCTTGACTTTTTTTCCATTCTGCTTGCCGTTTCTGGCGGGCGATCGCGCACCTGAGCGTCCGTACCAGCAGCCGGCTGTCTACCTGTCTTTTCACCAGATAATCTTGGGCGCCGGCGGCAATTAACTCGACAGCTAGTTCTTCGTCATCAGCCGCTGTCAGAATGACGATCGGAGTATTGATACCGCAATCTTGAAGTCGGAAAAAAGTATTAAATTTTGGGCTGTCAGGAAGTGAAATATCTAATAAAATTACATCAAAAATTTGCTCCCTTAAAATTTCTATCGCTTCACGAAAGCGAACTACATTGGTCACATCAATTAAGTGTCCTAGTTGGGGTTCAGACAGCAGTTCTTGAATGAACTCTGCATCTTCGGCACAATCTTCTACTAAAAGAATTTTTAAACTAAGCGTTAAAGTTGACTCAAACACAGATGTCATACCATTTTAGATTTTAGATTTTAGATTTTAGATTTGGAATGACTGATGACTGATGACTATCGCGGTTTGGCTGTTGCGTAAACTAGCATTTTTTTTACGGGTATCCTTTTGCTATTTTTTAGTAATTATAAAATCTCAGCAGCGGATGCAGCTACCTAGCTGATGATTGGGGAACTTGAAGCACACGCTTTAGAGTGCGCTGTGTGCTTGCAGACCACCCAGATTTATTTGTAGAATTGAGTTGTTCGCTGCAAGTTGTCCGCCTGGCCCCAAACCTAGTGGCCCAAAACTATTATACTCTTACCAATATTGCAACTCAACTCTATTTTAATTTACAACCTTTGGCAGGGGAATAGCAAGAGGCAAATCAAAAGAACGCGGATTAATCAGGATTGGCATTGCTGATAGCCTTTGAAAATTTAGATTTTAAATAGCCGTTTAAAGCTTGCCTAAAGTTAAAATATTTGTTTTTGGAATAGTCTTACTAAGCTAGGAGAATTACCGTTAATTTACAAAATCCGCTCTGAGATTGTGTCCGGTTAATAGCCCGCAATTAGCGCTTGTTTGTATTGAGCAATGCAAGTCCTCTCTTGAGCGAGTAACCAAGACTTGCATTCCATGCTACAAATTTAATTACAAACTTAATTATGGTTGTCTAACCCGACACAAGTTAACTCAGTTGAGTCGCTCAATTTGTCTGCGGTTTGGGCAGCACAACTGTAAACACGCTGCCTTGACCGACATTGCTGCTAATAGCAATTTCACCGTTAAAAGGTTTTAAAAGTTCAATACAAGTATAAAGTCCTAGACCAGTTCCTGTTGGTTCACCTTCCGTTTTTGCCTCGCCTTTAGGCGGCTTGGATGTGTAAAAAGGATCAAAAAGTTTTGGCAAATCTTCAGATGATATGCCGCATCCCGTATCTGCAATATCCATGTATATGTTCGAGTCGTCTTGCCGCGTCACGATAGTTATTTCTCTGCTTTTCTTTTCCCACATAGCATCCATTGCATTATTAATTAAATTATAAAATACTTGAGAAAGATAGGAATAAATCAATGGAATACTGTCAATTTCTTCGTCATAAAAGTATTTTTTTCTAATTTTATTTTTAAAATATAGGTTGCCTTCCAATAGCTGAATTTCTCGCTGCACTAAATCGTTGATATTCACCGGGTGCAAATCTTGCTTTTGCTCGTTGCGGCTTTTCATCATCAGAGTATCCATGATCTGATTGATTTTTGTGACTGCTTGAAAAATATACTTAGTATAATTAAACAGAGAGTCTTCTTGAATTTGTGTGGCTTTTGTTTCAATCAAATCGACGCTAGTCTGAATCACTTGCAGCGGACTTTTGAGGTTGTGAACCATGCCCTGAGTCAAACGTCCGATGATGGCTGTTTTTTCCTGGTTGATTAATTGCTTGGTTTTTTGTTCAACAAGTCTTTCCAGGTTTTGGTTGAGGTGGGCAAGTTCGAGGTTTTTTTCTTCGAGTTTTTTTTGCAAGCTGCGGATTGTCAAGTGGGTTTGAATCCGGCTCAAAACTTCTTCGTGCTGGAAAGGCTTAGTGATGTAGTCAACTGCTCCTGTCTGAAAGCCTTTTACTTTATCAGGCGTATCGGAAAGGGCGCTCATAAATATGATGGGAATATCTTGCGTTGACGCGTCTGCTTTCAAGCGTCGGCAAGTTTCAAAACCGTCAATTCCTGGCATCATGATATCCAAAAGAATCAAGTCGGGATGAATGTAGTCAATTTGCTCGATCGCACTTTCGCCGTCTAGAGCCACTAATACTTTAAACCCGTAATTCCTTAACAACTCGAAAAGTACGTCAAGATTTGT
The DNA here is from genome assembly GCF_036705565.1 of Microcoleus sp. AT8-B5. Lineage (NCBI taxonomy): Bacteria > Bacillati > Cyanobacteriota > Cyanophyceae > Oscillatoriales > Microcoleaceae > Microcoleus > Microcoleus sp. AT8-B5. The sequence continues at coordinate 10,285 of NZ_JAUBUY010000068.1, forward strand.
TTGGTTGTCATCGACAATTTGTATGATGCTTCTTTCGGAATTCTTATCGTTCATATTCAAGGGAAATATTAAAATTTTTGATTTTTGATTGGTGGTTTGTGAGTTTAAATCGGATTCAAGTGATTTTCTGCGGCTCTAGAAATCCGGTTGCTTCATAGATGCCTTTATTTGCAATCACTATTTTCTTTTGTGGGCGGGATCTGGGGTCCAACCCCTACTCGCCACAAGAAATTCAGTCTCTGTGGAACAAGCCGGGAAGCTTGTTGCTGACCATGGTGCAAGATCAGAGATTTAACTGATTTTAAGTTGTCTGTTAGCTACCGTCAATTTTAGGACAAATGTTGCTTCAAAAAATCTCGAATTTGCTTGAGCTGAAATCCTTTAGCAAGTTGGCGCAGGTGATGAACGAAAGGCACTAATGTCGGCTCAGAATGTTCGAGTTTAGCAGTTTCTTCCAGAATAGCTTCAATATCGCCCATTGCAGCCAATCTTAACAACGCCAAGACTGACTCTGAGGCAGGAGACACCATCGTTGAGTCAGCAGCAGCAATCTCAGAAGATGCTTTGGCAGTTTGATCTGTCCGCTTTCTGGTTTGCGATCCTTCTTCGTAAACCCATTCTAGTCTCAAATGCAGGCGCAATAATTCTAAAAGCTCATTAGTTTGAATCGGCTTGGTGATAAAATTATCGCAACCTGCAAGTATGCTCTCTTGCTTGGTAGTCTCGTAAACGTTAGCGGACAAAGCAAGGATAACCGTATCTTTTAATTCCGGCAACTGTCGCAGCCGCCTGGTAGCTTCCCAACCGTTCATTACCGGCATCAGCAAATCCATTAAAATTATATCCGGTAGAAATTTTTGTGCTTTGTGCAAGCAGTCTTCGCCGTCTGTAGCTTCTGCAATTTCAAAGCCTAAATGAAAAAGCAGCCTGTGCAACATGGCGCGATTTACTTCGTGATCGTCCACGATTAGCACTTTCCGCTGGGGGCCGATAAAACCTACAAGCCGCCTTTTTTCTTGTCGGGAGGGAAGTTCCGAACACTGCGCGACTGCGGGTAAGTCTAGATCCAACCAAAATATGCTGCCTTTGCCGGAGGTACTTTGGACGCGAATTTGGCTGCCCATCATTTTGACTAATTTTTGGCTGATGGAAAGTCCCAGTCCCGTACCTTCGACGAAATTGTTATGATCGCCCACTTGATGAAAAGGCAAAAATATTTCTTCTAATTTATTCTGAGAAATGCCAATGCCGGTATCTTCGATTTGAAAGCGAATTTTAGGGGTAGGGGAACGGCCAGTATTGTCTGTTGTCACCTCGCGCGTTTCTGTTGTTCCCAGCGGCGGGTTAGACATTTGCTGCGCGTCTAAATTAGCGGTCAAATTGATTGTTTTAGGTGCAATTTCCGCTGTCCAAATCGAACTTTTGCTGTTGGTTTGATGATAATTATCGGGGAAATTTTCTGCATAACCGACTTTGAATGTAACGCTGCCGCTGTTCGTAAACTTAACGGCATTGCTGAGCAAATTAATCAAAACTTGACGCAACCTTTTTTCGTCTGCCAAAATGCCATCTGGCAGCGCTGACACCTGCTCGTAATTAAAGGCAATTCCTTTTTGAGCAGAGCGCATCTGGAACAAATCAATAATACTTTTAACAAAACTGGAAAAATGCAGGTTTGTCAGAGACAGATCCATTTTACTAGCTTCGATTTTTGAGAGGTCTAAAACATCATTAATCAGCATCAGCAGGTGGTTGCCACACTGGTGAATGTTGTTAAGACTTTCCTGTTGATCGGCGGTAAAGTTTTTATCGACTTTTAGCAGTTGAATGTATCCCAAAATCCCGTTCAAAGGCGTCCGCAATTCGTGGCTCATGTTCGCGAGAAAGTCGCTTTTAGCGCGGTTGGCGGATTCGGCGGCTTCTTTAGCTAATTGCAGGGCGGCTTCTGCAAGTTTGCGATCGGCAATTTCGGTTTGTGCTTGTTCAAATAGCATCGATTGCTGAATGGCGATCGCCAACTGCACCCCCAATTGTTTTAGGCACTCTCCCTCCAATTGTTGCCAGGGACGCGGGCCCGTGCAGTGGTGGGCAATTAACAGCCCCCACAAGTTTTCGCCTTGCAAAATCGGCACTACCAGATTCGCTCTCACGTCTAGCCGAGTCAACAAACCCAAGTGGCAGTCGGCTAGGCCCGCATTGTGAACATCTTCTATGGCTCTAATTCTACCGTCTTGGTAAAGATGAACGTAGGCTGCCCCGAAACAGGGGTCATAAATTTCCATTCCTACAATTGGTCGAACATTTTCGGCAACCGACTCAACAGCGATAAACCCGCTCCAATCAGGATTGAATTGATAAATAATAGTGCGGTCTACTTGCAAAAAATGACGCACTTCTTCGACACTTTTGGTTAAAATTTCTTCAAGATTTAGAGAATATCTAATGCGTTCCAACATGGCTACTGCCAACTGTTCGCGCTTTAATTTTTGTCGCAAAATTAATTCCGATTCTTTGCGTTTTGTGATATCAGTAATTACTGCAATCAAGCCGATTGAATTACTATGAATATCTTGAATACTGTCGGCTCGCACCAGAGCAGTTACTGCTTCGTTGCTCTTAGTTTGCAGTGCAACTTCGCCACACCAAGAGCGACCTTTGCGAAGGCTTTTATAGATTTGTTTGTAATTTTTATGCCGGACATACAGCGCGGTCATATCGCCAAGATTATTGAGTTCTTCCACTGTGTAGCCGTAGCGCTGAATAAAGGCTTGATTGTGATAAATAGACCGCCCTTTCAAGTCGGCGATCACGATCGCATCGCTGGTACTTTCGACGGCTTGAGTGACCTGCAGTAAAGCTAATTCTGCTGCTTTGCGATCGCTAATATCCGTCATCGAACCCACCATCCGCAGAGGGTTTCCGGCTTCGTCCCACACTGCTTGAGCGCGGGCGAGCACCCACTTATAGCTACCGTCTTTGCACTGCAAGCGGTATTCGGCGGCGTAATTGGGGGTTTGCCGATCGAGATAACCTTGGATCGCTGCTTGCACTCGTGAGCGATCGTCTGGATGGATGCGATCGATCGATGCGCTGTTGGTGCTGTCGATTTCGCCGTCTGTGTAACCGATAATTTCTTGCCAGCGGGCCGAGCGAAAAGCTTCATTTGTTTGAAGATTCAGATCCCAAATTCCGTCTTGATTGCCTTTAAGAACTAACTGCCAGCGTTCTTCACTTTTACGCAATTCTTCTTCGGCTTGTTTGCGCTGAATATGATCGCCCAACTGAGTCGCTACAGCCTTGACCAACTCTACTATACGCGGTTCCATAATCGAGCGATCGCGCTTGCAGAATACTAAAACTGCCAGCACCTTTGAACTAGCGTGAATTGGCACTCCGAAACAAGCTTTCAATCCGACTGATTTCGCCATTTGCGATCGGGCAAAAAGATGATTTTTGGCTAGAGAAATATCTTCAATCCATTCTACATTTCTGGTTGACCAAATCCGTCCAGGTACTGCCACTCCGGCGGCGAATCTAATTCTTTTACTTTCGCGGCCGAACCTATCTAAATCGCGATCGCTAGCGTACCAAGTTTCGCTATGTTCCAAACAACTACCGTTAGCAGTCGGTATCCAAGCTTCCGCAAAATTCCAGCCGATCGCATTGCACAGCAACCGCAGAATTTGCGGGAGGGCGCTGTGAAAATCGGCAGACTGACTAATAGCTTGAGTTGCGGCCAGCAACAGCTTTATTTCATCTTCTGCTTGCTTGCTTTCGGTAATATCAGTTGCCGTGCCGAGAATTTGTTTTAACTTACCGTCTGCTGTTTTGGCAAATACAGTATCTCGGCTAACCATCCAGCGCCAAGAACCATCCTTGTGCCTAATTCTGTATTCAATTTCAAAGATATCCCCTTCGCTGCCTGTTTCGACTTGCTGTAAATAATCAGGCATTTTGATTAAATTTTCGGGGTGGATTAAAGTTGACATCATCCACGGCCCCATTGCCTGAATTTCCTCTACTGTATAGCCAAGAATGTGGTAGATAGAAGCGTTCCCATAGATATTTTTTTTTTCAATTAAGTCACAAACATACAAAATATTAGGAATTGCCCCAGCAATTTGCTGAGCGAATCGCTGGCTTTCCCGCAGTGCTGCTTCTGCTTGTTTTCTTTGAGAAATATCGCGAACAACGCAAATAGTTTCTCCGCCGGCTAGCATTGTCAGCGATACATCGAGAGGGACTTCCGATCCGTCGCGGCGGCATCCTACTGCTTCGGTGCTGTAAGAACCTTTCTGCACTAAAGTCGGCAGGACTTCTTGCTCGAACCTTTGCAGTTCTGCACCTTGGTAGAATATTTTCCAACTTTTACCTAAGATTTCTTCGAGAGAGTTGTAACCGTAGATATTGAGTCGTGCTGCGTTGCAATAAATCACCTCTTTGTCGGCACTGAATATGGCGATACCTTCGGAAGCAGCCGCCATTGCTGCTGCTTGCCTGTGGAGTTTTGACTCGAAACGTTTGCGATTGGTGATGTCGCGGACGATCGCGATAATTTCGTCATCCGTGCAGAAAACAATTCTCGCTTCAAAATCGTACAGTTCATCATTAACGGGCATTTGATATTCTACAACTTGAATCTCGCCAGTGGCGATCGCTTGTTGATGGCCCGACAAGATTTTGTCAGCAAAAGCAGCAGGCAATATGTCTTGTGCTTTTTTGCCGATTAGTGCTTTTTGCGGTAGGATATTATCGAAATCTTTTGCAGGTTTGAAGTCTACAAAAGTGCCGTCTGCCCGACAGCGAAATATCATGTCTGGTATCGCATTTAAAAGAGCGCGGTTGGTGGCTGCGCTCTTACGCAATTCAGCTTCAGCTTGCTTGCTAAATGTAACATCGCGAGCCACGGCATAAATCAAACCTTCTTCTGCAAACGGCGATGCAGTCCACGACAGCCATTTATAAGTACCATCTTGGCAAAGATAGCGGTTTTCTAAGCTAATAATCGGGTGGCTTTTTTTAAGTTTTTCTAATTCCGCTACAGTAATTTCTAGGTCTTCTGGATGGACTAATTCTATCAAAGGTTTGGCTAAGATTTCATCGCTGCTATAACCCAATACATTTGACCAAGCGGGGTTTAAGCGTTTGAAATAGCCGTCAAAACCTGCAATGCAAAGTAAATCCAGCGAGAGATTAAAAAATCGATCGCGGTCTTGCTGGGTTTGTTTCAATTCCGTAACATCCATCACTAAACCGTCCCAAACTATATCGCCGTTTGCTTGCTTTTCTGGCTTCGACGCGCCTTGAAGCCATTTCACTCGATCTCCCATAACTTGCCGCCACTGGTGTTGCCAAGCTTGCTGAGTCGCCGCTGAAGTTGCCATCGATCGCTGCAAGTCTGAGATGTCGTCTGGGTGAACTGTTGCAAAAGCCAAACTGGCATTTTCTTCTATTTCTTCTGGCTTTAAATTGTATATCTGCCAACTGCCAGAAGAAACGTAAGTAAAAGATGTTTTACCATCTACATAAAGCCGATATTGATAAATCATTCCCGGCACGTTGTCCGTCATTATTTGAAATCGAGCTTCGCTTTCCTGCAACGCAATTTGCTGGCGTTTGTATTCGGTCACATCTCGCATTGTTCCAACCAACATTTTAGTCCCATCGGTTTTTTTAAATACTGTTTTTTTAGTAGATATAATGCGTTCTTGACCACCGCTATCTGTAAAAATTTCTTCTGTTTCCTGAGCAAGACTTCTTTGCAATACTTGCTCGTCTTGTTGCCAAAAAAAAGCCGCTTGTGCTGGGGGAAAATAATCGTATCCTGACTGGCCAATCAGTTCCGATCGCCTTTTTCCTATCAAATTGCAAAAAGCATCGTTTACAACGATCCATTTGTGCTGCTCATCTTTGACAAAAATTGGATCGGGAGTAGAATTTATCGTGTGATTTAAAAACTCTTCTGATGCTTTTAATTGAGCTTCGTAACGGTAGCGATCGCTCACGTCCAAGACTACTTTAATCAGGCGGTCTATCGAGCCGTCTAGGGCGCGGATACAGCGAAGGTAAACTCTAGTATAAACGGTTTTTCCATCTTTTCTGCGCCATCTTTGGTCTAAAACATAGCCTTCACTCTGCCCTGCCAAAATTTTATTTAACTGCTCTAAACTAGACTGCAAGTCTTCAGGAAAAACCCACATTTCCCAATTCTCATGCCAAAAATCCTGGCGATCGTATCCCAGTAAATCGCACAAAGCATCGTTCACTTCCAACCACTCGCATTTTTCGGGTGCTGAGGGGGAAATAGGAGGAGCGAGAATGGCAATTCCGACGAGAGAATTCTCGACTACCGAGCGATATTTTTCTTCGCTTTTTCGTAAAGCTTCTTGGTTGTGCTGTCGCTCGACTGCGTAGCGAAGCGATCTAATTAACACTTCGCTGTCAATTTTTCGCTTGACTAGATAATCTTGAGCTCCGGCTTGGATTGACTGCAGGGCAAGCTCTTCATCGTTGCGGGCAGTCAGTACGACAATCGGAGTATTTAGACTATATTCTTGTATTTTGACAATTGTATTTAAGTCTTGGCTGTCTGGCAGCGAAAGGTCTAGTAAAATCACATCAAAATGTTCGCTGACCAAAAGTTCCTGCGCTTTGCTCAGACGGTCCGTACAACTTACTGATAGCCTTTGGGGTTCGGCTCTACTGGCGTTTGTTTCTAATAATAATTCTTCAATCAGATCGGCTTCTGCTTGATTGTCTTCGACCAGAAGAACTTTAAAGCCGTTTCGCTTTGCGGGTGGGCTCAAAACTGATATCATATACCTTGTTTTTTGTCATAAGGCAGTTTAGCCACCTATTATAGCATATAAACAATTGTATAGCCACAAAATCCGCCGTTCCCAGTTGAAAACTATTTGGTTCAACAATTACAATGCACTCTATCTTAGATGTTGAACGGTTCTCAATAACTGGCTTTCTGGCCCATTTCAGAAAGAGTAAATTTTCTTGGGAGGGTTTCTTCTAACCAGCTCTTAAAAGGCTTATTGAAAATGATATAATATCTGATATCTATGCGATTGTGTTTTTCCTCTAAGTAGGCTAACGCAATCAGGGGTAAATTTTTTAAGGTTTTTAGAATCTCGGTGTCAGGAGGAAACTAAGCTGCATAGTATTTTTTGAGGCGATCGCCCCTGTCACCCGATTTTAGATTTTAGATTTTAGATTTAGTCCACAGATGAATCGGAGAGGTTGAACTAGAATCTCCTATTTTTGGTGACTCACGACTCCTATCGGAAAGTAAGTATCGGTTTTTGGGCGGGTTCAGCCGATCGCGCGATCGAACCCCACCGTTTCTTGCCCTTGGATTCCGCTACCAACACAATCCCAGCGATATCCCCGCACCAATGAGCGCTCAACGCCAAAAAAGCGGTGAGAACTATCTTCGTTATTCATATTTTTACCACTTCTTTTATAATACCTTACATAAACTCATTCCTGCAAATTCTTTACGTTTTGCAATCAAATCAAATATCTCCACAGGCCTTGCTATTTAGCCAAAAAGTGATAATCTTGAAGTAGAGGCAATCGAAAACTCGGTTGATACAGCCTAGGAAAAAATCAGAGAACTTTGGTAGCCAAATTACAATTCCCAATAAACTGTCCTTTGTTTACTGTGCTTTGACCGAACTGAGATGAAGTTGAGAGGAAAAAAGCCATGATCGAAAAATTAGCAATTGATCAAAAACCCGGTGTAATTCCCAAAGAAAAAGCCTTAGTATTGTTATTTGATGAAGTCGGCATCGCCGACATCCCATTAGTAGGCGGTAAAAATGCTTCTTTGGGCGAAATGATTCAACAATTAACCAGCCAAGGAGTCAGAGTTCCCAACGGATTTGCAACTACAGCATACGCTTACCGGTACTTCATCCAGTCAGCGGGTTTAGAAGCTAAATTGCGCGAAATTTTTGCCGATTTAGACGTAGAAGATATGCAGAACCTGCGACAAAAAGGCAAGCAAGCGCGGGCACTGATTCTCGACACACCATTTCCGCGAGAACTCCAAGCGGCGATCGCCGATGCTTACGAAAAATTGTGCGATCGCTACGGCGACAGTACAGACGTAGCAGTGCGTTCCTCCGCCACCGCCGAAGACTTACCAGACGCCAGTTTCGCGGGACAGCAAGAAACCTACCTCAACGTCCAAGCTTGCGCTGGCGTCCTCGAATGCTGTCACAAATGCTTTGCTTCCATATTCACAGATCGCGCGATTTCCTACCGCCAACAGCGGGGTTTCGACCACTTTGAAGTCGCCCTATCAGTCGGCGTCCAAAAAATGGTGCGATCGGACTTAGCATCCTCCGGCGTCATGTTCAGCATCGACACCGAAACCGGATTTAAAAACGCCGTATTAGTCACCGCCGCCTACGGATTAGGCGAAAACGTCGTCCAAGGAACCGTCAATCCCGACGAATACTTCGTCTTTAAACCCACCTTAAAACAAGGTTTTCGTCCGATTTTAGACAAACGACTCGGCAGCAAAACACTCAAAATGGTGTACGATATCGGTGGTTCTAAATACACCAAAAACGTCTCGGTCATCGCAGCAGAAAAAAACAAATTTGCCATCAAAGATGATGAAATTTTGCAACTAGCAAAATGGGCAGTAGTCATCGAAGAACACTACTCAAAAGTGCGCGGAACGTACACCCCGATGGACATTGAGTGGGCAAAAGACGGCAATACCGGCGAATTGTTTATTGTCCAAGCGCGACCCGAAACAGTACAATCTCAAAAGTCTGCTAAAGTTTTGCGAAACTACAAATTGCAAGGCAGCAGTGCAGTTTTGGCAAAAGGACGCGCCGTTGGCGAATCAATCGGACAAGGCAAAGCCCGCGTGATTTTAGACGTTCACAGAATTGCTGAATTTCAATCAGGAGAAGTTTTAGTTACCAACAAAACAGACCCGGATTGGGAACCAATTATGAAAAAAGCAAGTGCGATCGTCACCAATTCCGGTGGGCGTACTTGTCACGCCGCCATCATCGCCAGAGAAATGGGAATTCCCGCCATTGTCGGCACCGGCGATGCCACCCAAATCTTGAAAAACGGGCAAGAAATCACTGTTTCTTGTTCCGAAGGAGATGAAGGCAAAGTTTATTCCGGTTTGCTTCCTTTTGAAATTCAAGAAACTGCGATCGAGAATTTACCCCGCACCCGCACTCAAATTTTAATGAATGTCGGGAACCCAGAAGAAGCCTTTGGTTTATCAGCCATTCCTTGCGACGGCGTAGGCTTAGCGCGGTTGGAATTCATCATTGCCAATCACATTAAAGCACACCCGCTGGCACTGATTCACTTTGACGAATTGGTGGATGAATCAGTCAAGGAAGAAATTGCAAACCTGACAGCACTTTACCAACACAAACCCGATTTCTTCACCGACAAACTCGCCCACGGAATTGCCACAATTGCCGCCGCATTTTATCCAAATCCCGTTATCGTGCGGATGAGCGATTTCAAGAGCAACGAATATGCTAATCTTTTGGGCGGGCGGCAGTTTGAACCCAAGGAAGAAAACCCGATGATCGGGTGGCGCGGCGCCTCTCGTTATTACGACCCGAATTACCGCGAAGCTTACGCTTTGGAATGCAAAGCATTAAAGCGAGTCCGCGACGAAATGGGCTTGACAAATGTGATTCCGATGATTCCATTTTGTCGCACCCCGGATGAAGGGCGAAAAGTGTTGGCAGAGATGGCAAAACACGGTTTAGTCAAGGGCGAAAACGGCTTGCAAGTGTATGTGATGTGCGAATTGCCAAGCAATGTCATATTTGCTGACGAATTTGCCCAAGTTTTTGACGGATTCTCGATCGGCTCTAACGATTTAACTCAGCTAACATTAGGATTAGACCGGGATTCTGCTTTAGTCGCGCACATTTTTGACGAACGCAATGAAGCTGTCAAGCGCATGGTAGCAATTGCCATTAAAGCCGCCAAGAAGTACGATCGCAAGATTGGAATTTGCGGTCAAGCGCCCAGCGATTATCCTGAGTTTGCTCGTTTCTTGGTTGAGTTGGGAATTGATTCAATTAGTTTGAATCCCGATTCAGTTTTGAAGACTTTGTTAGATGTTGCTAAGGTGGAAGGTGCGGGTTCGCTGATGGATTTAGCGGGGGATATTGCTAAGGTTTAACCGTTTTTCTTTTTGAGAGCAACCGGGTTTCTCAAAAAGTTTGTGGGATGGGCGGGACGCCCGTCTTTTTTGGACGGGCGTCCCGCCCATCCCACAATAACAGTTAAAATTGGGCGTTGCTTAATACAGGGATGAATTGAATAGTTCGGAATTGCCATCAGCCAAGTATGGTGAGTTTTGTAACTTCCGACAAAATTTGGTTCATACCGTTAAGGAATGAGAATTAAATAACTTCCACAAGTTTGTGGGATGGGCGTCCCGCCCGTCTTTTTTGGACGGGCGGGACGCCCATCCCACAATAACAGTTAAAATTGTAAGTTATTTAATTCGCGATCCTAATCAGCAACGCCTGAAATTGTAAGTTATTTAATTCGCCCTCCTCAGCAGCCAGCTAACGGTTAACACACGGGCGGCATAGTTTGAGAATTTATCGGGAACTTTTTTTATTTAAAACCGTCTTTTCGGGATAATTTTCTGTTGCCATCGCCTAAATTAAAACAAAAATTCTCCACATAAGCTCTGAAAATGTGCTAACTGCTCTCCTGATTATTTTCATAGGTTTAGCTCCGTCGCTGCTGTCTTTGTGGGTGATGCGCTCGCAATCGATCCAAGCCCGCGACAGAATTGCAGCGGCCAGACTTGCGGTAGCGAATAGACCCATGCGAACTCAACTACCAACTGCCGATCGCACTTACATACAAAGCCTCGGTTATGCTATCGGCGATATCACTTGCGAGTATAACGCCCGCTCAAATTACATTCGCTGCGCTGTCAATCCTTCTGGGCCCTGTCAAGATTGTCGGTACTACCAAGCCCGAACCCTTGACGCTCGCGGTGAAAAGATATAGCTTATATTGGTGCTTGTATCTACGTCTATTTGCGGATGTAATAATCAATGAGTTAAGATGTACTTACGTGTAATGATTATTGGTGAAGCTTGTTTTGGACGACCCACGCCCAAACTCAGCAGTTAAAACCTAATCGAGCATTATTGCTTGGTTACAGTTGCCATAACTGGCGGATTGCGATCGGTGTTTTTCTAGTTGATGACTTACGATCAGAAACCAGGTTTAGATGATAAATTTTGGTTAGACGACGAGAAATCTAGTCATAAATTGGTTTTCCTGTCTCCTGAGCGTAACTCCTGCAGTTAAGAAAATTAGCCAACAAAAATCGTAAATAGCTGAGGCGCACATCTCCAAATCCGTTTCTCCAAAACATCATGAAAAATTCTGCACGAAACATTGTCCCGAGCATTTATCTTAAACAGAAACCAGCTCGAAGACTCGTTTCTTGACAGTTTGAGAATTTGCTTGTGGGGAGCACTAATCTGTTTTTGCGATCGTAGCGAAACAGTCTCAAACCTAGATTGCTATGTCCAGACTCCAAGTCATGAATTTTTAAGAAGCTTCGTCGATACAGGGTATGCCAATTTCAATTGAATCTCATATGTTGCACCATTTTCAAGAATAGGCTTTCTGGCCTGTTCCACAACAAGTGAATTTTCTTATGGGCTGGGCAGGAGAACCCCCCATAGAATGGTTATTGAGAATGGTAAAAGATATCAGTTGAATAACACTTCGGGCACAGTCGCCATAATTATGTGACGGCTATCACTCCCTAATTAATGTGTGGTTGCTATTGTGAACAGGGCTTGCACAGCCAAACCAAAGAAACCGAGTTGTTTACCGGGAGCGAGGGCTGCAAAGAAGTCTTTTCGTCCCTCAAACCAGGTTTATACGTCTAGAAATAGTGAGTTTTATCTGCCAAGTAAAGTGCATTAGACGAGGTACAGAAAAGCTCATCAAGTAAATTCTTGAGAACTCGTGTTCTTATCTACTGCGCGAGGTAAGAGCTGTGTAACAGATACACTCGCGATCCTAAAAGAAAAAAGTCGAAGGCAAAATATCACCCGATAGAGAGATTATTGGGATTTAAACACCAAATCCTCAGTTCTTCTGCCGGCGCTATTTGCAATGCTATTAAATATCCATATAGCACTGCTTTGTGCTGAGTAAAATTGGCTTTTTGCTCTGAATCTCAGTCAAGCAGCAGAGCCTCTTACTCTGCAATTAAGCCTTTTAAATAGGTGATAATAATCATCGGGAAATGGGTATATCATCTACAATTAGTGAGACTATTTTACCATGCAAAGCATCTGCAACAAACCAATTTTTATCGCCCCAAAAATAGGTGAGTCCACCACAAGGATTGGGGGCGCAAAATCCCGAACAACAGTAACTTATCATCAGAAAAAACCAATAAAACAAGTAAAAACAGTAGGGGCAATCCCCCCGTGGTTGCCCCTGTCCCAGAAAATTCGTGGCGGCACGAGAACTGGGCATCCCCACAGAGAATTTTTGCGATCGACTGTAAGGGAAAACTCCCCGTGGTTGCCCCCTCGGACTGTAAAAAATGTACTGTTTCTCGATGCCAGAGTAGAGAACTGCGAGAGCTTGGCAAGAGGAGCAACAGCCGATACAGAGGTATTTGTACTGAACTCGACGGGGGATGGAGTCGAGCAAATTACTAGAATTTTGGCTAATTGCAGCGATTTAGACAGCCTTCAGATAGTTTCTCACGGTCGAGAAGCAGGAGTGCAGCTAGGGTCGATCGAACTCTGCAACGACAACCTACAAACCTACAGCCATTCGTTACAGCAGTGGAGAAAAGCCCTCAGCGAGAGAGGAGATATCTTGTTATTCGGGTGCAGCGTCGCAGCGGGGGAAAGCGGCGAAGCCTTCGTGCGGCAGCTAAGCTTGATGGTCGGTGCAGATATTGCAGCTTCCGACAACTTGACGGGGAGTGTGGCCCTCGGCGGCGACTGGCAATTAAAATTTGCGACAGGGGAAATAAAGGCGAGAATCGCCATTGAAAAAGAAGTCCTCGAAGCCTACCCTTACGCCCTCGGCACATTAGTTAACGAAACTTTCAAAAACTCCACAGTTAGGGGGCCTTGGATTTACGGGGGAAATGACGGGGCACTGTTCGATCCCAGCAGCAACGATCCAGCAGCCGATCAACTTATCCCCGGCATTACCGGAGGCACAGTATCCGGCGTACTTCCGGCTTTGGGCGGTGCAACTCCCGGCGATGGCGCTCTGCGATTAACTCCAGCAGTAAACCTTCGGGAAGCCTTCGTCATCTACAACAACCCCATTCCTTCAACCGACGGTCTCAGAGTCCAGTTTGATTTTTATTCTTACGGTTCAAGGGAGCAAGCTAATGCTCCGCAACCATTTATTAGCCCTCAGCCAGGGGACGGGCTGGGTTTCTTCTTGATTGACGGCACTGTTAGCCCAACAAGGACTGGGGGTTATGGCGGTTCTGTCGCTTACGCTCCACGAACGGGTATACCCGGTATTGAGGGAGGTTATTTAGGCATTGGGCTTGACGAGTTTGGCAATTTTTCAACATCCACAGAAGGGCGGTCGGGTCCTGAGCCACCCCCGATTCCCGGCTCCTCTATTGGTTCTTTCAGACCAGATTCAGTAACTGTTAGAGGAAATCAAGCAAACGATTATCGGTTTTTAACAAATGCGATCGTTCCCTTCGGCATCGATAACATTCCTACAAGCATTGACTTTAGTGGCCCTGAACCAGGCGCCAGTTTTAACTTCAGCAATACGTTCACGAGCGATCGCAATTTAGCCAAAAGATCCGTTCAAATTACACTGAATCCATCTAACGATCCGGTCAATCCCTCTCGCCTCACCGTGGCCTTCGATGCAAATTTCGACGACATCTACGAAACTACATTGATCGACATCCGCAACTTGGCCACCGAAAACGGCCGGGTACCGCCAATTTTGAAATTTGGTTTTGGCAGTTCCACAGGAAGCGCCAACAACATTCACGAACTTCAAAACCTGGTAGTTGAAACTATCAATCCTCCCAGTATCACCGCTGAGGTTGCCACTATCAAGAGCGGCCCGCAGTTCGTCAAGCCCGGAAGCAGCATTACCTACACGATTACAACTGTAAACAGGGGGCCAGCGCCCGCTACAAATGTCCTGATTCAAGACGAAATACCTTTTGAAATGCTGCGTCCGGGGGGATTGCCGCCGGTTCTCACTGCCTCCAACAATGGCACTTATGTGAACGAAACGAAAGCTGTCACCTGGCCGTTAATTCCGGTTCTCAATGCGGGTGAGACTCTGACTTACACCCTGACTATTGATTTGCCACCCGGTTTAACCAGCGGTAGCAGTTTTGCCAACGTTGCATTCAGCAATAGCTCGACTTTCGACCCCGATCTGGGCAACAACAGCGGTGTACTCGCGCCAGGGCAAATCGAGGGGCCTGGTGTAGTCTTTACCACTGTTGTCGATACAGTCGCAGATTTAGTTACTACCAAAAGTGGGCCTGTGACTACTTCGGCCGGGTCAAGCGTCGCCTACACATTGACTACGACTAACATGGGGCCAGACCCCGCTGCCAATGTGACCATCACGGACAGCATTATTCCGGGTTTAACAGGAGTCAGCGTATCGGATGGGGGGAGTTACGACCCAGTTTCCGGCATTGTCACCTTCCCAGCATTGACAACCCTGGCAAATGCAGCTACTGCGACCCGCACCGTCAGTTTCATTGCCCCAGCCACCCTTACCGCCATCAGCAACACGGCCCGGAGTAGCGCGGCGACTTTCGATCCGATCGCCACTAACAACAACGGCTGGGCGACCAACAAAGACGGCACTCCCACTAACTCTACGGTTACGACAAGTATTGCGCCCAACGCGGATCTTGTTACCACGAAAACCGGATCTACGAGTGCTACTGCCGGTAGTTCGGTCAGCTATACGATCGCCACAGTCAACTTAGGGCCGAGTCCTGCAGAAGCTGTAACCATCACTGACAGCATAGTTCCGGGGTTAACCGGAGTCACGGCATCTAACGGTGGCGTTTACGATCCAGTGACGGGGATTGTCACCTTTGCGCCCGTGGCAATAGCCCATAAGGAGACAGTCACCCGGACGATCGGCTTCACAGTGCCGCCCACCCTAACTTCCATCAGCAACACGGCCAGAAGTACCTCCATCACTCCCGACTCCACTCCTGCCAACAACAACGGTACAAACCCCAACGCCACCGTCATTACCTCGATCGAGGCTGTGGCCGATATTGTCACCCAAAAAACGGCTCCGGCCAGCATCGAGGTGGGCGACACGCTACTTTATACAATTACTACTACCAACAACGGGCCTAGTCCCGCGACCAACGTAGTCATCACCGACAGCCTAATTCCCGGCTTAACTAATGTCAGGGTGTCCGATGGCGGAACCTACAATGCTGCCACAGGGGCGATCGATTTCCCAGCGATCGCGACTTTAGCCAGCGGCAGCAGCGTCACCCGCAGCCTGACTTTTGTACCGCCGTCTACCCTGACGAGCATCACCAACATTGTCTTGAGTCGATCGGACACTTTTGACCCGGACTTGACGAATAACGACGGCTCGACAGTCGCATTGCCCGGTCAGGCGGGGGGGCGAGTCGTTACTGCGATCGAGGCAGCCCGCGCCGACTTGGTTACGTCCAAGAGCGGTCTCACATCTGCTCCTGCGGGTAGTTCCGTGACTTATACTATAACTACCGCCAACAATGGGCCGAATGCTGCTGAAAACGTAGTGATTACAGACAGCATCATTCCCGGTTTAACGGGAGTCAGCGCATCCGATAACGGCACTTACGACCCAGTGACAGGGGTTGTCACCTTCCCAACAATTCGCAGTTTGACTAGCGGCAGCAACATCAACCGCGAGGTAACAGTAGTCATTCCAGCGATCGGCACCATTAGCAATACTTCCCAGAGTCGATCGACCACTTTCGATCCCGACCCCAGCAATAACAACGGTTCCGAGTCCAGAGCCACTGTCACCACCGCCATTTTACTCGCTCCGCCTTCACCCAACAAGCTTCCGTCAGCCGACAGCAGCAATGTGGCGATCGGGCCCAACAGCGTTGTCCAAATTAGCGGGATCGGAGGCAGAGACTCAGACGGCACAGTGGTTGCATTCACCATCAGCACCCTGCCGCCGGCAAATCAAGGCATCCTGTTCTTGGGCGACCCCGCAACCGGAGGAGTCGCCGTCACGGCAGGTCAAACCCTGACAGCCGAGCAAATGACGCAGTTATTCTTCCAGTCGGCCGGCAATTTCACAGGGGCTAACTTTACCTACAGCAGCAGGGACAATCTCGGTGGCATCAGTCCTGCAGCCACCGTTTCTCTGGTCTCACTGGCGTTCAACTACCCGCCGGTACCGACAAACTTCAGCAAGACACTGGCGCCAAACAGCACAGTCAACCTCACAGGGCTCACGGCAAAAGACCTCGACGACTCGATCGAATTCTTCACTATCAACACCCTGCCGGCAGCAAATCAAGGCGTCCTATTCTTGGGCGATCCCAGCCAGGGAATCCGGGTCACGGCAGGCCAAAGACTTAGCGCAACTCAAATCAGCCAGTTATTCTTCCAAGCAACCAGCGAATTCACAGCCACCAACTTTACCTACAGCGCCACAGACAGCCGCGGCGCCATTAGTCCAGCCCCCGCTACAGCCTCCCTGCGAGGACTATTACCTCCCACCGACGGGCCACCCGTCGCCAACAACTCCAGCGTCGCTTTGTTGGTGGAAACAACCGTGAACATCCCCGGACTCGGAGGAACCGACCCAGACGGGACGGTGGTTTCCTTTACCGTAAACACCTTACCACCAGCCAATGAAGGCACGCTGTTCTTGGGTGATCCCAGCCAAGGAGTGCGGGTCACGGCAGGTCAAACCCTGACAGCCGAGCAAATTACCCAGTTGTTTTTCCAGGCGTCCGGCAATTTCACAGGGGCAAACTTCACCTACAGCGCTACAGATAACCTCGGCGCTACCAGTGCGGCAGTCGCCACTGTCTCTCTCATTCCCCTTAAGGAACCGATACCCGTGCCGACACCCGCGCCGATACCGGTGCCGACACCACCAACACCGACACCCGCACCGATACCGGTGCCGACACCACCAACACCGACACCCGCGCCGGAACCAACACCCGCGCCGATACCGGTGCCGACACCACCAACACCGACACCCGCGCCGATACCGGTGCCGACACCACCAACACCAACACCCGCAGCGGAACCAACACCCGTCCCTGCGCCGGAACCAACACCGGCGCCGGAACCAACACCGGCGCCGGAACCAACACCCGCGCCGGAACCAACACCCACACCACCAACACCAACACCACCCGTCCCTGCGCCGGAACC
>NZ_JAUBUY010000069.1:0-26526 GCF_036705565.1 Microcoleus sp. AT8-B5
TTAAATAAATTTCATTTTTAATTGTTATTGTGGGATGGGCGTCCCGCACTTCCAAAAAGGACGGGCGGGACGCCCATCCCACTTTCAAGAGTGGAAGTTATTTAATTCTGATTCCTTAGAGGCTCTGCCTCCCCATTCTAGAAACAACTTCAGGGTGTTTTTCTGCTCACATTACCCGCATAAAAAGCGAATTAAAAAACCTCCGCACCCTCCAACTTCTTAAAAGTTTCAACCTTAGCCCTCGCCGCTTCCCCGCAAGTCTTCGGCGTCGGAAACATCTTCCCAGGATTCGCTAAACCTTTCGGATTAAACACCTGACGCACCCACTGCATCGTCTCCAAATCAACCTCCGAAAACATATCCGGCATAAAACACTTCTTGTCAGCACCGATGCCGTGTTCCCCCGAAAGACTTCCCCCAACTTTCACGCAAAGCCTGAGAATTTCCCCGCCCAATTCTTCCACCTTTTCCAGCGCACCTTTTACCGAGTTATCGTACAGAATCAGCGGGTGCAAATTCCCATCTCCCGCGTGAAATACATTCGCAATCCGATAACCGTATTTCTCGCTCAAGCCCTCAATTTCTTTCAAAACATAAGCCATTTGCGTTCGGGGAATTACGCCGTCTTGCACGTAATAATCCGGGCTGAGATGACCCGCCGCAGCAAAAGCAGCTTTCCGCCCTTTCCAAATTTTTAGGCGCGTTTCCGGGTCAGTTGCCGTGGTGATATTTCGTGCTCCGTTATGCTTGCAAATATCAGCAATTCGCTGTTTGTTTGTGGCAACTTCCACTTCTAAACCGTCGATTTCTACGAGGAGAATTGCCGCCGCATCGCGGGGATAACATCCAGTTGCCACCACATCTTCCACAGCATTGATGCTGATGTTGTCCATGATTTCCATGCCGCCGGGAATAATGCCAGCGCTGATAATATCGGAAACCGATTCGCCCGCTGCTTCTATACTGGAAAAATCGGCTAGGAGAACGCAAATAGATTCCGGCGCTTTGAGAATTCGCAAAGTAACTTCTGTGGCGATTCCTAAAGTGCCTTCGGAACCGACAAATACACCAGTTAAATCGTAACCGGGCATTTCGGGAATTTCGCCACCGACATCGACAATTGAACCGTCGGGAAGTACCAATTTTAATCCTAAAACGTGATTCGTTGTGACTCCGTATTTGAGGCAGTGAACGCCACCAGAATTTTCGGCAACGTTGCCGCCAATCGAACAAATAATTTGACTGGAAGGATCTGGCGCGTAGTAGAAACCAGCGCCGCTAACTGCTTGCGTTACCCAGTTATTAATTACTCCCGGTTGCACGACTACTTGCTGATTTTCTAAGTCTACTTTCAGGATTTTTCGCATCAGGGCAGTGACAATCAGCACGCAGTTTTCTACAGGCAAAGCGCCGCCGGAAAGGCCGGTGCCTGCGCCTCTAGCAACCCAGGGAATTGAGTTGCGATCGCATATTTTGACCAATTGCGCCACTTCCTCTGTAGTTCGAGGCAATACCACCACGGCGGGTCGCTGGCGATAGCTGGCGAGTCCGTCGCACTCGTAGACAATCAATTCTTCGCGGCGCTGTACGACGCCATTTTTGCCGACTACAGCCTCGAATTCTTTAATAACGGGTTTCCAGTTGCGTTCTGTTTCTACGGCTATCATTAGTGAATTTAATTAGGGAACTATCAATAATATTGTGACAAATTTTACTAAGTTTAGCCAATTATTTTTCTAAGGGTTGCAATATTGACACAGGGAAGGATCGGCAGTCTCTCGACCGTCGGGAAATAGTTTTTCTTTAGTATAACCGCAGTTTTTGCATTTATAGATTGCCGATCGCACTAGCTGAGTCGGAAAATAGCAAAGTTCGCAGGGCAATCCGATTTTCGTCTCAGCAATATCGAATCCCGGCCAACCGCACTCCGGGCAGAATTGCTTAAATTTTTTAACTAAATCCAGAGTTGCATTTTCGATGTTTTTCATCCGAGTTGGATTGTACATCGCCCGCATATCTGTTTCGATGTGAACTCTGCCGGTTGACGATTTTTTTAAGCCTGCTGTCACAGCGTCAAAAAGTTGTTTTTCTGTCTTAATGCCCTTGACAATTTCGCCGTTACCGAGGGCAGCATCGCCAACTATAACCACCAGTGCGTGTTCGGGAAATCCAGCTTTTTTAGCAAAATCATCTGCTTCTTCTATACTGGAAACTAACTGGTGACTGTAGTTAGTTTCAACCGAGAAAGAGTCGCCGATGAGTTCTAGATTGTTGGCTCGATCTAATAAAATTACGATTTCTCTGTTAGCTGGCAGATAGGGCATCATTGGGTGAGGGCCGAAAAAACCTTCGCTGGCAAAGGCAAGAGTTTCGCCCGCAATTTCTAGGGCTTTTTGTGCTTTATGGCGAGCCGCTTCTATTTGTGTTCCTAAGCGTTTAACTTCTCTGGTGAATGTGCCGAAACTGTCTGTGTCAAGCGCCGCAGGTACTAGAATATTTACGCCAAATTCTCGTTCCAAAACGGGAGCCATCACCCGTTCTTTTTGGTGCATGGTAGCAAGAACTGCGGTGCGATCTCTCAATAATTGATTGGGATTCACAGGCTCATAAATATTAGACATACAGCAGCATTATTTTAGGAAAAAAACTCACATACACCCTTTCCACCGCCCCACAACCGATAGAAACCCTGACTTAACTTCCGAATCTAAATTTTAGAACTCAGTTAAATATCCGTGATATTCACCTGTGGACTTAATTTAAAATTCTCCAATCGTCAATCGTCAATCTAAAATCTAAAATCTAAAATCGTATTAGTTGCCTCCAGTCACTCCCCCAGCTTGACCTCTGAGTACAAAAATTACTCCCGTCATAATTAGCGCCACGCCTACCAACCGCAGCGGCGGCAAAGGCTCGTGAAATATCAGTTTGCCACCTAAAACAGTAAATAGGTAACTAATTGACAGTAAAGGCGAGACTATGCTAAGGTTTGCCCGCGACAAAACTACAATAAAGCCGATCGAAGAAATTGCATACAAAGAAAGACCAGTTACTATCAACGGCTGAGTAGCCATTGCTATAATTTTTTCTATTAAATTAGCAGCGCCAATGGGCCCTAATATTTTAGCTCCTGCCTTCAGACTAAATTGACCTGCGACGCCGCACAATATTGCGGCAAGCAATAACAGAAAAACGCTTCTATTCATAAATTTACGAACCTATAGTACAATCAAAAATTGCCGTTCCCAAAAACCTGAAAAACTTTAATTAAGTTTGGCTAGGTTTTATTCACCACTAATATTTTAAGCAGAGATACGGGAAAATCAAGTATGGTCGATCGCGATCGAGAGTCGAACAAATATATGGCAGAGCAGACCAACCCAAGCGGAGAATACACTCTAGAACTATCGATAGTCATGCCTTGTCTGAACGAAGCAGAAACTTTAGAAATCTGCATCGAGAAGGCACAGAAGTCCCTGCGCGAACTTGATATTGCAGGCGAGGTCATCATAGCAGACAACGGCAGCACTGACGGTTCTCAAGCTATCGCTACCAGAATGGGAGCGAGAGTCGTGCCCGTAGCAGCCAAAGGCTACGGCAGCGCCCTGATGGGAGGCATCATTGCAGCGCGCGGAGTTTATATTATCATGGGCGATGCTGACGACAGCTACAATTTTTCCAACCTCGGCTTTTTTGTCAACAAATTGCGAGAAGGTTTCGACTTAGTGATGGGAAACCGCTTTCAAGGGGGCATCAAACCGGGTGCAATGCCGCCGCTGCACAAATATTTAGGAAATCCGGTGCTGACATGGGTTGGGCGGCTATTTTTTGCAAGTCCCGTCGGCGATTTTCACTGCGGACTCAGGGGTTTTAGGAGAGACTCAATTTTGAAACTCGACTTGCAAACAACGGGGATGGAATTTGCTAGCGAAATGGTGGTCAAGGCCTCTGTATACAAGCTGCGGATAACTGAAGTTCCAACCGTACTTTCTCCCGACGGCCGCAGCCGGCCGCCGCACTTGAGAACTTGGCGAGATGGCTGGCGGCACCTGCGATTTTTGCTGCTTTACAGTCCTCGGTGGCTGTTTTTGTATCCGGGTACTGCGCTGATGATTTGGGGTCTAATTGTTAGCATTTGGCTGTTACCCGGTACTCAAAAGATTGGGAGTATCAGCTTTGATGTACACACGCTGCTTTATGGTGCGATCGCAATTATCATCGGTTTTCAAGCAGTAACTTTCGCTTTTTTCACCAAAGTTTTCGCCATCAGCGAGAAATTCCTGCCCGAAGACCCCAAACTAAACAAAATATTTCGCTATGTCACCCTAGAGACAGGATTGATTGTCGGAGTCACGCTGATTTTAATCGGAATAGTTGGCTCGTTCTTGTCATTAACTATCTGGAGCGAAACGGCTTTTGGTACTCTCGACCCTTCTAAAACTCTGCGTTTGGTTATTCCCTCGCTCACTTGCCTGACTGTCGGTTTGCAGATGGTTTTGTCGAGCTTTTTTCTCAGCGTGCTGAGCTTGAAGCGTAGGTGATCACATTAAAGTTACTGGCAACATTATTCCTCAAAACTAAATCGCAATGCAGGGGAAGTTCAGGGCGATCGCACTGCAGGGAAAATCAGGGCCGCAGGACCAAAATTTCAGACTATCTGGTATAATCAAACAGGTAGCTTTAATGCTCAAAATTGTTATAATATTAAAAATAAAGAATAGTTGATATTAGCTATGCAGCGAATATTTGAGGCTATATTAAAGGGAAACCTTTTAGAATGGGTTAATGAGGTTCCAACACAGGGCGATAGGCCTGTCAGAGTTTACGTTACTTTACAAGAAGATAGATCGACTTTAAGTGCGGAGTTTCGCCGTCATAGAATAGTTGAAGTATTGGAAAAAATTGCAGCAAACAATGTATTTGCTGATATTAGCGATCCAGTGGAATGGCAGCGAGATTTGCGTCAAGACCGTCCACTTCCAGGTAGGGATGAATAATGAATGTTGCTAGACAGTAATATTATTATCTACGCTTCCCAGCCAGAAAACTCGCAGATTAGGCATTTTATTGGCGAAAATGACATAATTGTGTCGGCAATAAGTTACCTTGAAGTCTTGGGTTATCATCGGCTAACTGAAGAGTATAGATTGTACTTTGAGGAATTCTTTGGTGTGGTGGAGGTTGTACCAATTTCTAACACTGTACTCGATCGCGCAGTGCTGTTGCGAGAGATAAGGAGCATGACACTTGGGGATGCTATTATTGCGGCAACGGCTTTGGTATATGACAGAACTTTAGTAACAAGAAATATAGGGGATTTTCTGTGGATTGCTGAACTCACACTGATTAACCCGTTTGAGGTTTAAGAAAGATGGGCGATCGCACTTTGGGAAGATCAGGGCGATCGCACATTTATTTATTCACTGCTTTTTACGTGATGTTCAACATAAGAGCGCAGCACAGCGTTCATTAGAGATTGATAGCCTTTTCCTTGGCTTTTAAACCAATCTAATACATCGCTATCAACTCTTAAAGAAATAGCTTGTTTGGTCAGTGGTTTTACCTGTTTTGTTTGTGACCAGAAACTCGCATCTAATTCAGAAATATCAGATGTATCGATCGCAGATTCTGGAATATTTTCTAATTCTTCAAGTCGTTTGGGCGAGATAGTCATATTCAAAGTGCCTAAAACTGTATATACAAAGCGTATATACTTATAGGATAGCATAAAGGGCGATCGGATACTCACTCAGGCGGGCCAAAGCGATCGGGCAAGTCAATCGATTTTAGATTTTAGATTTTAGATTTTAGAGGCGACCCCACGGATAAATGCGGGGGCTCTTCTGATTTTCGATACTTCGACTTCGCTCAGCACAAGTTTGAGATTTTGGATTGATTCCACGGATAAATCACGTGGCGGGTACCACCTTTGAAATTCGTGGTCATCAAGAGTTAACCCGCGCGATCGCAAAAAATTTGCCAAAGCTTTCATCTGGGCAATTGTGAATGTCGGCACGTTATCTCCGGCTTAAGGGCGACTCACAGTGCGTACCGATGTCCCAATTTGCCTAGCAAATTCTTCTTGGGACATTCCTAACTCATCTCTGAGCTTTTTCAGCGGTGATTCGCCAGCTTCTTCTTGAGGTTGTCTTCGCTTTGTCATAATACCGGGTACGATCGCCCAGAAAGCGATGGTTTTCTAATCTTCATTTTCCTTCACAGCGATCGGTCCGAAATCATCGGGAATTTCCAGGGCTGATTCAATTTGTAGCAATCGCATCATGGTTTTCCACTGCCGAGGCGTTGGTTTTGCTTCTGTTTCGCCGGAAATCCACCGCTGATAAGTTCGCAAGGGGATACCGCACTGCACCGCAAATTCCGCCTGAGAAAGCTGCGTCCGCTCAATTCTCAGCGTCTCTATTGGTGAATCACTATCTTGAGGCCTTCTGTCTTTTTTCATAAAAATTTGGCGCGTCATATTGACATACAATTAATGGCGCGTCATAATGGCGTTAAAGTAACTAAGAGAGGACAAACCACTAAAAGCTAGTTAGGGGTTAACTTGTCCTGCCTTTCTAGTGTCTCATTTTGTCCGCAATCTATTGCAGAACTAGGATGAACTACAAACAACAACTTTACCCGTGGGTGATTTACCGCCACCTGCCCAACCTGCAACGCCTGACTGTGGCGCGTTTTCGCCGCCGAAACGATGCCGAGGAACACTTGCGGATTATCAAAAGATTGCTGCCGCAAGCGGAGTTTGCGATCGCCTTTGAGGTGAATTCGCAACAGCTAACAAATTGTGCAAGATAGTATAAGAGCGATCGAACTTTGGGAATAAAAGGGCGATCGCTTTTTCCATAATTTTAAATGGAGATATAATAGAGAGCAAGCAAAAACTCTTACAACCAAGTCTATGTTTACTTATAGCAAGGTACTGAATCAAGTTAAAAGCCTCACGCTTGCAGACCAACTGCGGTTATTAGAAGACTTGAAAAAGATGATTCAGTTACGGGAAGAAGTTGCCGAAGATGATGAAGTAATTTCAGCAGAAGAAATAGCAGAGAGCGAGGCTGCTTGGCAAGATTACCAAGCTGGTCGCGATCGGGGGATATCCTCCCAAGAACTCAAATTGAAGCTATTTGCAGAAAACAATTGACTGACTACATTTTCCTGAAAGCAGCAGAACGCTATTTATCGCGAATGCAACCGGATGACCAAGTACGAATTGTCAATGCTTTAGATACTTTAGTAAGTGACGATAGAGGGCTTGACATTAAGCAACTTAAAGGTCGTCCTGAATTAAGGCTGCGAGTCGGTAAATATCGGATACTTTTTGTAGAAGACAGGGAGAACCAAGTATATGTTGTGACTGCGATTAATTCTAGGGGAGATGTTTACAAATAAGGGCGATCGTACTTTGGGAAGATAAGGGCGATCGCTTTTCCCCGAATCCCGAATTGAGATATAATAAATAACCAGCAAAAAAATCAACGAACTTTAGTGTAAGTTAAGATAGCCTATGTTGACTCTTGAACAGATAGAAAATGCGATTCTCCAACTTCCGCCCAACAAGATTGGAGAGTTGTTAGAGTGGTTTCTAAATTTGGATTACCAACGATGGGATGTTCAGTTAGAGAAAGATATTGCTGAGGGTAAACTGGATGCTTTAGCAGCAGAAGCGATCGCAGATTGTGAGAGTGGTAATTATCGAGCGATTTAATGCACTATACGAAGGAGAAAGTTTTGGGATTGTTACAATGCTTTGCCATCAAGTGTACAAGCTACAGCAGATCAGTGTTATGAGTTGCTGAAGGCAGATCCGTCTCATCCTTCTCTGCATTTTAAGAAGGTTGGTAATTATTGGTCTGTAAGGGCCGGACAAGCTTATCGGGCGTTGGGTATTGAAATTAAAACAGGTATTTTGTGGTTTTGGATTGGTACGCACGCAGAGTACGATCGGCTGATTGGTAAATAATGCCACTGGTGAAAAAATACAGGTTGCGATCGCCTACCTGATGACTTAAAATAGAAGAGACATAGAGCTGCGTGGTCAAAATGGACAGAATCTCCGTCAACCCTCAAATTCACTTCGGTAAGCCTTGCATAATGGGTACGCGCATTACTGTACAGAGCGTTCTCGAATTACTAAATGAAGGGCTTTCTTTTGGAGAAATTATCCGAGACTACTATCCCGATCTGGAAATGGATGATATTCGGGCGTGCTTGCGTTAAATGAAGTTCATAAGGAACTAGGAGGAGTTATAGAAAATTACTCTGAAGTAGAACTAAAAGGGGCATTTGTGGTTGTAGAACCTGATGGACATCGGTTTAGAAAACCGCTTAGATAGGGTGTTAATTAGTTTGGTGTTGGAAAGAAAAGGGCGATCGGACTTGAGGAAGATAAGGGCGATCGCACTTTGGGAAAATAAGGGCGATCGCACTTCCCTCGATCCTAAATTGCTATAATAACAATCAGCCAAAAAATCTCAACATAAAGCCTATGTCTACTTATAGCGAGGTACTGAGTCAGGCTCAAAATCTCACTCCTGACGAGCAACAGCAGCTTTTAGAAGTATTGTCAGCATTGATGCGCGATCGGGTAACAACCCAAACTCAGGGTAAACGATCGGAAATTGATGCAGCACTGATTGAAATGGTACAAGATCCAGAGTATCAAGCTCAAGTGCTACAGATGGAGGCTGAGTTTGCGGTAGCGAGTTGGGAAGCGTTGCAATTGGGAGAATCTCCTGTATGAACCGGGGAGAAGTCTATGATGCTAGACTTGAACCTGTTGAGGGTTCTGAACAAGGAGGAACCCGTCCTGTTATCATCGTTAGTCGAGCTACAATCAATACATATAGCCCTGTAGTTTTGGCTATTCCCTGCACTACTTATCAAACTGGTAAACGAGTTTATCCCACTCAGGTATTAATTAAAGCTCCCGACGGTGGATTAACCAATGATTCTATCGCTATGGCAGATCAAGTACGGGTATTATCTAAATCTCGTTTATTGAGTTTACGAGGAATGCTTAGTGATGAAGCAATACTTCTGCTGAATCAAGCTTTATTAATTGCGTTGGATTTGCCTGGTCAAGTTTAATTGCACTTGAGGAAGAGATGGGCGATCGTACTTTGGGAAAATAAGGGCGATCGCACTTTGGGAAGATAAGGGCGATCGCACTTTGGGAAAATCAGGGCGATCGCCTGTGATTTTATTTGAACTACGCAAACATCAATCTACGTTTAGTTTGAGGGACGGATCACCCTATTGAATCTGAAGGTAATTTAGTGCAAAGTCACCTGATTAATTGCTTAATTCTCGAAGCCTTCGATAAGCATCATCTAATCTTCTTTTAGTATCTTCTCCCTGCCTCATTTTTTCTTGAATTACTCGATTAGACACTCCATATATTCTACAGTCAACACCACTGGTTGCAAGGATGTATTCATAGGTAGAACCGACACGCCAGCAAGCATCTGCATGGATAGGGTTATGAAATATAGTTCTCGTAGTGATCAGAGACAATCCATATATACACGCCGTTTCGTTGCAATCAACTATACCTAAAGAATAGCAGCTTTCACCATCACGGCTACAGCGCACACTTGGTCCTAGTTCTTCACTTTTTGGTAGTACAAGATATTGTTTCCCTTGATAATTTACAATTTTGCCTTGAGCTAATACTGTTGTTGCTGAAAAAAATCCCAAACTGGCAAACAGGGAACCTAATATTACAAAAGTTTTAATTTTCATTTAAAAAACTCCTGTGTGGTAAGATACATACGTTTTAAAATATTCTAAACTACATCAACCAAGTACCTGTTTAGGAAACTTCGGGACTTAATAATGACAATTAAATTAGGAAACTTAGGAAACTTAGGAAACTTATGATATAATGACTAAAATTATCACATCTTTTTAATTTATGAACATAGCCCAGGTTGTTGATATTTTAGATGAGCTACTTTTTGAGAAAACAGGGTCACATCTGGATTTTATACAAAAATCTGTTTTAGAAGGTACTTTACAAGATAAAACTTATTCTGAAATTGCTATCAAATCTGGATATAGTGAAAGTCATGTCGGTGATACCGCTTCTGATTTATGGAAACTTTTGTCTGAGTTATTAGGAGAAAAGGTTAGAAAAGCTAACGTTAAAGCTATTTTAGAAAAAACAAATTTTAATCAAGTTTCTGGTGTAATTGTTAGTGGTATTGTAGGGGTTACTAATAACATTAGCGTCTGTAACAAAACTAATCATCCCAAAAATAACTCACCCTCAAAGCAAAAAATATTTAGCCCTAAACTTCACCTCAATAACGCCCCTAAATTTCCCTATTTTTACAGCCGAAATAACGAACTCTCTACTCTCAAAGATTGGGTAATTAATCAAGAGATTCGCCTCATTACCATTTTAGGTATTAGCGGCATCGGCAAAACAACCCTCTCCCTAAGCCTGATCGATCGCATCAAAACCCAATTCGATTACGTCATCTATCGCAGCCTCCGCTTTTCCCCAACCCTCGATCCAACCCTCACCAACCTGCTGCAAATCTTTTCCCAACAATCAGAAATTCCCCAAAACATCGAAACCAAAATCGCCAAAATCCTCGATTACCTGCGAAAAAACCGATGTCTGATTGTCCTCGATGACGTACAGATGCTTTTGGGCAGCGGACAACTAGCGGGACAATATAAAACTGGACATGAAGATTATCAGTTATTTTTTAAACTAATTGCCGAAGTTTGTCATCAAAGTTGTTTGATATTGAATAGTTGGGAAAAACCCCGAGAAATTGCCAGATTATCAAAAGATAATCATCCCGTGCGATGTCTTGTATTGGGAAGTTTAGGAGAAGCAGCTAAAGAAATTTTGAACTCCCAAAAGTTATTCGATGAGGAAACATGGTCAACTTTGATTGACATTTATCAAGGCAATCCTCTGTGGTTGGAGTTCACTGCAACGCTGATTCAAGAGTTATTTGGGGGGAGAGTTTCTGAATTTTTGCAGTGCGAGATGCCGATTTTAGATGAAGGGTTGCAATCTCAGTTATCTCAACCTTTTGGGCGTTTGACTGCGGCAGAGTTAGCAGTGATGGTTCACCTGGCTAATCAACTTGAACCCGTTGCTGTGTCGCAAATTTTCAACAAAATACCATTTTCGCCGTCAGAAATAGTAAATGCAGTGCGATCTCTTGGAAATCGGTTTTTATTAGATACGCAGGAACAGGAAGAGATAACTTTGTTTAGTTTGAATTCAGTGGTGAAACAGTATGTGAAAACTCAGTATTCTTAGTCCGCGCACCATCCGGACTTTGTTGGTGTAGAAGCGGTTTCAACCGCCGTCTTTATTTTACCAGACAGGGTTATTCGTGGGGAGTAGGGGACGAGGGCGGGTTTATTTAATCTGTCTGCAATCTTTCAGGCTATTGGCGAACCCGCCCCTACAGGTTATTAAAAATGGTGCAAGATGTCGAGGTAACAAACCCGGATTTAATTTACAGCATATTCCATATATGTGTAGTACAGAGAAACCGGGTTTCTTGAACAGAATCAGTTTAAAGGCTAGAACTGTAAAGAAACCCGGTTTCTGAGGTGTACTTCACAAACCTGGAATATGCTGTAAGTGCGATCGCACCCATTCCCGAAACTCTCTAATTCTCGCATTCTCTCCCTTGTCTGAGTCTAGGTGCATAAACTGTGCCAGTTCTTTGACAGGAAACGAGCCAAATGCCAAACTGGTTTCCGACTCGACATAACCCGTATCATTTAAAATATTAATTATTAGTTTCCCCTTCTTCCAAATCCAAACCTCCGGCACTTTAAGTTCCGCATAAACCGCCATTTTATTGATAGATGAGCTAGTCAAATCCATTTCCACAGCTAAGTCTGGCGGCGGGTCATTTTTGAGATCGATAGTTAACTTTCCCCGCATTAAAGCTTCATTTTGGATATAAAAACATTCATCAGCTTCGTTACCAGCTTTTTTGGGTTCCGAACGCCAAGTAGATGATTTTAATCCCATAATTTCAATCCCAATTTCCTCAGACAGCGCTACAATTAGCCTACCGAGAGTCCAGCTATACCTCTCATGTTCTGGTAAAGGTACCATGAGTTCTAAAGTTCCCTGATAGTAAGTCATGCGCGGCGTTGAACGTTCCGCAAATATTTCTAACAACTGTTCGTAGGTTTCCCAACTGATATCATGTAAAATCAGGTGAGAACCTGCAAGCTCTTCTTTACTGTACGCCTGGGTTTGAACCATTGCAAATACTCCACGAGAACTTTAACTCTATTTTACTCTCTTAAACATTGGACAGGTGCGATTCCCTGCGGGATAGCTTCGCACGCGCGTACATTACCAGATTGATTCAAGATTCAAAATAAATCCGGGGAGAACATCTTCACCTGATACAGTGGCTGGAGATTCTAACACTTCAACTTCTCGATCCTGACGATAAATCTCTACTTGCCGTGATTTGCGATTAATCAACCAACCTAAAACAGCACCGTTATCTCGATATTCTTTCATCTTATCCTGAGTGTCTTTCAAACTATCGCTGGGAGACATTAACTCAACCACAAAATCAGGACAAATGGGGGGAAATTTCTTTTGTTGTTCGGAAGTTAGTGCATCCCAGCGTTCTAATTTTACCCAAGAAGCATCAGGCGCTCTATTTGCATTATTAGGAAGTTTGAACCCTGTTGAAGAATCAAAAACTTTACCCAGTTTACTCTGCTGATTCCAAATCCAAATCTGTGCTGTTAATCCTGCATTGCTGCTTCCAGTTTCCCCTCCTGCTGGTGACATGATAATTAATTCTCCTTGCGCTGTGCGTTCCAATCTAATATTTTCATTCTCCTGACAGAGTTGAAAAAATTGCTCGTCTGTCAGCTTAATAATTGGGTTTAGATTGAGGGTGAGGGTAGTCATAGCGGTATTTTATCGCGGGCTAAATGACCTTTATTGGGGATTGTAGCATATTGACTGAGTTGCGAGGGCGATCGCAATCCTAAGCTAATTAAGTGTTAATTGCTTGCTCTGCCGCCTTAATTAAAACCTCATCCATCCAATTGTTAATACTTTTGCCAGCCTTCTTTGCTGCAATAAAGATTTTGCGGTGATGTTCGGGAGTAGTGCGGAAGGGAAGTTTACCTGAAAATGGTTTATCAGGTTCCTGTCCTAATTCTTTGCAAAAGTCTAGATAATCATCGATCGAATTTTGGAATTCTTGGCGAGCTTCTTCAATAGTTTGTGCTTTAAAAGTCACTACGTCATTAATATCGAGGACTCGTCCGAAAAGAATTTCGGCTGCTAAATCTACTTCAATGTTAGCACTGTAACCTTTGTAAGTCATCATGGTTGTAATACTTCTTCCTTTTAACAAAACTATAAATAATCATTCCTAATCACTGACATATTCGATACTCCAATCGTCTTCTGAGATCCCAACTGCTTCTAGAAAACGACGACAAAATTTTCTATGATCCTTCGCAGGTTTGTGTAAATTAACCCAATATCCATTTGTTAACTTCTGCCATTCATTTCCATCACTATTTTTATCCGGGCGATTCTCTTGGAAATGAGGTTTAAGTAAATTTCTAGCCTTTTCAAAGCGATCCGATCTATTTTTAATCACCCACTCACAGCATTGAATTGTAACTTGTCGCCAGGTTTGCTTAGGAAGTGGAATTTCGTCACCACAGATTTTAATCAACTTTGGCTTACCGGATGTGCGAGTAGGAAATACTTCATGTTCTCCAAGAGATGGCCAAATTTCGATAAACTTAATGCTGAGAAAATTAGCTCGTTCGAGAATAGCTTTTTCATCCCATCGGTTAATACTTTGAGAAAAATAGTCACTATTAATTCGCAAAGCGTGTTCAGCCAGTTTTTGCTTTTTCACCAGAAATGATGAATTAGAAAGTTGTGAATTCCACTCAGGAGTAACTAAAGTTAAATTCCCCAAGGTATGTAAATAATCTCGGTAGATTTGTTGAAATTCACCTCCAAGTTCATTCTCCCAATCTTCGCTTGACGTTTGTGGCAAAATATGCTCAATAGTTGATTTTTGATCAAGGACAGTAAACCCACCTTTTCCCTTAGACAAGTGGCGATTAATTGTTTCTATAACAAGACATATTTTGTGAGTGTTTTTCTCATAAAGTTGACGGCTTTTAATTGATTGTCTAACATCATTATCATTAGGATATTGCTTGGCAATCAAAACTTTTTGCAAAGCTTCTGGCAAAGTGATTTCTTCATCTTCATTTTTCATTGCTTCTACATCTTTCCAAATGGAGGGGAACATTTTATTAAGATAGTTTGTTTGTTTTCCACAAATATACCGACGAACCAAATAATTTTCTAGTGATTTTAAGCATTCGATAAACTCCTCACGATCAATCTTTTGAGATTTATACTCATTATAGAGCGTTAATAAAAACGGATAAGCAGTAGAAAGGTCGAAAGTATTGAGGCGCAATAATACTATTTTAATATTTTCGTTGTCTTCATTGTCAGGTCGCAGTAGTTTGTCATAATATTCAGCAAATTTTAGGAGATTAGCAATTTCTAGGACAAATGCTTGGTCATCTAATTTTTTACAATAATCACGAAATCGTGCATAAATATGGGATTCGGCACAAAGATTTCTCGTTTCCATTGCTAAATAATGCCGAAGAAAAGCCGTTAATTCACCCATCCCTGATTTCCCAACTATTCGTTTTTCTTGCAATAATCCCTCAATTTTTTCCCAATATTTAGTAAAAGCATTTTCTTGCTGAGATGTTGGTAACATCATCGCCATATAGTTGCGGACTAAATCGGCCTGAGTTAACGGTTTGCCTTTGGCATTCAGACTTTCAAAAATATGATAAGGATTTTCATCTTTATTAAGTTCTATGAAAACAAGTTGAAAACAGTTCTGTAATACTGTAAAAAACTTACCAATATCTAGTTCACCTTCTTTAACTTTAGATTCGATTTCGGGAAGAAAATAATTATAAGCTTTAGGTATGCCAGATTCAGTAAATTGCTTATAATTTTCTTCTAAAATAATCGCTTGATAAGCTTGGCGATCGCCATATTTATTGGTTGGTAAAAGTTTAAAATAAACATCACCTTCGCCTTCTTCATCTGAATTGACTACAAATTTATTGATTTTCTTAGCAAGCTTTTGATCGGTGGGCTTGATAATATCCCGCAAAACAAGAAATAGTAAGGATAAGGTGGTCAAACGTTGCTGGCCATCAACCAAGTTAAAAGCTGTCATTATGCCGCGTGTTCCATGATTGATGACTACCAGAGATCCTATAAAATGTTCTGGTTCTTTTTCGGGATCGTATTCATCATAAATTGCGATCGCATCCTTTAATAACACTTCCCATTCAGTTTTTTCCCAACTATATTGGCGTTGAAAGTGGGGCATAACATAATGAATTTCACCACCGGAACTGAAAACTTTGGCAATTTTCCAACTATCTGCTTTCATTGCCAATCACTCCAAATATATCTAAAGATTTGTTCGTCACTTAAGCCACAGGTATCGCTACCAAGTGGAATATTCTAATCATAGTCAAGAGGCAGGCCCAGAGGCCTGCCCCAAACAATCCTATTCTACCCCCTCAATCCGGTCTTCCACCTCCTGATACAACTCACGCAGACGATCCAAATTGTTCTCCGAAGTCTCCCAATAACCCCGGCCATTCACCTCAAGCAAAGTGCTGACAATCTTGCGGAACGAATGAGGATTTAAGTTAAGCAAACGCTTCTGCATCTCCTCATCTTGGATAAACGTAGTGTTGACATCCTCATACACCCAATTATCCACAGCGCCCGCCGTCGCACTCCATCCAGTCGTATTCACCAGACGCTTAGAAATCTCCCGCACGCCTTCATAACCGTGCGACAACATCCCCTCGTACCACTTCGGATTCAGCAGCTTTGTGCGCGAATCTAAACGCACTGTTTCTGATAGCGTCCGCACCTGCGCGTTGGCTGTGGTGGTATCAGCAACAAAGGATGTCGGTTTCTTCCCATCTGCGCGCAAACTGCCGATCAATTTAGTCGGATCGGAGTCGAAATAGTGCGACACGTCGGTTAGGGAAATCTCGGCAGAATCCAAGTTCTGGAAGGTGACTTCCGCAGTTTTCAAGGATGATTCAAAAATCTTCCGGTCTTGTTCCATTGTTCCGGGATTGTCGGAAGAAAAGGCGAAGGATTTGCGAGTTAAGTACATTTCCTGCAACTCGGCTTCGCTTTCCCAAGTGCTGTTTTCCACCGCCAAGTTGACGTTAGATGAATAGGAACCAGAGGCATTGGAAAATACGCGGGTTGCTGCTTGTCGCAGGTTGATTCCCATTTCTTCCGCTTGCTTCAATGCGTGTTTGCGGACGAAATTCATTTCTAACGGTTCGTCGGCTTCCGCTGCCATTTTCACGGCTTTATCTAACAAATTCATTTGGTTAATGAACAAGTCGCGGAATACGCCAGAACAGTTAATTACTACGTCGATCCGAGGGCGTCCCAACTCTTCTAAAGAAAGCAATTCGAGTTTGTTTACCCGGCCCAAAGCGTCGGGAACTGGCTTCACTCCCACCATCCACATTACTTGGGCGAGGGATTCGCCGTAAGTCTTGATGTTGTCGGTTCCCCACAACACAACGGCGATGGTTTCTGGGTAATTTCCGCCGTTATCAACGCGCTGTCTTTCTAACAGCCGATCGACTACAACCTTAGCAGACTTAATCGCCCCTGTGGTGGGGATTGACTGCGGGTCCAAAGCGTGCATATTCTTCCCAGTCGGCAAAACATCCGGGTTGCGAATCGGATCGCCGCCTGGGCCAGGGATAATGTATTCGCCTTCTAGGGCGCGCAATAATGCGCCCAATTCGTTATCGGCGCAAACTTGTTCCAAGCAGAATTCTAGATACTCAAACAGCGGTTTAATCAGTTCTGGATCGACCTTTTTGTAACCCGCTGCGTGCAAGGCTTCAATCCAAGGTGTTTTCTTGCCCATGTTGAAGAAATTCAACTTGGAAACCAGGGAAACTCGACCCTCAGCATCAGTTTGTTCCTTCACCAAAGCGCCAACAGCATCCCGACAGGCTAAGGTGATGTTTTGTAACAATTCAACATCTGCTAAAATGCCTTTGTCGTTGTTGGTGTATATCTCGTCAATATTGCGATCGAGACTTTGAGCAATAATCCGCGACAAACTGATTAATCCGTCTTCTTCCCGGTCTAAATTGGCAATGTTAACCAAAGTTGCGATCGCCTCTTCAGCAGTCGGCGGCTTACCGATCACGTGCAAACCGCAAGGTAACAACCGCGACTCAATCTCCATCAACTTGCGGTAAACCAAGCCAACTAAATTATCCCGTTCCTCGGCAGTCATATCCGCAGCAACCCCTCGTTCTTGTTCGGGAGGTAACGCGATATCCTTATCCAAATTCACCAAACGGCATTTTTCGACGATCGCATCCACAATCGGCACACCGCGCCCAGTCTCTTTCAAAGTTTGATAAGAAGCAATTAACTCGCTGAGTTCCTGCAAACCTTTGTACAACCCAGCATTTTCAGCCGGAGGAGTCAGATAACTGATTGTTTCAGCATAACTGCGGCGCTTAGCAATTGTTGCCTCACTCGGATTATTAGCAGCGTAATAATAGAGGTTAGGAATCTTGCCGATCAAACTGTCAGGATAACAATCGACAGACATTCCCATCTGCTTACCGGGCATGAATTCTAGCGAACCATGAGTGCCAAAGTGCAGCACCGCATCCGCACCCCAAATGCGCTCCAAATATGTATAGTAAGCAGCAAAACCGTGGTGCGGGCTAGCAGAACGAGAGAATAACAACCGCATCGGATCGCCTTCGTATCCAAAAGTAGGTTGCACTCCGATAAACACATTGCCAAAATGTTTGCCAAAAATCAGCAAATTTTGTCCGTCGCTGTTCAAATGTCCCGGAGGCGGCCCCCAATTTTCTTGCAACCGTTCCGAGTAAGGAGTGAATTCTTCGTATTCAGCTACGGACATCCGGTAAGCAATATTTAATTCGGGACTTTGGTATTGGGCTGTTGCGTCATGGATGACTTCTTGCATCAGTTTTTCGGCGGAATCCGGCAATTCTGGCAAGTCGTAACCATTACCTTTTAAGGCTTTCAATACTTCGTAAATCGAGCCGAAAACGTCCAAGTAAGCTGCTGTTCCGACGTTGCCTTTATCTGGAGGAAAACTGAAAACTGTGATCGCAACTTTCTTATCTAATTTTGGTTTGCGGCGCAGCATTGCCCATTTCATGGCGCGCTGGGAAATTGCTTCAATTCGATCTTGCAGGGCGATCGCCTTGCCAGTTGCGCCATCGCGTCCCGACACAATAATCGGTTCGATCGCACCATCCAACTCAGGAATCGCAACTTGCAAAGCAACTTGAATCGGGTGCAAGCCTAAATCGCTATCTTCCCATTCTTCCGTCGTTTGGAAAACCAGCGGCAAAGCCACCATGTAAGGGCAATTTAATTTTTTCAAAGATTCGATCGCCTTCGGGTGATCTTGTTTCGCCGGGCCGCCCACCAAAGCAAAACCAGTCAGAGAAACCACCGCATCAACAATCGGCAGAGGTGTCACACCTTTTGCCCCGACTTCCAAGAAAAAAGTTTCCACAGGTTTCGAGAAGTCCAAACCGCCGGCAAAAATCGGCACCACCCGCGCCCCCATTGCCTCCAATTCCTGCACCATTGCTACATAGTGCGCGTCATCTCCCGTGACTAAGTGAGTGCGTTGCAACACTAAACCAATGCAGGGTGCGAGGGGATCTTTGAGATCCGCAGAAATATCTGTACGGGCATTAAACCAAGTCAGATATGCTTTTACATCTTCAAACATCGACGATGCCAAAGGATGCCAAATTCCCATGTCTGGGTAGACAACAGGTTCTTGGAAAGTCGGCTGTGACTGGCCTTTGAAGACATATTTATGTGACAGCATCAGCAGGAAGTTTTCCAAGTTTTCTTGGGAACCTCCCAGCCAATACTGGAAACTCAGCATGAAGTTGCGGGCATCTTGGGCTTTGTCGATGGGCAAATATTTCAGCACTTTCGGCAAAGTTTGCAGCAGTTTCAGCATTCCGTCTTGGAAGGAACTCCCGGATTTTTCCTTCCGTTTTTTCATGAATTCGCCGATCGCACTTTTGCTTTGTCCCAACTGTGCCATCGAGAAACTGCCCATTTTATTGAGTCGCATCACCCCTGGCATCGACGGGAAGACGACGGCGACATCCAAGCTGTCGCGCAGCGGTTCCACCGCCGCTACAACTTTTTCTGCCAAATCTTCGATGAAAATTAGAGAAGCAATAAATACATTGGCATCCGCCACATCCCGCTTGAAGGCCTCGTAATTTTCCGGGCTGCGGAGTTCCTCGATCAGGTAGCCGCTGATTTCTATTGCCAAATTCGGATTTTTCTGGTTTATCGATCGAACCGCTGCCGACAGGGCGCTTTGATACTGCGGTTCCAGTACGACATAGACCACCTTCATGAGCGATCGCCCCTGCAAGTTTTCCGGCACAACGTGGCGAATGGTGGGCTTGACGTGAGTGAACATCCGGTTAGGCTCCTTTAAGATGCTGTTTTCGGGAATCGGGAATTTTTTTATCCCATAAGCATTTTTACCAGAAAACGCTTGCCATTAGGCGATTTGAGCCTGCACATGACACAATTCGACAAATTTAGGTCAAATTTTCGTTACATTTTTTTATAAATTCCTTGAGCAAATACTCCAATTTTTATTTACAAAAGTTTACTTGACTTTATTGTGATTATATGTATACGATTAATTATTAGGATAAAAATAATTTAAAATTAACAAAAAATTGAGAAAAAAATCCTGAAAAAAGTTCCCACTTTTGTAGAAGTGATCACACTTGCGATAGAGCAATTAACTGAGGGGAAAAAGGTATAATTTTTGAAGGCATAATGTAGCCTTCGGATAATTGCTGAGTCACAAAAAGTGATATTATACCAGGAACTTAAAACCATTTTATAACGTCCGTTTGGTGTAAATTCCTGATCGGCGCTCCAGTTCATCGAAAACTAATGAATATTCACGATCAAACTCATCAAAACTTTAGGGGGAAAACATGGCTAACTACGCAATTTTCGACGAACAATTCTACCTGGCTTCATATCCTTGGGTCAAACCAGCCATTGACGCCGGAGTCATCTCATCTGGGAGAGAACACTTTGAAAAATTTGGTCAAGCCGGCGGTCTAACCAAAGTATCGCGTTATTTTGACGAAAATGCTTACCTTGCTGGGAATCAAGACCTCGCAGCCTTTGTCCGCACAGTCAACCCAAACGCACCTTTTGCTACAGGCCTCGATCACTTTATCCAGTTCGGTTACGATGAAGGACAGCGCCGCGCCCAAGTATCACCCGAATACAACGAAAGCTTTTATTTAACAAACAACTCTGAACTCCAACCGTTCGTTCAAAACGGAACTTTCAAATCAGGCTTCGACCATTTCATTCAATTCGGGGCAAAAGAAGGTCGGTTTGGGACTTCATTTTTTGAACCGGAATACTTAAAAGAAAACCCCGACATCGTGCCGTTTGTCAACTCTGGAAACTTGAAAACAGGGCGCGAACACTTTTTCAATTTTGGACAATTTGAGCCTGCCCGCGACGCGACTTTTGTCGGCACCCGTACCAACGATGTTTTAACTGGTGTGGGCGTGGGCGATGTCGAACTTGTGGGAGTGGAAGTAGGTATTGATCCCCAAGGCAATCGGCAGTATGAAAGCTTTGGCACAAATGAATTCGATGTCCTGATTGGTGGTCCGGGAGCTGATAGATTCGTACTCGGAGTTCCTGCTACAGCCGGGAATGTCACCCCGACACCGCTGTATTTGGGTAACGGTCAAGCTACCATTCGCAACTTCGACATAGAAAGCGATTTTATCCAACTGCAAGGAACTTCTTTAAACGGCTACAGCCTGACTCCGGTTGGTAGCAATTTGTCAATCCAGCGTTTTGGAGACGTGCTAGGCGTGATTGAAGGAGGAGCAAGCTTGGGTTTAAGCTTCCAAGAATCTAACGGTAATGGTACTTTCTTGATTGGATAGTCATTGGTCACTGGTCATTAGTCATTGGTCATTAGTCATTAGCTCAGGCTGATGATTAATGATTTTTTATTGGTGGTGGGCGATGGTTTTATAAAAAAGTACGATCGCACTTTACTTTAAACAGCCAACTATGAATTACGATATCTTCGACGAACAATACTACCTTTCGCAATATCCGTGGCTGAAACCAGCCATTGATGCAGGCATCATCAAATCTGGAAGAGAACACTTTGAAAAATTTGGTCAAGCCGCCGGCCTCACCAAAATATCGCGGTATTTTGACGAAGAAACTTACCTTGAGGGAAATCCAGAGCTTAAACCCTTTGTCCGCACTCCTAACAATCCAAATGCGCCTTTTGCTACAGGCTTAGATCACTTTATCCAATACGGTTACGAAGAAGGTCGCACTCGCGTATCGCCTGAGTATGACGAAGCGTTTTATGTAGCAACTAACCGAGATTTGCAGCCGTTTATTCAGAATGGAACGTTTAAAAATGGCTACCAGCATTTCATTCAATTCGGGGTAAAAGACGGTCGGTTGCCTACTTCTTTCTTTGAACCACAATTCTTCAATAACGAGGCCGCTGGGCTGATCATATCTGGAACCTTGAAAACCCCTCGCGAATACTATTTCAAGGTTGGGCAATTCGATCCGACCGGTCGGCCGGTGACTTTTGTCGGAACTTCCGGCAATGACATCCTCACTGGTTTAGGGGTGGGGAAGGTCGAATTAATTGGAGTTGAAGTAGAAGCCCCTAGGGGCCTTCGACGGTATGAAAGTGACGGCAGCAATGAATTCGATACTCTAATTGGCGGTAGCGGTCGCGATACATTCGTGCTCGGCGACTTGTCAGAGTTGCCACTAGGCACGATGGGGGGCTTGTCGAACCTCCAACAGTTCTACATCGGGCCGGGTTTTGCGACAATTCGGAACTTTACCCAAGGTCAGGATAATATTCAGCTAGTAAGGACTTCCTTAGAGGAATTATTGGTGTTTCCCATTAACAATAATCGAGATTTAGCTATTCAAACCAACGGCTTGCCCGTCGTTAAAAATGGAGTTACAGAAATTAGTAGCTTTGACACGCTGGCTGTTATTGAAGGTGGCGGAAATCTCAAGTTGAATCCATTACCAGACTCTAGTTTTTTTAGAGCTTTACTTGGGTAGAAATATCGAAGGTATTCAGGATTTGCCTGATTGCTGCTGGGGAGTGCGATCGCACTTTCCTATGCCAACAACTCGCATTCCGCGATCGCACTTTACTTTCTCCAATAAACAACGATGAATTACGACATCTTTATAGAGCTTAAATGAGATTTGACTGACACTTGGAAAAAATCACCCGATCAGGTAATTGTCTCAGTTTCAGATTATTGATAAATTGCATAAACAGCTCATTAAAGCCGCAGTGGGAAAACATGGCTAATTACGCAATTTTTGACGAAAAATACTACCTTGCTCAATATCCTTGGGTGAAACCAGCCATTGATGCAGGAGTTATCCAATCTGGAAAAGAACACTTTGAAAAATTCGGTCAAGCCGGGGGCTTAACTAAAGTATCGCGATATTTTGACGAAGCTACTTACCTTGCGGGCAACCCCGACATCGCTGCCTTAGTCCGCACCCCCAACAACCCAAATGCGCCTTTTGCGACCGGGCTAGACCACTTTATCCAGTTCGGTTACGAAGAAGGTCGCACTCGCGTATCCGCTGAGTATGACGAAGCGTTTTATGTAGCAAATAACCGACAGTTGCAGCCGTTTATTCAGAATGGAACTTTTAAAAATGGCTACCAGCATTTCATTGAATTCGGCATCAAAGACGGTCAGTTTGGGACTTCTTTATTGGAACCGGAATACTTACAAAAAAACCTCGACATTCTGCCGTTTGTAGAATCGGGAGCCTTGAAAACTGGTCGCGAACATTACGTCAATTTCGGCAAAAACGAGCCAAATCGGTCTGCTACTTTTGTCGGAACTTCCGGGAATGACATCCTGACTGGTTCCGGGATGGGGAAAGTTGAATTAATTGGAGTTGAAGTAGGTTTAGGTACAGGTAATGGCTTTGGTTCCGGTAGAAATTATGAAAGTGACGGCAACAATGAATTCGATACTCTCCTTGGCGGTAGTGGCCGCGATACATTTGTACTTGGTACACCTTT
Source organism: Microcoleus sp. AT8-B5 (assembly GCF_036705565.1). Lineage (NCBI taxonomy): Bacteria > Bacillati > Cyanobacteriota > Cyanophyceae > Oscillatoriales > Microcoleaceae > Microcoleus > Microcoleus sp. AT8-B5. Next base: position 23,298 of record NZ_JAUBUY010000069.1, read on the forward strand.
AGTAGGCAGTAAGGGGAACCCGGCCGGAATCGCACAGTTCTACATCGGGTCGGGTTTTGCTACTATTCGGAACTTTACCCAAGGTCAGGACAGCATCCAGCTAGCAGGGTATGATTTAGAGCAATTCTTGATTGTTCCGATCAACAATAATCGAGATTTAGCTATCCAAACGAACGGCTTTCCAACCGATTTTCAAAATGGAGTTACTCAAGTTAGTCGCTTTGACACGATCGCGGTTATTGAAGGTGGCGGAAATCTCAAGTTGAATCTATTACCAGAATCGCCTTTTGCAACACTTTTAATTGGATAGAATTATCGCACCTATTCGGGGGTGGCATTGGTGTGCTGTTGCTACGATCGCACTTTCAAAAAATGGGCGATCGCACTTGCCTATTCCGGCAACTCGCCGAAGCGATCGCGATATTGATCTACCAATTCTTCAGCCGTCAAATACCTACTACCTCGTTCGTCAAACCAGTACAAAACCTCCAACGGTGTTTCCCCATCGCTGTAACGACCTCGACCAATGCCTAAACCCACTTCCGGCATCCAGAAAGGTTCACCAATTTGCTGTTCGTACTCGCCATTTACCAAACGATAAACTTCAAACGGTTGATGTTGGTCTCGTCGCCAGTAGTAGGGATTGTAAATCACATAGTACAGCACGCCCAACCGGGCATAAATATCAATTTTTTTATCGTATTCACCGCCGTAAGTTTGAGAAACAATCTCTAGGGCAAAAATCGGGGGAATATTATTTTCTTCCCACAGGACGTAACTAAGGCGCAAAGTATCGCCTTTGAATCTTTCGACACCCAAACTCAAGAAGCCGTCAGGAACGATTGGAACCAGATGACTTACTCACGTCGTGTGATAAACTCCCATATCCACGGCAAAAAACCAGTCGTTCCGCTGCAGCCAGTGAAATTTGAGCAAGAATAACAGTAAGTTGGGAAGAAAGTTTTGATTTTCGTTATCCACAGGAGTATCATCCGAAGAAGGAAGTTCGGCGCTAGTTGGCAAACGCATTTCTCGATCGAACAGTACCATGATAGGAAAAGGGCAAATTTATTCATTAATTGTACCCTCCAGAAACCGGGTTTCTCGAATAAACCCGGTTTCTAAGTTTTTAATCTATTATATGTGGCAAAAGTCAAATTCACCCCCCTTAGTCCCCCCTTATTAAGGGGGGAAACAAGAATAATCTTGCCCCCTCCCCTTACTAAGGGGAGGGTTGGGGTGGGGTGCATTGTATTTTGGCAATAGTTCTAATGGCGATCGCGCGCTAGCTTCAAAACCTCAACCGCATCTTTGTGACCCTCGGAAGACGCCCAAATTAAGGCAGTCCAAGTATTATTATCATACGCTTTGATATCAGCTCCTTTATCGATTAAAAATTCCACAACTTGAGTGCGCCCGCTACCTGCAGCACTCATCAAAGCCGTCAAACCAAAATTAGTTTTAGCATTCACATCCGCCCCCGCCTCCAGCAAAAGCTGTACAATCTCCGTATGTCCGGCAGCAGCGGCACTCATTAACGGCGTCCACCCGTCATTATCCTGACTGTTGACATCCGCACCAACCGCCAGCAATTTTTTGACGATCGCCGAATTGCCAGCCTCAGCCGCAGTTGTCAAAGCCGTCGCACCTTCCTCATCTTTGGCATTGATATCTGCACGCTGTTCGATCGCACTTTCTACAGCGGCAACATCACCCGTCTTGACGGCATCAATTAAATTTGTCATAAATTCTCCCTTGCATCCTTTCAAATCTTAAATCCTATGGCAGTAGATATTTTAATCCTCTCCAACGGCCCCGGAGAATTGGCAACTTGGGTGCGTCCCGCCGTGCAAGCTTTGCGCCAGCAATTGGCAAACGCGGGCACTCAAGCGCGAATCTCTGTGGTGCTGTCCCCCTGTCCGCACGCCACCGGGAAAGAAGCACAAATCGCATCTTCCTACCCAGAAGTTGACAGAGTGCAAGCACCGGAGCATTTTTTTCCATTCTTATTATCGGGCAAAACTGCTGGAAATTGGGATTGGTATGAAACAGGAGTTGTTTTGTTTTTAGGCGGCGATCAATTTTTTACGGTTGTTATTGGAAAAAGGCTAAAATATCGCACTGTTATTTATGCTGAATGGGACGCGCGCTGGTATCGCTGGATTGATAAATTTGCGGCGATGAAACCAGAAGTTTTTGCTAAAATTCCCCAAAATTATGCTAATAAGTTTACAGTTGTTGGAGATTTGATCGCGGAAGTAGGGAACGGGAAATCGGGCAGGGCGGGGACGGGGGCACCGCCCCTACGGAAAATAGAATTAATTGGATTGTTGCCCGGTTCTAAAGCGGCAAAATTAGCTTTAGGTGTACCGTTATGTTTGTCGATCGCCCAATCCATCCATCGCCTTCGCCCTGAAACTCGCTTTGTAATTCCCGTTGCTCCTACCTTAGATGTGCAAACTCTAGCACGTTTTGCCAACCCGGAACAAAATCCTTGCCTGCATTTATTTGAGAACGCTAGCGCCGAACTTCATTTAACAGAAACGCCGTTTTTGCAGACAGCAAATAACTTGCAAGTAGAACTTTGGACGCAGACGCCCGCCTACGATTTGCTATCAGAATGCAGCCTGTGTTTAACTACTGTGGGAGCGAATACTGCCGAATTGGGTTCGTTAGCCGTACCGATGATTGTTTTGATACCCACGCAGCAATTGGATGCGATGAAAGCTTGGGATGGTTTGCCCGGTTTGCTGGCTAATTTGCCGTTAGTCGGTTCAGTTTTTGCTACGGCGATTAATTGGCTAATCTGGCAATTGGGAAAGGGAAAGCTTTATGCTTGGCCGAATATTTGGGCACAGGAGGAGATTGTGCCGGAGTTAATTGGGAAGCTGGAACCGGAAGTAATTGCTCAATTGGCGATCGACTATTTGAGCCATCCTGAAAAATTAGCACAAATGGGCGATCGTTTGCGTGCGGTTCGAGGAGAATCGGGGGCGGCGAAAAAAATTGCTGAATTGGTTTGTGAAGAAATTGAGGTGCAATAATCAATAAAACCTGGTAGGGGCAGGTTCACCAACTATCTCTGACTGTAATTCATAATCTAAATAAACCCGCCCCCACCCAACGGTAAATCTCAATCTGCATTATTCCCCTATTTTATAAATAAAATAGGAAATAATTTGATTTGTATCGTAGGGGCGGGTTCACCACAAATCTCTGACTGTAATTC